>CAYNFM010000128.1:3138-8446 GCA_964396415.1 uncultured Treponemataceae bacterium | reverse complement strand
AGGCCCTGGGTCGCCTCCACTACCGCACGAGCTATGGCCAGAACGTCCTCGCCCACTCCAAGGAAGTGGCCGTGATCGCGGGGATGCTCGCCGCGGAGATAGGCGCGAATCGCGAGATCGCGAAGCGCGGCGCCCTCCTTCACGACATCGGCAAGGGTATCGAGACGGACGGCGACCAGAACCACGCCGAAATCGGCATGGAGCTCGTGCGCAAGCTAGGCGAAGACCCGCGAATCGTCAATGCCATCGGCGCCCACCACAACGACGTGGAGCCGAGCTGCATCGAGAGCGTGATCGTGCAGATCGCGGACGCGATCTCGGCCGCCCGCCCCGGCGCCCGGCGGGAGACCTTGGACAACTACATCAAGAGGCTCGAGAACCTCGAGAATATCGCCGAGAGCTTTTCCGGTGTCGACAAAGCCTACGCCATCCAGGCCGGGCGCGAGCTTCGAATACTCGTCAACAACGAGCAGGTCTCGGACGATCAGGCGAAGGAGCTTTGCAAGAGCATAGCCAAGAAGATCGAGAGCGACCTCCGTTATCCCGGAAGGATCAAGGTGACGATCATTCGCGAGACGCGCATAGTGGAATACGCGCGCTAGGGACCCATGCCGTCCGGCGAGGCCAAGGCCGCCCGGTTCATCCGGACGGCCTTTTCATTGCCGGGGCCGGGAAGATACAGTAGCGCGCGGGTACACGGAGAACGCGGAGGACGAAAACGAATCGGGATACGCGAAGGATTCGCCGCTATCTGTTAAAATCGCTTTATGCCTTTCAGGAGCGGTAGCATGGCCAAGATAGTCAGGGCCTTGATGATAGGGGACGTGATCGGCCAGCCGGGCTTGAAGGCCCTCTTCGCCGGATTGGGCCCCCTCGCCCGCTCGACGCGGGCGGATATCGTGATCGCGAACGGCGAGAACGCCCAGGGCGGCTTCGGCATAGGCAAGGAGGAGGCGGACAGGCTCTTCTCCATCGGGGTCCAGGTAATCACGACGGGCAACCACGTGTGGGAGCGTTCCGGCTCCTCCGAGCTTCTAGCCGCGACTCCTCGCCTCCTCAGGCCGGCCAACTACCCTCCCGGCGCGCCGGGTATCGGATCGGCCATCCTCGAGGCAGGAGGCGCGATTTGGGCAGTGCTCAACCTGCAGGGCCGCGAGGGCATGACGCCCATCGACTGCCCTTTTCGCGGGGCCGACGCCGCGCTCGAGGCTATTTCCGCCGCGGCGCCCGAGGCGATAGTCCTCGTGGACTTCCACGCCGAATCCGTCGACGAGAAGGAAGCCCTCGGCTTCTATCTCGACGGGAGGGTGGCCGCGGTAGCGGGCACCCATACCCATGTCCAGACGGCCGACGAGCGCATCCTGCCCAAAGGAACGGGGTATATCACGGATATCGGGATGAGCGGTCCCGTCGATTCCGTTATCGGCGTAAGGATCGACATTTGCGTGAGGAGAGGGCTTACCCAGATGCCGATCAAGATGGAGTCGGCCGAGGGCGAGGCCTCGATCTCCGGAGCCCTGTTCACCATCGACGGAGAGACGAAGCGTTGCCTTTCGGTAGAGCGCATTCAGGCTTAGAGATTCGAAATGCCTTACTTTTCGTCTTACGTGTTGACAAATCAAAACCCTTCCTTAAGCTTGTCGATATAGCGTAAACCCTGTCCCGGATCGACCAGCTTCGACATCTTCGCTTCTCTTCCCGATCGGCGTCGGCGGAACGAGCTTCGCAAGCATGAGCCGCGGGACTACGCGACGGTCGCGTTTCAGTCCCCACGCGCCTTTCCCTCTCCGAAGGGGGGGCGGTTCCATCTGGCCGATCGAAAAAAAGGGGATTCCCATGGCTGCAAAACGCACTCATCTCGCGACGAGAGTTGCGCTCGTGGTGACGACTCTCGTCGCCGCCATCCTGGCCGCCTCCGCGGTCAGCGTCTCCCTGGTCGCCCACGGCGCGACCGCCGACCTGACAGCCCGCGACGCGAAAGCGATCGTCGAGGCGAGGGCCGCCGAGCTGGGGCGGCTCGCCGAGAACTCCTTCCTTCAGCTCGATTTCATCGCTAAAGGCGCCGGCATGGCTAAGGACCAGGCGGCGATCGACTCCTTCATCCGAAGCCAGAAGGCGAACCTGCCTCCCCAGATTCAGTTCGTCCTATGGGCCGACCGCTCGGGCCGCTTCTACACATCGGAGGGCGCCTCCGGGAATATCGCCGACAGGGACTATTTCAAGGCGATCATGGAGGAGGGCAAGACGCGAGCGGTGTCCGACGGCCTGATATCGAGAGTGGACGGGAAAGCGGTAATCGTCCTGGCGCGTTCCTTCGCGGGAGCGGACGGAAAAGTCGAGGGCATCGTCGCCGCGACCGTCTTGCTCGAGTACTTCAGCGCCTACGTGTCGGGCATCACGATGGGCGAAAACGGCTATGCCTACATCATGGACCGGCGCGGATATATCATCGCGCACCGTAACCGGGACTACGTCCTCAAGCTCGATACTCTCGACTCGGCCAAGGACGGTTGGGTGGGACTCGAGGCCGCCGGTCGGGCCGCCCTCGCCGCCGATTCCGCGACAACGCATTACTTCAAGCCCGACGGCACGGCTATCACCATGTTCGCCAAGGCCGTGCCGGGCGTGCCCGAATGGAGAATCGGCGTCACCATCCCGACGAAAGAGCTGAACGAGACCGCGGCTGCGCTCGTGCGGAGCCTGATCGTCGTCTTCGTCCTGGCTCTCGGGCTCGCGGTCCTCGCATCGATCCTGCTCGGAAGGAACATCACCGGCCCGGTGATGGTCGTCACGGCGACCATCGAGCGTCTCTCCTTGGGCGAGCTGCGTGAGGACCCGGCGATGGCCGGAAAGCTGGCGAAGGCCAGCCGCAGGACGGACGAGATAGGCCTGGCGGTGAACGCGGTGAAGACGACGAGGGAAACCCTCGGCGCGATAGTCGGCCGGATCGCCGAGGCCGCTTCGATGGTCTCGGCCGGCGCCGAGGAGCTCTCGGCCACGGCCGAGAGCGTCTCGAGCGGCGCCAGCGAGCAGGCGGCGGGCGTCGAGGAGCTGTCCTCCTCGGCCGAGGAACTCGCCTCGTCGGCCAGGCAGAATGCCGATTCCTCCGGCGGCGCGGACCGACTGGCCAAGAAGGCCGGCCTGGAAGCGGAGGGTTCGGGCTCCGTAGTCAGGGAGACGGCCATCCACATGCGGGATATCGCGAAACGAATAGTCATCGTGGAGGAGATCGCGAGACAGACGAATCTCCTCGCGCTCAATGCGGCCATCGAGGCCGCGCGCGCGGGGGAGTCCGGCAAGGGCTTCGCCGTCGTCGCCAGCGAGGTGCGCAAGCTCGCGGAGCGCAGCGCCGAGGCGGCGCGCGAGATTACCGGGCTCGCCGGCCTGAGCGTGGACAGGGCCGAGGAGGCGGGGCAAAGGTTGGAAAGCCTATTGCCCGATATGCGCAAGACCGCGGATCTCGCGGAAGAGATCGCGAGCGCGACTCGGGAGCAATCCGCCGGGACCGAGCAGATCGCGACCGCGATCCAGCAGCTCGACGAGATAGTCCAGCGCAATTCGACGATCGCCGAGGAGCTCGCGAGCACCGCCGAAGAGCTCGCGGGACAGGCCGAGCTCCTCAGCGGAGCCATCGCCTTTTTCAAGACCGGGGACACGTCGACGCATGAAGCCCCTCGAGTCGGGAGCCGACGCGGGCCGCGCCGAAGGCCCGTCTCGATCCCGGCGGGCAGAGCCGAGAGCGGAGTCTCGGCTCTGCTCGAAGGCCCGGCCATCTCGGCCTGAGAAGACGCGCCGCGGGTCGACGATGCCCGACTTCCTTTAGCCGGGCTCGCTGGCATCCTCGCGGGAAGGTAGGGTATAATGAGGATGGGCGAAGCTGAGGCCGATATCGCCGCGATGACGGGAGGCAGACGATGGACAGGACGGAGCTCGAGACATTAATTGCCGAACTGGAGGCCCAGGAGGCCGAGCTCCGTTTCCCGAGCTTCTCGAATACCGAGGCGATAGCCCTCGGCGCGGCGATCACGGAAAGGGCCCGCTCGCGCGGCCAGGCGATCACGGTGGATATCCGTCGCGCGGGCCAGCAGCTCTTCCATTGCGCCCTTGAAGGAACCACGACCGACAACGACCAGTGGACTCTCCGCAAGGGCCGGGCGGCCGAGCGCTTCGGTCATTCCTCCTTCCTTATAGGCGTACGGCTCAAGCTGGCGGGGATGAGCCTCGGAGAAAAGCACTTCGTGGATCCGCTCGAGTATTCGGCTCACGGCGGCGCCTTTCCCGTATTCGTCGAGGGTACCGGCCTCGTAGGGACGATCACCGTCTCGGGCCTGCCTCAGGAGGAGGATCATGCCCTGGTCGTCGAGTGCATAAGGGAATTCCTGAAAGGCTGAGGACTTCGCAACGCCGGTCATCGGCGAGCAGCCATTGCGTAGCTGATATATCAGTGGTATATTCGGCGCGATGAGTACGGACGATAAGCTCGAACTCGACATTACCTCCCTTTCTGCCATCGTTTACGAGGATCTCAAACGGCGCCTGAACTCGGGCATGATACGGCCGGGGCAGTTCATCGACCTCTCTGCCTTGGGTCGCGAGCTCGGGATGAGCCGGACTCCCCTTCGGGACGCTATGATTCGACTCGAGCTCGAGGGCTTCGTTATCGTGTATCCCCGCAGGGGGGTCATGGTACGAAACCTCGATTTGGCGGATATTCGCGATATCTATCAGATACTCGGAGCCCTCGAGGCATCGGTGGTCGAGCGGATGGCCCTCCGCTTCCGCGCTTCCGACGCCGATCGCATGGACGCCTTCCGCGAAACGATGGCGAAATCCCTCGCCGCCGACGATTTCGACGCCTACTATTCGGCCAATCTCGCCTTTCACGACGTGTATCTCGACCTGTCCGACAACGAGGATCTCGTTCGCGACGTGCATATCCTCAAGGAGAGGCTCTACGATTTCCCGCGCCGCTCCGAGTACGTAAAGGAGTGGGAACTCGATTCGACTGCCGAGCACGCCGGAATCACGGCGAGGTTGCGCTCGGGCGACTTCAAGGGCGCGGCCGCCTATATACGGGACGTGCATTGGAATTTCGAGGTACAGGAACGCTATATCCGCACCTACTACTTCGCCGCGGGCGGCCCGGGACGATGAGCTCGGGGACGGTCTTCGACATACGCAAGTATTCCATCCACGACGGCCCGGGCATAAGGACGGCCGTCTTCCTCAAGGGCTGCCCCCTGCGCTGCCTTTGGTGCCACAACCCCGAGGGCCTCTCGCGGGAGCCGGAAATACTGAGGCGCCCCGA
>CAYNFM010000128.1:0-3038 GCA_964396415.1 uncultured Treponemataceae bacterium | reverse complement strand
AGACATGCGACGCATGCGCGCGGGCCTGTCCCCTGGGCCTGGACCCGAGGGAAGACGCGGGCTCCGCCCCCTGCTCGGCCTGCGAGCCTTTCGGAGCCTGCGCCGAAGCCTGCCCCGCCGAGGCCATCCAGGTCGTCGGGCGCAGGATGAGCGTCGAGGAGACCATGGCCGTCATCCGCGAGGACATACCCTTCTACGAGGACTCCGGGGGCGGGGCGACCTTTTCGGGCGGCGAGCCTCTGGCTCAGCCCGAATTCCTCCTCGATCTCCTGCGGGCCTGCAGGGCCGAGGGCATACGTAGCGCCCTCGATACCTCCGGCTGGGCGGGCCGAGAGATCGTCCTCGAGGCGGGCAGGCTCGCCGACCTCGTGCTCTTCGACCTGAAGTCCGCGAACGATGCGAGGCACGAGGACGCGACGGGCGTCCCCTGCGAGGCGATCATCGCCAACCTCGCGGCTCTGGCCGCGTCGGGCGCGCGCATCGCCCTCCGCGTGCCGCTGATTCCCGGCATCAACGACTCGCGGGCCGAGCTCGAGGGCATCGCCCGCGTCGCGTCGTCTCTGGGGACCGGCGTCTCGACGCATCTGCTTCCCTACCACGACGCGGGAAGGGGCAAGTACGCCCTTCGCGGCTGGGCCTACCCCATGGGCGACGCTCGGGCACCGACGCCGGATGCCGCCCGAGAAGCCGCCCTGATCCTCGAGAAGGCCGGCCTGGCCGTGACGATCGGAGGTTGAGATGAACGAAAGGGTCAAACGCCTGCGCGAGGAGAGCTTTTCCCTTAGGCCGAGCTTTTCGGCCGAGCGAGCCGCGCTCACGACCGAGTTCTATGGACGATGGCTCGGGCGCGTCTCGACGCCGGTCCTCCGCGCGATGAACTTCCGCAATATCTGCGAGAAAAAGGTTATCTACATGGGGACGGGCGAGCTCATCGTCGGCGAGAGGGGACCGCGGCCCAAGGCCGTCTCCACCTATCCCGAGCTTACCTGCCATTCGGAGGAGGACCTCCGCGTCCTCGATTCGAGGCCGATGACGAGCTACTCCGTGCCGGAGGCCGACGCGGCCGTCTATCGCGAGCTCGTGATACCTTATTGGCGCGGGAGGAGCATGCGCGACCGCGCCTTCGCCGAGATAGCCGAGGACTGGAAGCTGCTCTACGACGCCGGGCTCTTCACCGAGTTCATGGAGCAGCGCGCCCCCGGGCACACCAGCCTCGACGATTCGATCTACCGCAAGGGCCTGAACGCGCGGAGGGCCGAGATAGCCGCCTCCCGCGCGGCCATCGATTGGGGAAGCGATCCCGCCGCCTTGGCCAAGGACGAGGAGCTCAAGGCGATGGACATAGCCTGCGAGGGAGCGATCATCCTCGCGCGCCGCCACGCGGCCCTTGCCGGGACCCTGGCCGCCGCGGAGCGCGACGAAGGGCGCAGGGCCGAGCTGCGCCGGATAGCCGAAGTCTGCGAGCGCGTTCCCGCCGAGGCGCCGCGCGATTTCTGGGAGGCTCTCCAGACCTACTGGTTCGCCCACCTCGGCACGATCACCGAGCTCAACGGCTGGGACGCCATGAGCCCCGGCCATCTCGATCAGCACCTCGCGCCCTTCTACGAGCGCGGGGTCGCCGAGGGCTCCTTGGACCGCGAGCGGGCCAAGGAGCTCCTTTCCTGCTTCTGGATCAAGGTCAACAACACGCCGGCTCCTCCCAAGGTAGGCGTCACCGCGGCCGAGAGCGGGACATACAACGACTTCACCAACATCAATCTCGGAGGCCTGGCGGCCGACGGAACGGACGGATCGAGCGAGCTGTCCTATATCGCCCTCGAGGTCCTCGACGAGCTCCAGCTCCTCCAGCCCCAGGCCAACCTCCAATTGAGCGCGAGGACGCCCGAGCGCCTCCTCAGGGCCGCCGCCGAAGTCGCGCGCCGCGGCTCGGGCTATCCCTCGCTCTTCAACGCCGACGAAGTCGTCATGGCCCAGGTCGGCATGGGTAAGCGCATCGAGGACGCGCGCGGCGGCGGAACGTCCGGCTGCGTCGAGACCGGATGCTTCGGCAAGGAGGCCTACCTCCTGCACGGCTACCTCAATTCGCCCAAGATACTCGAGCTCGCGTTGAACGACGGCGTCGACCCCGCGACCGGAAAGGCGATAGGCCCGAGGACCGGCAGGCCGGAAGGCTTCGCCGGATTCGAGGACCTGTACTCGGCCTACGAGGCACAGCTGGCCTATGTCGTGGACGTCAAGGCGCGCGTGTCCAACTATCTCGACCGCATGTACGCCGAATACGCGCCCGCGCCCTTCCTCTCGGCCCTGGTCGCGGATTGCATAGCCCAAGGCAAGGACTATTACGACGGCGGCGCCCGCTACAACACCGACTACATACAGTGCTGCGGCCTCGGCACGACGACGGACTCGCTCTCGGCCATAAGGACCCATGTCTACGAGAGGCGCGACGTGGCGTGGAAGGAGCTATCGGAGGCCCTCGCCTCGGACTGGTCTGGCAGAGAGGATCTGAGGCTCCTCGTGTCCAACAAGACTCCGCGCTTCGGGAACGACGACGACCGGGCCGACTCCATCGCGAAGCGCGTCGTCGAAAGCTGGCACGGGGCCATCGACGGCCGTCGTTCCCCTCGCGGCGGGACCTACCACATTAACCTCCTGTCTACGACCTGCCACGTATACTTCGGGCTCAAGACGGGCGCGACGCCGGACGGCAGGCGAGCGCGCATGCCCGAGTCCGACGGCGCCTCGCCCGCTCAGGGAGCCGATCGGAAGGGACCGACGGCGGTCGCGAAATCCCTCGCTAAGATCGACGTTGCCCGGACGGGCGGATCCCTCCTCAACCAGCGCTTCCTGCCCGCCGCCCTCGCTGGCGATGGCGGCATCGAGAAGCTTTCCAGCCTCGTACGAACGTATTTCAGGATGGGCGGCCATCATATCCAGTTCAATGTCGTCGATACCGCGACCCTGCGAGAGGCGCAGAAAAGGCCCGAAGACTATCGGAGTCTTCTCGTACGCGTGGCCGGCTACTCCGACTACTTCGT
>CAYNFM010000127.1:0-8462 GCA_964396415.1 uncultured Treponemataceae bacterium | reverse complement strand
ATCACGTGCATCTACAGGTTTGTCCGACCTTTTGAGTTGTCGGGGAGGGCTTAGCGGATCGACGCGCCTTCCCTTCCGTATCCCGGTTAGTGTCCGCAGGCCCCTTCGGGCAAGAACCTGCGCGAGCCTCGGTTGGTTACGAGCCCTGCGACCGCTCGAGGCGGCGCGGCCGCGGACCCGTCGTTATCGGCGCTTACGCGGCGAGAGCGAGATTGCCGTTGTTGTTGGCAATTAAGAGTTTGCCGAATCAGGAGATCGGCGGCTCCACCTGCAACCCGCGATCCGGACCGCACGAGTCGAGACCGGTGCACCCCCGGTACTTGAACTATATCCAGTAAATCCTGCGGGGTCAAGGAAAGAAAGCCCCATGCGAATATCGAGGTTTTCTAAAGGGCCTTTTCGATAACGCCTCCGCCCAGGACGAAGCCTTCGTCATCGTAGACGACGACCGATTGACCCGGCGCGATCGCTCGTTGGCTGTCGTCGAAACACAGCTTGAAACTGCCATCGGCCCCGGGCTCAACCGAGCAGGGAACGGGTCTATGGTTTTGTCGAATCTTGGCGAAGCCTCGGTATCCTGGACCGACGTCGTCGGGTCGCGGGTATGTTATGAAATCGGAGGCGATCAGGGCCTCGGCGAAGAGACCATGGTTGCGGCCGACTATTACGCGGTTCTTCGCGGGATCGAGGGCGATCACGTAGAGAGGCTCCGGATCGCCGCCTCCGGCGTCGACCGAGGCGGCGAGGCCTAAACCCCGTCTCTGGCCTATGGTGTAATAAGGCAGTCCGCGATGACGGCCGAGCATCTTGCCGTCGGCGTCGACGATATCCCCGCTTTCAGGTGCCTTTGCGGCGAATAGCGTCGAGTAGTCCCCTCCGGCGATGAAATCCTGGCTCTCGGGCTTTTCGGCGACCTCGAGGCCCAGTGCGCGGGCCTTGTCCCGAACTTGACCTTTCGTCAACTCGCCGAGGGGGAATAGAACCCGCGGCAATCTCTCGGGACCCAAGCGATAGAGAAAGTAGCTTTGGTCCTTGCCCTGATCGAGAGCGGCGCGTAGGCGGACCAAACCCGATGCCGCTCTGGAAATCCTTGCGTAATGTCCGGTCGCGAAATAATCGAAGTCTAGACCGAGGGCATGGGCGCGCTCGATCAAGAAGCCGAATTTAATCTCGTTATTGCACCTTATGCAGGGATTCGGCGTCCTTCCTCCCAAATACTCCCTGCGAAAGTAATTAAGCACTCTCTCCTCGTACTCGGCCGAAAGGTCGATGGCCCGATATTCGATTCCCAGCTTCCGGCAGAGCGTCTCGCATACCGCGACCTCTTCTTCCTCGTTGGGGCCGAAACAGGCTTTCGAGGCTCCATCCGGAACCGAGAAGGTATTGTTCCAGATTTTCATCGTTATCCCGATGACCGAATGGCCTTCCTGGGCTAGGAGGGCCGCGGCGACGCTCGAATCGACTCCGCCGGAAAGGCCGACGGCGATCTTCATTGCGGTACTCATTCGCTTCGAATCTAGCATGCAAGGCCGCCGGGAGTTAATAGATGGGTCTTCCAGACGAAAATCTTAATAAGGAATTACGGAATATTGATAGACTGGCCAATCCGGGAAAAAGCGTGATATAATTCGGCAGTGGAATGGCTTACACAGTCAGGCAAATATCCCGCCCGCCGGGCGCAGATTCGGAGACAAAAAGTTGCGTAGACCAAACCTCTTACTCATCGCTTTAGCAATGTCGGCTTTTTGGGCCCTGACGGCCGCATCGGCCTCCGGTGATTCGGCTCCTTCCATATCCGTCTTCGCCGCTAATGGTTTCCCCGACAATGCGGACCTTCGCGGGAGGCTGTTCACCTATGTCATCGGTGCATCCCGAGACGTGGCGCTCGCCTATGGCGAAAGGCGGCTGCAGTCCGCGGCGGGTCCCGTAACGGTACGCGTCGAGAAGCGAAGCTCCGATTTCATCGTCGAGTTCCTCGACTCCGACGCCTCCGACGCGGACGAGCCTGGGCGAGGGTCCTGCTTTATCCAGCGCAGCAACGCGAAGGGCAATTATATCCTCCAGGCCAGGATCCTCCTCGAGGATGATCCCAGCTGCTATCTCAGCCTCTATCCCTCAGGGTCGGGTACCCGTGGCGATATCGTGATGTACGGCGCGGTATTGAAGAAAGGCCTCTACTTCTCGGACATGCTCTACCGGATCTTGCTCCTCTCTTTTTCCGATATAGTCGATGCGACGAGCCACTCCTTCGATTGGAACGCCGTCTTCAAATTCGGATCGAAGGACCCGGGCAAGGAGAATTACGCCAGCGAGTTCCGCTCGGCTTTGCCCGGCGCCGCTGCCGCCGAGCAAGCCTCCCCCGCGAGCGCCGCGCCCATCGCTCTGGGTCCCTCATCCGCCGGGAAGGTCGCCCTCGCGTCCGCGCCGGCTATGCCCTCTTCTGACGGTCAGGCCGAGGTCGGCGTTCAGGGATCGCGCGGGCTGAGGATCGCCTCCTCCTTCGATCGCGCCTCCTCGCCCGAGGCATTCCTTCTCGACCTGGCTTCCTACGGCGCTCGCGAGCTTGCCATTTCGCCCGACGCCGCGCCTGCCTTCGCTAATGGCGGGGACGACCCCATGGCCAGGCCGGCCCTCGTCGATTTCCCGCGCTATGATTCCAGGGGCCTACCCCTCGCGGCTCTCCGCGCCGCCCTATTCCTCGATCTCCAGTCCAATCCGGACTCGGTCTACGCCGTCTTCGCCGACGGCCTCCGCGCTTTGATAGTCCCTTCCTACGACGAGGTCGGGCGCCTTTATTTCGCGGTCTTCTCGGGAGGCAAGGAATCGAGCTGGAAAGACCTGTTCGCGACCGCCGACGATCGTCTCAAGGCACGGGTATTTCGCGTGCCCCCGGCTTCATCCTCGTAGCCGCTCCGCCGGCTCAAGCGTACTCCTCCCAGGCCTTCACCTCCACGCCGCGCTCGCGCGCCTGGCTGAGGGCCTCGGTAAAGCGCCGGGCCACCTTTATATCCGTGATGAGGGGGAGGTCGAAGTCGATGGCCATGCGCCGAATGATATAGTCGTTGCGAAGCTCCTTTTCGCCGTTGTTCTTGGGGATATTGATGACGAGGTCGAAGTCCCGCGCGCGAAGC
Organism: uncultured Treponemataceae bacterium; assembly: GCA_964396415.1. GTDB lineage: Bacteria > Spirochaetota > Spirochaetia > Treponematales > Rectinemataceae > UBA1306. The sequence goes on along the minus strand of CAYNFM010000127.1, from coordinate 5,331 downwards.
ATGGTGGCGATATTGGGCTCGCCCTTCTCGAGAGGCCAACGGAGGGCCGTGACGGCGACGCCGTTGTCCGCCAGGAACTTGGCCGTCCCCTTCGACGCGTAGATTTCGTAACCCATCGCAGATAGGCTCCGAGCGCCGCCCAGGAACTCCACCTTGTCGCTCATCGGCCCCGTAGAGAGAAGGATGCGCCTCTTGGGCACCCGGTAGCCAACGGAGAGGAGGGCCTTCAGGAAGGCGTCGTTGAGGTCGCGGCCTATGCAGCCGACCTCTCCTGTCGAGGCCATCTCGACGCCGAGCACGGGGTCGGCGCCGTGGAGGCGCGCGAAGCTGAATTGCGCGGCCTTCACACCCACCCACTCGAGGTCGAGCGGGGAAGCGGCGGGCTTGACGAGCGGAATGTCCAATATGGCCTTGGTCGCGAGCTCGATCATGTTGACGCGGGACACCTTGGAGCAGAACGGAAAGCTCCTGGAGGCGCGGAGGTTGCACTCTATCACGCTGATCCTATTGTCCTTCGCCAGGAATTGGATGTTGAAGGGACCCGTTATCCTGAGCTCGCGCGCGATGTCGGCGGCCACCTTTCGGACCTTGCGCACCGTCTCTATATATAGGCGCTGCGGAGGCATCACGACGGTCGCGTCGCCCGAATGGACGCCCGCGTTCTCGACGTGCTCGGTTATCGCCTGGAAGAGGATCTCGCCACGGCGCGCTACCGCGTCTATCTCCACTTCCTTCGCGTCCTCGATGAATTTCGTGATGACGACGGGGTAGTCGCCGCTGATGAGCGCGGCCTCGCCGAGGGCGGCGGCGAGGCTCTCGCCGTCCCAGGCGACGCGCATCGCGGCGCCCGAGAGCACATAGCTCGGCCTCACGAGGACGGGGTAGCCGGCCTCGTCGGCGAAGGCGTAGGCCCTCCCGAGGTCGGTGAGCTCCTTCCACGCGGGCTGCTCGATCCCGAGTTCCTCCAGGAGGGCCGAGAACTTATGTCGATCCTCGGCCTTGTCGATGTCCCGCGCGTCCGTCCCCAGTATGACCGCGCCCGCGTCGAAGAGGCTCATCGCGAGGTTGTTGGGGATCTGCCCGCCCATCGAGAGAACGACTCCTGACGGGCGCTCGAATTCGTAGATATCGAGTACCCGCTCGAGTGACAGCTCCTCGAAATAGAGCCTGTCGCAGACATCGTAGTCCGTGCTCACCGTTTCGGGGTTGCAGTTGACCATGATAGATGTTTTGCCAGCGCTACGCACGGTCTGCACGGCGTTGACGCAGCACCAGTCGAACTCGACGCTCGAGCCGATGCGGTACGCGCCCGAGCCGATGACGATCACGCCGCCGTCGGAGGGCTCTATGTCGTTTTCGGTCCCGGAGTAGGTGGCGTACAGATAGTTCGTGATGGCGGGATACTCGGCGGCCAGGGTGTCGATCCGCTTGAAGGCGGGGCGTATACCTTCGGATTCGCGCAGGGAACGCAAGGCCGCCTCGCTCGTACCCGAGAGCTCGCCGAGGCGCTCGTCCGAAAAGCCGAGGCGCTTCGCCTCGAGGAGGAGATCCCTGTCCAGGCGAACCGCGGCGATGATCGCCTTCTCGCAGGCGAGTATGTTGGCCATCTTGCCGAGGAACCAGCGATCGATCCTGGTGAGAGCGTATATCCTGTCAATGGACCAGCCCTCGGAAAGGGCGCGATAGACGGCGAAGAGCCTGCGGTCGGTTGGCTTCGCGAGGGCGCCTTTCAGGCCTTTGGGGCCCAGCCTGGCCAAGGCGGGGTCGGCGGACAGGCCCGGAGCTCCAATGCCCGTCATCCTGAGCGCCTTCTGCAGCGCCTCCTCGAAGCCTCGGCCTATGGACATGACCTCGCCGACCGACTTCATCTCGCTGCCGATATTGACGTCGACGTCCTTGAACTTGCCGAGGTCCCAGCGCGGGACCTTGACGACGCAATAATCGAGGGCGGGCTCGAAGCAGCTTTTCGTGACGCGGGTTATGCGATTCTCGATCTGTGTCATGGTCTGCCCGAGGGCCAGCTTGGCCGCCACGAAGGCGAGCGGATAGCCCGTCGCCTTGGAGGCCAGGGCCGAGCTTCGGGAGAGGCGGGCGTTGACCTCGATGACCCGGTATTCCTCGGAATAGGGGTCGAGGGCGTACTGGATGTTGCACTCGCCGACGATGCCCAGGTGCCCGACGACCTCGAGGGCGATCCTCCTGAGCTTGTGGTACTCGGAGTCGTTGAGGGTCTGGGAGGGAGCCACGACGATGCTCTCGCCCGTATGGATGCCGAGGGGGTCCAGGTTCTCCATATTGCAGACCGTTATGCAGTCGCCCGTCCGATCGCGGACCACCTCGTACTCGATCTCCTTCCACCCGCCTAGCCATTCCTCTACCAGCACCTGCGGCGATACCGCGAGGGCCTTCTCGCATCGGCCGCGGAGCGTTTCGGCATCCTCGCAGAGACCGGAGCCCGAGCCGCCGAGCGCGTAGGCCGCGCGCAGCATCACGGGGTATCCGATCCTCCCGGCCGCCGCGAGGGCATCCTCGACGCTTATAGCGGCCTCGCTCTCGGGCGTGGACACTCCTATCTCGGCGAGCTTCTTCGCGAAAAGGTCCCGGTCCTCCGTCTCCTCTATGGCGCGAATGGGGCTGCCGAGGACGCATATGCCGTGCTTCGCTAGGATGCCGGAGCGTTCGAGGGCCACGCCGCAGTTGAGGGCGGTCTGTCCCCCGAACGATAGGAGTATACCGTCCGGCTTTTCCTTCTCAATGACGCGCTCCACGTATTCGGGGGTGACGGGGAGGAAATAGGTCGCATCGGCCATGCCCTCGCTCGTCTGGATGGTTGCGATGTTCGGGTTGATGAGGACGGTCGCCACCCCCTCCTCGCGCAGGGCCTTGAGGGCTTGGGAACCGGAATAGTCAAACTCGCCTGCTTGGCCAATCTTGAGGCCGCCCGAGCCGAGGACCAGGACGCGCTTGACGTCGATCATCTGACTAGGCCCTTCGCGAGTCGCTGCTCGCGCGCGAGTCGCGGCTCGCGATCGAGGCTAGGCCCTCGTGCGAGACTGGGCTCGCGCGCGAGGCCGGTCTCGCGAAGCTGCGCGGGCTCGGTACCGCTCGGTACCGATTTCTCCACGTGGTTTCGAACCTGCGAGAGGAATGCGTCGAAAAGGAACTCCGTGTCTCTCGGGCCCGGACATCCCTCGGGGTGGAACTGCACGGCCGAAAAAGGCCCGCGAGCGGACCTGATGCCCTCGACGGTCCCGTCGTTGCCGTTGGTGAACCATAGCTCCCAACCCGAGGGAAGGCTCTCGGCCCGGACCGCATAGCCGTGGTTCTGGCTCGTGATGTAGCAGCGACCGGTGGAGATGTCGACGCAGGGTTGGTTCTGGCCGCGATGGCCGTAGGGCAGTTTATACGTGTCGGCCCCGGCCGCCAAGGCCATGATCTGAGCGCCCAGGCAGATCCCGAACACGGGCTTATCTCCCGCGAGCGCGCGTCTGACGGTGGCGATGGTCTTCGTGCAGGCTTTGGGATCGCCGGGACCGTTCGAGAGGAAGACTCCGTCGTACTCGACGCCTTCCAGACTCGCGTTCCAGGGCAGGGCGGAGACCTCGGCACCCCTCGAGAGGAGGCATCGGAGGATGTTGTTCTTGGCCCCGCAATCGATGAGGGCGATCCTGGGAAAGCCGCCCGCGCCGTATAGGGCCGCCTCGCGGCGCGATACCGCCGCCACGGCATGGGACGCCGCCGATTCGGGCTCCAGGCCGAATCCCCGAAATCCCGCTTTTGGGGCAGGTCCCTCTATGCGGATGGAGCCTCGCATGACCCCCCTTTCGCGCAGACGCATCGTGAGCTCTCGCGTATCGATGCCCTCGATGCCCGGGATGCCTTGCGCTTCCATCCACGCCGGAAGGCTGCGCACCGAGGCATGGTGACTGGGAACGAAAGCGACTTCGGAAACGACGAGGCCCGAAGCCCATATCCTTCCCGATTCGAAATTGAGGGGGATGCCCGCTTCGTCGAGCGCGTCGTCGGGTACGCCGTAATTTCCGACTAGGGGATAGGTGTTGACGAGTATCTGACCGAAGTAGGATGGGTCCGTAAGGGATTGGGGGTAACCCGACATGCCCGTCGTGAAGACGACCTCGCCCTCGACTCCTTTGGCCGCGCCGAAGGTCCAACCTTCGAACTCCGTGCCGTCTTCGAGCACGAGGCGCGCCCGCTTTCGTCTGGACATCGAACAGCTCCTTGGCTCCGGACACTGTCTGGACGCTAAAGCGCGCGTTTTTGGCGAAGGCCCGGGGCGCGGCCATACGCTAGCCTAATCGCAGCCAAGTTTCAAGAGGGAACTGGGAAATTATGCTTTAATATTGCATAAAAATGCATAACATCGACATGGCGTCATAAAGCTCTCAGCTTCTTCCTTTGGGCATCGATCTTCGCCAAAAAAGGGGCCTTCCTTCGTACGGCGATCATCTCGGCCGCGATGGCGACGGCGATTTCCTCGGGGGTCTCGGCGGCTATATCGAGACCGATGGGCGTACGCAGCGCCTCGGCTTTTTCTCGGTCGGCGCCTTCCGCGACGAGTTCTTCGATGAGCATGTGGGACTTGCGTCTCGAGCCGATAATGCCGGCATAGACGTATTCCTTGCCGAGCACGGCTCTCGCGCACTCGAGGTCGCCGAGATGACCGGGGCTGACGATGACGACGTAGGCCGAGGGGCCGAATCGAAAGTTCGCGATCGCTTCGGCGAAGGGCGCCCTGAGGCATTCGACCCCGGGAGGGAAGCGCGCGGGATCGGAGAATTCCGGTCTCGGGTCGGCGATCGTCGTATGGAAGGAAAGACTCGCGGCGACTCGCGCCAGGGCGAGGCCGACATGGCCTCCGCCCAATATGAGAAGACGATCGGGAGGCTCGATCGCGGAGTAGAGGAGGCCGTCTTCGCCGATCAGAGGAAGGCGGCTTTCGACTGCGCGCGACAGAGCGGCTTTATCGATGCCGTCCATCGAGCCCGCGACGGCCTCGCCCAGGCCGCCCAGTGCCGCGATGCATCCCCTCCGGGCGGAGCTCGCGAGGACCACTTCCCTGCCAGCGTCGATCGCGGCCACGGCGGCCGCGTAAAGCGAGCCGTCCTTGACCGTCTCGATCCACATTTCGGCGACGCCGCCGCAGATGAGGTCGGCGCCCGTCGCCTCGGCACCCGTCATCTCGATGGTGAGGGTGCCGTTGCGGTCCCGGGCGAGGCAGGCTAGGGCTTCTTCGCGGGCTCGGGCCTCGGGCTTGCCTCCGCCGACGGTCCCGACGATGCTGCCGTCGAGGCGGACGGCCATCCTCGAGCC
>CAYNFM010000126.1:0-8465 GCA_964396415.1 uncultured Treponemataceae bacterium | reverse complement strand
TCCCCGCGCGGAAGGCCTCGCTCTCGATATGCTTGAGGTCCGCGAGCCAATGGAGGGGTAAAGCCGCGGCCCGCTCGACGTCGGCCCTGCGGACCGAAAGACAACTCTCGATGGCGATGTCGATTCCCGCCGCCAGCGCAGCCTCGAAGAGGCCCATGGCCATATCGATCTGAGCGAGCGGCTCGCCGCCCGAAAGCGTGAGCCCTCCGCCTGATTTGGCGAAAAAGCCGCGGTCTTTCAGAACCTCGGCCATGATTTCCTGGACGCCGGCTTCCCGCCCCGCGAGCCTCAGGGCCAAGGCCGGACAGACCTTTTCCAGCTCGGGCCCTGGTACGATATCCCGGTCGACGACGATTCCGCCTAGGAGCCTATCGGCTCCTAAGGGATCCGCCCGCACGGCCTTGTTTTTAGCGGCATGGAGACAAGAACCGCAGCCGATGCAGCGAGATCGCGTATAGAGCAATTCCGGGCCGAAGGACTGACCCTCCGGGTTCTCGCACCACGCGCATGCCAGAGGGCAGCCCTTGAAGAAAACGACAGTACGGATCCCCGGCCCGTCATGCGTCGAAAAGCTCTGGATGTCGAAAATCATCGTGTTGAATATGATCCGATAATTTCGTTATGTCAATATATACTTTCATTTGTAATTTTAATACGGTAATATAGTTTCAGAGTTGTCTTTCAAGGGAGCCATCAGGTATCATTACATGGCGACATATGAGTACTACCGAGCGAAAGGACAAACCCCGCGCCCGCGGCAAATACGGCAATCTTGAAATCATCAATGCCGTGCGGGATGCAGTACTCAAAGCGGGAAGCTATCGGGTCGCCGACCTCGCCACGGAGCTCGGCGTCTCGGAAGTATCCATTCGGAAAAGCCTCGATGAACTCGAACGCCAAGGTACGGTACGCCGATTCCATGGCGAAGCGCGAATCTACAATGGCGACGATATCCCTTTCCGCATGCACGTCCATTATGCGGAAAAACAAGAGATCGCGGCCAGGGCGAGCGCCTTGGTAGAACCGGGAGATACGATCCTCCTGGAGGCTGGATCGGCTATCGCGATGTTCGCCGATCGGATCAAGGGAATACGCGGCCTGACGGTGATAAGCTCGAATCTTTTCATCGCTCGTTTATTCCGAGGCTCCAAAGCGCGAGTGATGGTTTTGGGGGGGCTCTATCAAGAGGAAAGCGAAAGCTTGGTCGGGCCGGCTGTCTGCGATGGTTTGAAAGCGGTCGGATTTTCAAAATCGTTTATCGGCGTCTCCGGATTTACGATCGCCGGCGGCTTCATGCTGAACGACATCGCGCGGGCGGAAGTGACTCGCTCGATCCTGGAACGAGGCGCCGACTGCAAAGCCAAGGCGTGGGTCCTGACCGACTCCTCGAAGTTCGGCGTCTCGCACGCCGCCAAAGTCTGCTCGGACCTTTCCCTTATCGCCGGCGTCGTGACGGACCCGGGCATTCCCGACGACTGCAGACGGCACCTCGAGGCATCGGGAGTCGAAGTCCTGGCCTAGGATAGCCAAAGTATGGCGCGTACCGACTCTACTCTGGCCTCCGTCCGGAGCCCTTTAAGCGACTAGTCAAAAATCGAGCGCACAGGGGGGCGATGAATGCCGAAATATTACAGGCATTGTAGAAATAATTCGATCAGCGGTCGCGGAGGAATTTACCACCCGGCGAGTGTCGCCATCTTCTTGGCGCCGACCATCACCGAAAAGTCGTGAAGGCACGGAGCGATTTCAAGTCTCCACCCGGATCGATCCTTGCCGTTCCGAGCTCCAGCCAGGCGTGGGCGTCTATACCCCTGGATATATCGGACCGTTTACGAGCGCCATAGACGACCGAGGCGCGGAGTCCTAGGGGGTAAATCCGAGCTTTTAATGCCAATGCGAGACAGAGACAGGGCGAGCCGGAGCGCAGCCTATAGCGAGTGGCGAGGCGGAGCAGGGCCGCTATCCTCGCGAGTTTCGCGAGGATAGCGGGGCCCGGTGTAGCGGCCGCTTCGCTCCCCCGCCGGAAGAGGAACCTGCGGTTCCAGCGTGCCGGCAGAAGTCCCAGGCGCGCATCGACGTACAGTAAAATGCACCAGAGCCTGCACAGCTCGATGAGGACTGAAGGGTTAGAGCGCCGAATAGCCCTGAGCTCAGGAAGCATCGCCCGCAATAAGTCCTCTCCTCGATAGAGCATCGATGAGGGCGGCGACGTCCGCCCTGAGCCGTTCCTCCGGAGCATCGTATTCGACGTGAAGGGCTGCTACTACCTCCTCCCTGTCTCCCAAATCCTTAAGCAGCTGGAATATCCGGGAGCCTACGGGATTGAGCCCGAAATACCTACCGGTTTTCTCGTCGAGAAGCACCAGCTCGTCGTCGAGCCGGCTCACCGCGAGGGATTCAGGAATCCTGATCATGGGTCCTCCCTGAGCGAAAGCGCTTCTATCGTATCGAGAAGCTCGTCGAGCGCGAAGCGTCTCCTCGGGCGCCGTACGACGAAGAGCGGGACGAGCTCGAGGGTCTCGGCGGCCCTTCGAAGCCGCGTTCCGGGATCGCCGATGCCCGAGAGCGAGTGCATGTGCGCAAGGGCTACGCGCAGTTTCGCGTAGCCCAGAACAGCCCTCGATTCCACTGTCTCGACCTCGGCCGCCTCGATGACGAATACTGATTCGAGCGCGGCGGCGCGGCCTTCGGAGCCGGGCTGTACGGAATACTTGCCGTCACGGTCCCGAGGCGCGGGGCCGGAATGTCTGCCGTCCCCGAGGCGATCGTAGGAATCGGAATTCAGTCGCGCTCGTGTGGCGCCCGCTGGAACGTTTCCTTCGGGCTCGACGGCCACGATATCGTCGCAAAGGAAACCCCAACCGCGTTCGGCAAGCCCCATCGCCGTTGTGGACTTGCCCGCCGCGCGATCGCCCAGCAGGGCTACCGCCCTGCCGTGTCGGCATGCCGCCGCGCCGTGGAAGGCCATAATCGACCTAAGTTGAAGGACGAAGCCGAGTACCATCCGCACGACGATATCACCCAGCTCGGCTTCGGCCCGATGGTCTCCTATGAGAATGCAGGACCCGCTCACGAGAAAATCCGGCAGGCCCTCGGTACGAACCAGCACTCTCCCTGAATATGGACCGTATGCGACGGCGCCAGCCGCATACGGGAGACTCAAGGCCTCGGACGCGTCGAATCCTCCGAACCGAACCGCGATGACGGGGAGCGCGACCGTCGAATGGATCGGGGGCAGTGGCAGGGCGATTTCCGATTCGAGACAGAGACCGTAGCCGACATAGCGGGTCAAACCGCTTCCCCCTATTGCACCATCAGCCCGAAGCTGCCGCCAATATCGCCATTGGTCGATTCGACTAGCAGATAGTAGGTCCCCGGCCCGAGGCTCGCGGTGGCGATTGTGGAACCAGTAGTGGTGCTCGACAGTTGGTACAATTCGGAGCCGTTCGTTTCCTGAACAGGCGTAGAACAGCCGACGTCCTCGAAGAGGGAGAGCCTGATGGCGGCGCTGTAGCTCGCGGGGCTCGTACTGCTATCCTCCCAGCCGAGGCCTACGGTGGAAACGGACGATACGATGATCTGGTACCATACCGACGAGACCGGCGTGGAGCTACCATTGGAATAGGTCTCGGTGAGGCTGTAGGGCGAGTACGCGTTTGAGCTCGGGTTCGGATACAAAGTAGCCTGCAGCAGCATGAACATGCTCGACGCCAGGGTATGGTAGCTCGCGTAGACGATCTCCGAAGGCTGGGCGCCCGAATGGAATGCCCTGAAAGCGTAGGTCGTCGGATTGGCGATCGTAGGAGGGGAGGCAGTATTCCATGCTGTGCCCGTTGCGGGGTCCGCAGGAGTCGCCCCATAGGTCGCCGTCGTATATTGAATCGTATCGCCCGGATAGGCTACGACGGCGGGCGAGCTACCTGTCTTCATGACGCCGCTACCCGGCGAGACGCGGGGCGCGTCGGCGCGATCGGTAGCGATTGCGCGCGTCTGGATACTGGGAGCCGCGCTCCCTTCGACGTTGCCGGGGGCGAATAGGGTGCCGGCGACGACTGCGCAGTGGGGTCCAAAGGTCGCTATTGCAGCGGAAGACGTCCAGGCGCTTCCGTTGAGAAGTTGCGTCCGCGCATAGCTCGTCGAGCTGGAATCGCTGCCGCCGAGCATGACCAGTCCGTCGGCCGTCGACGCCAGGGCGGGATAGAGCGCCGCGCCGGGCAGAGCTCCAGTCGTCCATGGGCCGGGAAGGCCGTTGATATCGGGGCTCGCGCTATACGCTACGTTCACATCACCGCCGATGACCCAGAACGCGCCGCCATAATTCACGGCGGCATAGCCCTTGCCGGCTGAGGGTAAAGAATTGGTTGCAGCGTACCACTGCCCCAGTTCGTGGTCATTCCAGATTCCGGCGTCGATAATCGACGACGTCGTTCCTGTCGCCGTCTCGCCGCCGAAGATGAAGATTCGACCTTCGTAGACGAGGGGAGCTGCTCCCGATCTGGCAACCGGAAGGGTTCGAGCGTTTGTCGCCCACCCGGAGGTGAATCCGAGGGACCCGTCCGAGTTGATCATAGTGAAATAAATAGTGTTGACAAGCCCGCCCGAGTTTCGCCCTCCGATGACGTAGACCATATTCCCGAAGGCGACGCAGGAAGCGAAGGCGAGCCCCTGCGGGAGGTTGAAGGCCTCTCGGCTCCAGGCGCCAAGGCCGCCATTCGAGCCGACTGCCGCCCGCCAGACCTCGGAACGATAGGCGCCCGAAGCATCGAGGCCGCCGAGGATATAGAGGTTTCCGCCCCAGGATACGAGGCCGATACCGGTAGCTTGAAGGGGAGTTCCAGTTGCCGCCCACTGGGCATAGAGGATGACATTGGTCGAGCCCATGACGAAGACAGCCCCGACGGCATAGCCGTTCCCCGATCCGTCGATCTTGGTGTTCCAGCCGGAGAAAGAACAGTTGGTCTTTGTCATTCCGGCGATGTTGCCCAGGACAGTGACCGAGGATCCCTGTTGATACTCATTGCTATCGGTCGGGGCGCTGCCTGTCGTAGCGCCATTAGCCGTGTATGTCACAATGTAGCCGCCAGCCGTCGATGTAGTACCCGGCGAGCTAGCCTGCGTACAGGCAAGAAAAGATATTACACCCGCGCCAATGCAGAGGACCGGCAAGATTTCCCTCAAAATGAATCTCCAACCGAAGCTCATTGTATCCCGGGGCATACCATGGGAAGGTCAGCCTGTCGTACCATGCTCATATCGGCATCGCTCGTATTCGACCGGCAAAGCGCCTTGCAAAGCGGACAAGGACGAAAAAGGGCCGCAGAAAATAATACACGAAGATGGGAAGATTTGCGCTCCGAAAAAACCGAAAATCGTTGAGACTCGGTGTCACGATCCACGACCAGGCTCGCAGTTTGGGGATGAACCTCCGCTGCAGCCGGGTTATGGCAATACTGCGATTAATGGCGGTTTTATAATTCTTCGTATCCGTCGCGCCTTCGGCGAATTGCTCGAACACGCTCGTCACTATGGAGCGCGCCCTTTTCATCCTCGGTCCAGGAGGCGGCTGGAAGCGATCAAGAAAAGGCAGAGCGAACAACCGTCCTGCGAAGAGCGCGAAGGAGTCCAAGGCATAGCGCGGGTCTACGCCGCCCCAGGACCTTATAGGTCCGGAGTCAAGGCGAAGGGACGGGCCCTCCAGCATGACTGCGGCATCGAGTATCCATTGGAGCGCGCACCATCTATGCCGCGCTCCATGGAGGAGGACGAAGAGCGCATGATCGTTGCGCTCGAGAGTCGGGAAAGGAATGCCCTCGAAGCGGAGTCCTTGGCTCCGCTCGAAGGCTTCTTCGATTCCTATCGGCGCTATGCCGATATCCTTGTCGTTCGTTCCATGAACCTCGAAGTATGCGGGAATTCCCCTTTTTTTGAAAGCAGTATGGTGGCTCGCCCTATTCAGCACTTTCTGCTTGGCTCTCCCGAATTCGGGAAAGAGGGAGATTTCCTCGTACCCGATCGAGGTAAAAGCCTCGCCCGCCTGTTTCAAAGAGCCGGCATCCACCAAGATATCTATGTCGCGGAATTCCCGGGCACCCGGGTCTCCGTAGAGCTGGAGGGCTAAAGCAGGTCCCTTGATCATCATGACGCGTATCGAGGCCCCCCGCAGGACCTCGTCGACTCGTCGCCACTCCGCGATGAGCATAGCCTTGGCCGCCGCCTTGGAGGCCGCTTCCCGCTTGAGCCGCGCTAAGATCTCGGTCGGAGGCGAGGGAGAACGACCGCTCGAAAAGGCGCTATACGCGAGGCCAAGGACCTTATGTCGATCCGCGGCCTCCACGAAGCCTGCCCAATCGAAGCCGGGGCCCGGTTCGGAGGGGATGGCGCCCACGAGCCCCCGCTCCCTAGCGCAGAGTCCCGTCAAATAGAGGGTCTCCGCGCTCATGACTATCTCGGCCATAATTCCTTCCCCATGAATTCTCCCCGCCGGCTCCGGGCTAAGCTCGGGCTTGGACGTGGGAACTGCCGGTCGCGGAGGACTGGTCTACCCTGCGGGTCGTCGCGCCCGTCCCTCAGGGCGCCTGGGCCATGATCGACGGCTCATTGGATCTTCCGGATTTGGTGAGTATACTCATCCACCACGTAAAGGTTGCTGCCGTCGGTCGTGATGCCCTCGGGATAGGAGAACCGGGCGGCGGTTCCGATTCCATTCGTCATGCCCGAAAGGCCCGTCTGCGATCCCGCGAGGAGGGTCACGGCCTGTGTCGCGATCACGATCTGCCGGATTTCGCAGCTCCCGTAGTCCGCCTCATAGAGGTTTGTGCCGTCGGTGGTGATCGCGTATGGGTAATAGAACGTAGCGGAGGTCCCGGTTCCAGGCGCGTGTCCGCTGGCGCCGGTCGGGTCCCCCGCGAGAAGGGTAACCGCCCCGGAGGAGATCACGACCTGCCTGATTTCATTGCTGCCATAGTCGGCGACATAGAGATTGGTTCCATCGGTCGCGATGCCTATAGGGTAATCGAACGAGGCGCCGGTTCCGGTTGAGTTCGTTATTCCCGGTAGGCCCGTCGGCGATCCCGCGAGGAGGCTGACTGCCCCCGTCGCGATCACGATCTGCCGAATTTCATTATTGCCATAATCCGCCACATACAGGTTGGTGCCGTCGGTCGTGATGCCGGAAGGCTCGGCGAATGTGGCGGACGTACCGGTTCCATTGGCGTGTCCCGAAAGGCCGGTGGGGTCACCGGCAAGGAGAGTCACTACCCCCGTCGCGATCACGATCTGGCGGATCTCATTGTTCCCATGATCCGCTACGTAGAGATTGGTACCGTCGGTGGTGATCCCGTAAGGCTGATTGAACGTGGCCGCGCTTCCAGTCAGGTTCGCTAGACCGGTTGCGCCCGTCGGCGATCCGGCGAGGAGAGTCACGGCCCCCGTCGCGATTACGATCTGCCGGATTTCGTTGTTGTAGGTATCCGCCACGTAGAGGTTAATGCCGTCGGTCGTGATGCCAGTCGGGTAATAAAAAGAAGCGCCGGTCCCGGTTCCGTTCACGCGGCCGGAATAGCCTGCCGTCGATCCCGCGAAGAGGGATGTCGCCGTCGAGAGGGAAAGCGGCTGGCCCTGGATTGCCCCGCCCTCGATGCTGACCGGCCCGGCCGCCAGCGTGACGCTATCGCCCGAGCCTATCACCGTGTAGTTGGCCCTGGCTACGTCCAGTACGCTGCCGCCGGACCCGGAAGCGGTCGCCTCGAAGACGACGGGGCCGGTCTCATTGACGGTGACCTTGCCGCCGAAGCCCTTTCCGCTTCCCAGCGAGCCGAGGCTTCCCGTTCCTTCCGAGGCTCCGCTTGAGGCATCATAGACCGAGATCGCGACCGAACTCACGCTGGGGTTCAGGCTTCGCGCAGCGGAGGCTTTAGCGATAGTCTTAGTGGAGCTTCCTCCGTTCCACGTGACCGCGACCGGGATGCTTTTCTTAGCGGTCGACACTATTGTCGAAGTTGACGACTGGCTTCCGGTGGCCTGCACTCCATTGCCGCACGCCATGATTCCTAGGACGAGGACAGAGATGCCCGGAAGAGCGGATAAACGGACCTTATGCTTCATGGTCGCCCCCCTCCTTTCGGATGCTCACATTCACGCTGACGGCGTAGTTCGTCAACTCGGATACCGTACCTAGCTCGATGAGCTCTGGCGCCTCGTAGCTTTTCTTCCGATCGTTTGTCCCGGTGTCGTTGGAATGCAGGTATTCTCCCTTCTTCGCAGTCATGGGTCCTCCTTGGTAATATGTTTAACCGAGCTTGTTCGGGGGATGGGGATCGGCGCGAGAGTGAACCGACGGGTCCCGGTTTTGACCAACGCGGACCGCGGCAGTTTGAAGCCCTATGGGTTTGGAAAGCCGTTTGTCTTTCATTAGGTCACTGTTCGACGGTCGGGTTTGCGATGCAAACGACGATTTCGGATAATTA
>CAYNFM010000125.1:0-8526 GCA_964396415.1 uncultured Treponemataceae bacterium | reverse complement strand
GATATTCCACATCTACAACTCGACGTCGCCGGTGCAGCGCAAGGTCACCTTCGGCCTGTCGAAGGCGGAGATAAAGGCCATAGCGGTCGAGGGTACGAGGCTCGTGAAGGCGGGGCTCGGCTCCCTGCCGGGGACCGAGATCATCCTCGAGTATTCGCCCGAAAGCTTCTCCAATACCGAGGTCGAATACGCCCTCGAGGTCTGCGAGGCCGTGATGGACGAATGGGGGCCCACGCAGAGGAAGCCCATCATCCTTAACCTCCCCGCCACCGTGGAGTCCTCCACGCCCAACCTCTACGCCGACATGGTCGAGTGGTTCGTCACCCACCTGTCGCATCGCGATTCGGCCATCGTGAGCCTGCATACGCACAACGACCGCGGCACAGGGGTCGCGGCGAGCGAGCTCGGCCTTCTCGCCGGAGCCCAGCGGGTGGAAGGCACGCTCTTCGGCAACGGCGAGCGCACCGGCAATCTCGACATCGTCACTATGGCGCTCAACATGTACAGCGAAGGCGTCGATACCGGCCTCGATCTCCGCGACCTGCCTCGCCTCGTCTCGGCCTATTCCGGCTATACCGGGATGGACGTGCCGCCGCGCCACCCCTACGCCGGCGAGCTCGTGTTTACGGCCTTTTCCGGTTCGCACCAGGACGCCATCAAAAAGGGCATCGACAGGCGCGCGAAGCTCGCCGATCCGGACGCCGAATGGGAAGTTCCCTATCTCCACGTCGACCCCAAGGACCTGGGTCGCAGCTACGAGGCGATCATCCGTATCAACAGCCAATCGGGAAAGGGCGGCGTGGCCTATGTGCTGAAGGAAAATGCCGGCTACGACCTGCCCAAGGCGATGCATCCGGAGGTCGGGATTTTCGTCAATCGCGCCGCCGACGAAAAGGGCACCGAGCTTTCGGTCGACGAAATCCGGTCCCTCTACGAGGACGAATTCCTCAACGTCGTCGCGCCGCTCTCGCTTTTGTCCTTCGACGAGACGCCGGATCACGCCAACGGCGACACGACCTGGCTCTCTCGCGTCCGCTTCCGGGGCGAGGAGCGCGAGATAGTGGGCAAAGGCAAGGGTCCCATCGACGCCTTCGTGCACAGCCTGAGCTCCCTGGGGATCGCGGGCGTAAGCGTCCTTTCCTTCCATGAGGATGCGCTCTCGTCGGGATCCGACGCCCTGGCCGTCGCCTACGTGCAGGCGCGGGGGCCGGGCGAGACCAAGTCCTGGGGCGTGGGTACGGACCCGAGCATCGCTGCGGCCGGCGTCCGCGCGGTCCTCTCCGCGGTCAACAGGAACCTGGCCAAGAGCCGCGGCTGAGGCGTATACTCGACGGGATGCCCTTCCTTCCCGCGCATCCCGCCGATCTCGCGGCTCTCGGCCTGAGGCCGGGCGATCTCGACGCGATCTTCGTGACCGGCGACGCCTACGCGGACCATGCGTCCTTCGGCGCCGCCCTTCTCGGGCGCCTGCTCGAGGCCGAGGGCTATCGAGTCGGGATACTGGCTCGGCCCGATCCCGACGACGTCGCGGCCTTCCGCCTCCTGGGGCGGCCGCGGCTCGCCTTCCTCGTCGGCGCCGGGGCCCTCGACTCGATGGTGTCCTCGTATACCGCCAACCGCAAGCCCCGCTCCGATGACGCCTACGCGCCCGGGGGGAGGCCCGAGCTCTGCCTTCGCGGCGACGGGAGCTTGGGGACGGGAGTCGCGGGCAGGCCTCGCGCCAGGCCGGACAGGGCGGTGATCGCCTATGCGGCCAAATGCCGGGAGGCCTACAAAGGCGTGCCCGTGGTGATCGGAGGGGTCGAGGCCTCGCTGCGCTCCCTGGCCCACTACGATTATTGGTCCGATAAGGTCCGCCGTTCGATACTCCTCGATTCCAAGGCCGATCTCCTGGTTTACGGCATGGGCGAGCGCGCGTTATGCGCGATAATGAAGCGCCTCGCCGAGGGCGCCGTCGCCGGCGACGGGACCGCTACCGTCGGCCTCCGCGGCATCGCAGGCACCGCATGGCGCTCGTCCTCGTCGCCCGCGCTCGCTCCCGGCGGCTTCGTCGAGCTCCCCGCCTACGAGGAGACCGCCTCCGACAAGGCCGCCTTCCTGGCGGCTACGAAGCTGCGTTACGCCAATGCCGACCCGCATTACGCGAAGGCCCTGATCGAGCGGAGCGATTCGCGCTGGGTCGTCCAGGAGCCGCCTTCGCCGCCCCTGGCGCGCGCGGAACTCGATCGTATCTACGAGCTGCCCTACGAGCGCGCCTGGCATCCCATGTACGAGGCCGAGGGCGGCGTACCAGCCCTCGCGGAAGTCGAGTTCTCCCTCGTCTCGAGCCGAGGCTGCTTCGGCGGCTGCTCCTTCTGCTCCATCGCCCTTCACCAGGGTAAGGCCGTCGCCTCGAGAAGCCGCGGCTCCCTCCTCCGCGAGGCCGCGGCCCTGACGCGACTGTCCGGGTTCAAGGGCTACATCCACGATCTGGGCGGACCCACGGCCGACTTCCGCGCCTCGGCCTGCCCCGAGACCGACGAGCGAGGCGCCTGCCCGGACCGACTGTGCCTCTCGCCCGAACCCTGCCCGAGGCTTCGAGTCGATCATGGGGAATACCTCGGCATCCTTCGCGCCCTGCGGGAGCTCCCGGGGGTGAAGAAGGTCTTCATCCGCTCCGGCATCCGCTTCGATTATCTTCTCGCCGATCCCGACGAGTCCTTCTTCAGGGAGTTGGTCGAGCATCATGTCTCGGGCCAGCTGAAGGTGGCTCCCGAGCATGTCTCCGACCGCGTGCTGCGCCTCATGGGGAAGCCCGGCAATGCGGCCTACCGGGCTTTCGCCAAGCGTTACGCGGAATTGAACCGCAAGGCGGGCCTCGAGCAGTACCTCCTGCCTTATTTCATCTCCGCCCATCCGGGCGCCGGATTGCGCGAGGCGGTCGAGCTGGCCGAAAGCCTGCGAGACTCCGGCTTCGCGCCCGACCAGGTCCAGGATTTCTATCCGACGCCCGGCACGCTCTCGACGGCGATGTACTGGACCGGGAGGGATCCGCGTACGGGCGAGCCGGTCTACGTCGCCCGAGGCGAGCGCGAGCGGGCGATGCAGCGAGCCCTCCTTCATTACAAGAAGCCGGGGAATCGGGAACTCGTCCGCGAGGCGCTGATCCTCGCCGGAAGACGGGATCTGATAGGTAAGGGGCCGAGCTGCCTGATCGGCGCCTAGCGGAAGGGAGGTGGCGTATGGCCATGGTCGAGCTGCGGGGAAAGGTGATCTGGATTACGGGCGCCTCCTCCGGGATAGGGAAGGCGATCGCCCTCGAGGCCTCGCGCCAAGGCGCGCGGTTGATCCTTTCGGGCAGGCGAGAAGCGCTTTTGGACGATGTCGCGCGCGAGTGCGACCGTCTCGGGGCCGGGGGAACTCGAGCCCTCGCCTTCGACCTCGAGGATGCCGAAGCCCGGGCCGGGGCCTGCGATCGCGCGCCGACCCTCCTCGGGGCCCCGGACCTCGTCATCCTCAACGCGGGGATCTCGCAGCGATCGACCTTCCTCGATACGACGCCGGCGGCCTTCGACCGCGTCATGAACCTCGACTTCGGGGCCCAGGTCGATATGGTGAGGCGCTGCCTACCCGCCATGATCGAGCGGCGCTCGGGCTGCATCGCGGCCGTGTCGAGCTTCATCGGGCTCGCGGGAATGCCCATGCGGCCCGCGTACTCCGCGGCCAAGCACGCCCTGGCGGGGCTGTTCCAGAACCTCCGCTCGGAGCTCGTCGGAACCGGCGTGCGCGTGGTTACGGTCTATCCGGGCTACGTTCGCACCTCTATCGCGCACAACGCGCTCACGGGAGACGGCAGGCCCACGGCCGCCGAGGACCGACGCATCGAGAGCGGCGCCGACCCGGCGCCCGTCGCGCGCCGCATCCTGCGCGCCGCGATCGGAGGCCGGCAGGAAGTTACGGTGGCCTTCGGCCTCGAGCATCGCCTGGGCCTTTTCCTGTCGCGCCATGCGCCGTCGGCCTGGGCGAGGCTCTCCGCGAGGCACGCGGGGCTCGCATAGACTCGCCGGATTACTCCCGCCCGTGAGCCCTATTCCTTCAGCTTCAGGAAGCCGCCGATTTCGCCGCTTTCCAGGACCTGCGGCGTCTGCTCCTGCGCGTTGAGGCCGTTCGCGAAGCGGGGCACCCACTTCTGCAGGTAGCTCGACAGCTCGGCGACGCTCACCGATCCGTCGCCCTTCGCGTCGGCCGCGCCCGCGAGGCCCTTGAGCAGGAAGTAGGTGAACAGGCCGTGCCTCTTCTCCGGATACCAGGAGGCGAACTCCTCTCCCGAGGAGGCGAGCATGATGACGCTGTCCTTCGGCGCTTCCTTCGGGAAGGCGGGGACGATCGCCAGGCCCGAGACGTTCTTGACGAGGAGGGAGCCGTCCCCGCTCTGGCCGCTGAAGCACGCGTCGATCGCGATCCAGCACCTTCCGACGATGGCGTCGCCCTTCATAGTCTCGATGTTGGCGAGGAGGAGGTCG
Source organism: uncultured Treponemataceae bacterium (assembly GCA_964396415.1). Lineage (GTDB taxonomy): Bacteria > Spirochaetota > Spirochaetia > Treponematales > Rectinemataceae > UBA1306. The sequence goes on along the minus strand of CAYNFM010000125.1, from coordinate 4,024 downwards.
ATCGGGTAGCCCGTGCTCTCTATCGAGAGGACGTCGGCGTCGACCGGCAGAAGGTATCCCTTGCCCTTCGTCGTCCCCGAGGTCGACGGGGCTCCGTGGCCCGAGTAGTAGATGATGACGTCGGCGGGCGTATCGCGCAGCGACGCGGTCCGGTAGATGCGCGAGCTCTTGACTCCGCCCTCGCCGCCGAAGAGGCTGATCATGTCGGCGAGGCCGGCGTTCCGGTAGTACCATAGATCGTTCGGATCGATCCCGAAGCTCCGTAGCAGGGTCTCGCGGAAGGCCGCGGCGTCGTTCAGGGCGAACTTTACGGGACTCGTGCCGTGCCGGTAATCCCGATTGCCGATAACGATGGCTATCGCGTTCTTCGAGAGGATGCTCGTTCCCCGGGGGACATCGAAATCGAGGGCCGTCGAGTCCTCGTCGGCGTCGCTCCCCGGTCCAGCCACGGCGCTCTCGCTTCGCGGGGAGGCGGAAAGGGGAGAATGGACGGCTCCGCCCCGAGCGACCGTGGAACCGTCGAGATAGATCGCGACGCAATACGGATCTTCGGCCTGCATGCGGCCATAGTTCAGTTGCGGGAATTGAGCGAAAGTCGCAAGCTTCCCGGACGATAGCCCTGCGTGCCGCCATTCCAAGTAGCCGGTCTTGCCGGCTTCGATTATGATGGTTTGACTGAAGATATAGAACGGGCTTCCCAAGACGCTCCAGCCCATCTTGGCTTCATAGGTTCCGGCTTCCGCGTAAAGCTGCACGTAGCTTCCATTATCGACCGATGCGATGTGCTTCCCGTTTATCTGGATCTCGAATCCGCCGCCCGGTACCGAAGTGGACGAGGAGCGGCCGATTACCAGCCTCCCCATGCCTTCAGGTATCTCCTGGCTTTGCCCGAAGACCGGGGCGGCGATGCCTTGGGTATACAATGGAGCCGCGGGTGGGCTGGCGCAGGATATCGGGAGCAAGAGCGCTAGGAACGCTAGGGAAACTGCTGCTTTCATAGCCTGGGACCTCGATTGTTAAACCTAATGATACCCGCTGGATGGGAGGCTGTAAACGGTCGGCAAGGGAAGCGGGTAAGACTATCGTCTGAAACGTGAGCTAATCATAAAACTCGCTTTGCTTGCAGAAAAATGTGGCCCGAATATAATTAATTTCTGTTGACAGATCCGGTTTTTTCGTGGATTGTTGTATCGAAAGCTTTGCGCAAACGTTTTTATGGTTGAGGAGTCCTGGATCGATGAGCAGTTCCGGGAGAAAAAGTACCATTCGCGACGTAGCCGTCAAGGCGATGGTATCGATATCGACAGTCTCGCATGTCCTGAACGGAACGCGTTTCGTCGAGGAGGAAACCCGGCAACGCATCCTGGATTCGATAACCGAGCTTGATTACAGACCCAATCAGTTCGCGAGAAGCCTTCGGGGCGCCGGTTCAAGGACTCTCGGCCTGATCATCTCGGATATTCGCGAGGATTATTTCGCGAAGATCACTAAGGCCATCGAATCGGCCGCGAATCGAAACGGTTACGCCGTCATCCTCTGCGATTCCGAGGCGGACCTCGGCAAAGAACGCCTTTATATGGAGCTCCTCACCGAAAAGGGAGTCGAAGGCATGATCCTGGCTCCGGTCGATTCCGGGTCGCCGCCGCAGGGGCGCAGGGGTCACGATCTGCCGATCGTTCAGATCGACCGCCACTGTCATGGGGCCGCCCTCGATTACGTAGGCATCGAGAACGCCCGTCTCGCCTCCGAGGCGGTCCATTATCTCGCCGCGCTCGGGAATAGCCGCATCGGCTACCTCGGCCACGAGGCGAGGATTTCCACGATGGAAGAGCGTTGGAGGGGATACGAGAGGGCCATGCGCGAAATCGGTTCATACGACGAGGCGCTCGTCAACATGAGCCTGCCGCACGGCGAGGATTCATCCTCCGCGATCGGCGAATGGATGTCGTCGTCCCCCGCGATCGATGCGCTGCTGTGCGGAAACGCCAATATATGCCTCGGGGCCCTCGAGGCGCTCTCCCTTCCTTCCGCGGGCGGCGCCGCGACGGCGCGGGTGGCCCTGGCTACCTTCGACGATCTCGCGTGGTTCCGCTTCATGGAGAACCCCGTAGTCACGGTCAGGCAGCCCACCGAGCTCCTGGGCCTCGCTGCCTTCGACGCCCTTATGGCCAGGATACGGGACGAAGCTCCGGCCTCGCCCGTCGAGATATTGCTTCCCGCCGAGCTCGTTCCCTGCGGATTTCACGCCGCGCGAGGCGCAGTCGCGGCGGGTGGAGGTGGCTGATGGCCGACGGACCGGGCGTCGTCGAGGATCTCGGAGGAATGAAGGTGGACCGCCAAATCCTTTCGATGCGGAGAATAGACAAGCGCTTCACCGGCGTCCATGCCCTGAGGCAGGTGGATTTCGACCTCGACGAGGGCGAGATCCACGCCCTCGTCGGGGAGAACGGAGCCGGCAAGTCGACCCTGATGAAAGTGTTCGTCGGCATCACCCCGAAGGACTCCGGCGAAATCCACTATCTCGGCCATCAGTTCAATCCGCGGGATCCGAAGCACGCCCTCGAGATGGGCATCGGGATCATCCATCAGGAATTGAACATGATGGATCACCTCACGGTGGCCCAGAACATCTTCATCGGCAGGGAATCCACCAAGGCGGGCGGCATCCTGCTCGACAAGCGCGAGCAGGCCAGGCGCGCGGAGGAGCTCCTTCGCCGGCTCAACATGAACATCGATCCGGAGGAGCCCCTGGGACGGCTGACGGTCGGGAAGCAGCAGATGGTGGAAATCGCCAAGGCCGTATCGCACAGTCTCCGGATACTGATCCTGGACGAGCCGACGGCGGCCCTGACGGACGCCGAGATCGACGAGCTATTCGCAATCATGCGCGATCTCGCCGCCAAGGGCGTGGGAATGATCCACATCTCCCATCGCCTGGACGAGATCCATAGGATCGCGGACCGGGTGACGGTCATGCGCGACGGCGAGCGCGTCGATACGAAGCCGACCTCGGAGGTGACCAAGCAGCAGATCATCAACATGATGGTCGGGCGCGTCATCTACGAGCAGCCGAAATCGAAGAGCAACGTCGCGGCGGGAGCGCCGGTCGTCCTTCGGGTGAGCCGGCTCAACGCGGGTAAGCTCGTGAGGGACGTCAGCTTCGACCTTCGCGAGGGAGAGATCCTCGGCATGGCGGGGCTGATGGGATCCGGGCGCACCGAGACGGCGCGGGCGATCTTCGGCGCGGACGAGGTCCAGGGCGGCGCGATCGAGATCCGCGGGCGCAGGGTCGCCATTTCCTCCCCGGAAGACGCCGTGGCCAACGGCATCGGCTACCTCTCGGAGGACCGCAAGAGATTCGGCCTGGCGGTCAACCTGAGCGTGAAGGACAACATGGCGATGGCGACCTACGACCGATTCGAGCGCGGCCTCTTCATTCACGCGAAGAAGGTCGGCCAGGTCAGCGATGACTACGTCCATAAGCTGAATATCCGCACGCCCTCCCTCGAGCAGCTCCTGCGGAATCTCTCCGGAGGGAACCAGCAGAAGGTCGTCATCGCGAAGTGGCTGATCCGGAACTGCGAGATCCTGATCTTCGACGAGCCCACCCGCGGCATCGACGTCGGCGCGAAGAGCGAAATATATACGCTCATGAACGAGCTTACCAAGGAAGGGAAGTCGATCATCATGATCTCGTCGGAGCTGCCCGAGATACTTCGCATGAGCGATCGCATCATCGTCATGTGCGAGGGAAGGCTCACGGGAGAGCTTCCCATCGAGAAAGCGAGCCAGGAAGCCATCATGGGATACGCGACCATGGGCCACCAGGCCGTCCTAAGTAGGAGCTGACCAGCATGGCAAACGACACTCAAGAAATCGGCAGTATGCAGCGTTTCCTCGAGCGCGGGCTGAAATGGGTACTTGCTCCGGCCGCGCTGGTCATTCTCTATGTCTTTTTCGGCATCTTCGGGCGCAACTATTTCTCCTACCCCACCCTGGTGAACATCATCGACGCCGCCTACTA
>CAYNFM010000124.1:0-8590 GCA_964396415.1 uncultured Treponemataceae bacterium | reverse complement strand
ACATATGACGGATCGGAAAAGCATCGAGGCGCGCATCTCTGAGCTCAGGGGCGAGCTCTCCCGAGCCGAGGGGACGCCGACCGAGGTGTACAGCCGCATCGTCGGCTACTATCGGTCGGTTCGCAACTGGAACGCGGGCAAGCGGGAGGAGTACAGCGAGAGGCGGGCCTTCGATATGCCCGTCGCGCCGAAGCCTAGGCCGGCGGTTCCGAAGGCGGAAGCGGCGGCGGAAGCGGCGCCGCGCGGCCCGACGACGGCTCGGCCGGCGGTCGTCGACATGACCGGCGACCCGAGCCTTCGCGACGGGGTCCTCGTGTTTACCCGCGAGGCATGCCCTAACTGCTCGCCCGTGGCCAACTACGTCATCGCCTCGGGCATGAAGGCCGTCTTCGTCGACGTCGACCGCGACGAAGGCTTCGCCCTCGCCCGCGATCTCGGCGTGCTGGCGACCCCGACCGTCCTCGGACTGGACGGGGAAGGCAGGGAGTCCTTCAGGGCCTTCGACCTCCAGGGCCTGCGCAGCGAGGTGGAGACCGGAGCTCACGCGCTCGCTTGACCGGAGTCGCCTTCGTCAAGACCAGCCTCATCGATTTTCCCGGGAGGCTGGCGTCGGTTCTCTTCCTTCCCGGCTGCGATTTCCGCTGTCCCTATTGCCACAACGCGGCCCTCGTCGATCCCGGCCGCGCGGCGGGGGTCGACGATCTCCCTTCGGCCTCGCTGGGGGAATTCCTCGTTCACCTTGACAGGCGGAAAGCCCTGATCTCGGGGGTGGTGATCTCGGGCGGCGAACCCCTCATCCACGAGGAAACCCCGCGCATCGCGCGCGCGATAAAAGAGCGGGGCCTCGCGGTCAAGCTCGACACCAACGGCTCCTTCCCCTCGCGCATCGCCGAGGTCGAGCCGGATTTCGTCGCCCTCGACCTCAAGACGGCGCCCTCGGCCTATGGGCGCGTGGCGCCGGCGCTGGCGAGGGCAGGAGAGCGGGCCCTCGAGTCGCTCGCCTACCTGCGATCCTCGGGCACTCCCTTCGAGATACGGATAACCTGCGCCCCGGGCATCGTCGGCGGGGCCGAGCTCGAGGCCATCGCCCTCGAGCTCGAGGAAGGGGACGACGCGATCCTGCAGGATTTCAGGCCGGGAGGATGCCTCGATCCGGCCTGGGACGAGAAGGCTCCCTATTCGCGCGAAGAGATGGAGGGCTTCCTCGCGATCCTGCGCGGGAGGGCGCCGCGGGCGCGCCTTCGCGGCGGCCGCGCGGGCGAATGACGCTGGACTGCGAGGCTTGCTCGATCTCCCTAGCCCCGGCTACCATTCGCTCATGTCCGATCGGGCCGGTCCTCTCGCCTCCTTCCATCCCCTCGTCCGAGAGTGGTTCCTTTCCCGGTACGGCGATCCGACTCCGGTGCAGGCCGCAGCCTGGCCCGCCATAGCCGAGGGGGGCCACGTGCTCGCCCTGGCGCCTACGGGATCGGGGAAGACCCTCGCCGCCTTCCTCGGCGCCATATCGCGGCTCGCATCGGGGGAGCTGGCCGCCGATCGGCTGTCCGTGCTCTACGTTTCGCCGCTGAAGGCCCTGGGCGAGGACATCAGGCGAAACCTCGAGGGACCGATCGGCGAACTCGCGGAATCGTTCCGCTCGCGCGGAGCGCAATGGCCGGGCATACGCGCGGCGACTCGCTCGGGCGATACGAGCCAGGCCGAGCGGAGGCGCATGCTGCGCTTTCCGCCCTCCATCCTCGCAACCACCCCCGAGAGCCTCGCCATCATGCTCGACTCGCCCCTGTCGCGGGCCATGCTCGCCTCCGTGAGGCTCCTCGTCCTCGACGAGATCCACGCCTTGGCCGGAGACAAGCGCGGCGCCATGCTCGCCTCCTCTGTGGGGCGCCTCGCCCTCCTCGCGGGCGAGTTTCAACGGGTGGCCCTTTCGGCCACGGCTCGGCCGATCGAGGCCATAGCCGACTTCGTCGGGGGAAAGGAGCTCCTTCGAGGGCCGGGCGGGGTCGCGGAATACAGGAAGCGGCACGTCGCGGTCGTCGCGCCGCCTTCGGAAAAGCGTATCGAGCTCGCCGTCGAATGGCCGGACTTGCCCGAGGAGGGGCCTAGGGAAAGCGCCGATTCGGGAGCGGCGCCCCGCTACGCGGCCATCGTGCCCGAGATAGCCCGCAAGATTGCGCGTCGGGAGGGAAGCCCTCGGGGAGTCATCGTGTTCACCGACTCGAGGCGCCGCGCGGAGCGCATGGCCTTCCTGATCAACGAGGAGCTGGGCGAGGGATCGGCATGGGCCCATCACGGATCGCTCTCGAGGGAAGCGCGCCGGCTCGTCGAGGAGCGATTCAAATCGAAGGAGCTCGGCTGCGTCGTCGCCACCGCCTCGCTCGAGCTCGGGATAGACGTCGGGAGCGTCGACGAGGTCGTCCTCGCGGGGTCGCCTCCCTCGGTCGCCTCCGCGCTTCAGCGGATCGGACGCTCCGGCCATGGAGTGGGCCAGACATCCAAGGGCACCCTCTACCCCTTCCACGGAATGGATCTCGTGCTGGCCGCGGCCGCCGCGCGGGGAGTCGAGGAACGGGCGGTCGAGGGGACTCGCCCGATCTCGTGCCCTCTCGACGTCCTCGCGCAGGTCCTCTTGGAGCTGGTCGCGGAGGGGCCGCGGACGATGGACGCGCTCTACGAAATCGTCCTTTCGTTCCCGCCTTTCGAAGGCCTGCCGAGATCGCTCTTCGACTCGACCGCGCAGATGCTCGCGGGCAAGTACGCCGGAACCCGGCTGCGCGAGCTCGAGCCGAGGGTGGCCCTGGACGCCGCGACCGGAACCGCCTTCGCGGGAAAGGGCGCGCGGACCTTGCTGTACTCGTCCGGAGGCACCATCCCCGACAGAGGCTATTTCAGCATGCGGGTCGCCGGCTCGACGGCGAGGATCGGCGAGCTCGACGAGGAATTCGTCTGGGAGAGGAGGGTCGGGGAGGTCTTTACGCTCGGGGCGCAGGCTTGGAGGATAACGGAAATCGGCAGCGAGGCGGTCGTCGTGGTCCCAGCTCCCCCCGATCCCGACATCGTTCCCTTCTGGAAGGGCGAGGCCCGCTTCAGGAGCGCGGAGATGAGCGCGCGGGCCCTCGGGCTGCTCGACAGGCTTGACGGGCTAAGCGAGGAAGGAGGGGCCGCCCTCCTCGCCTCGGCCTACGGCTTTTCCGCCGGGGCGGCGGCGGCATGCTCGCGCTTCGTCGCCGCCCAGAAGGCTGCCGGCCAAGGTCGGCCATCTCTTCCCCTGACGCGCCGGCTCGTCCTCGAGGAGCAGATCGAGGCGGGGACGCGCGGCGATTCGGCGAAGCTGGTCCTCCACGACCTTCGCGGACTCGCCGTGAACGAGCCGCTCTCCCTGGCCCTCGCGGCCGCGATGGAGGAGGATTGCGGCCTCCCCGTGCAGAAAGTGAGCGACGACAACCTCATCCTCCTCGCCGTGCCGAAGACCGACGACTTCGATCCCGCGGCCGCCCTGATTCGCGCCTTCCATGCCCTCGCCGAGGGCGAGAGGCTCGAGCGACTCGTTCGCTCTTCCCTGGAAAGCTCGGGAATTTTCGGAGCCCAGTTCCGGGAGAACGCAGGCCGCGCCTTACTGTTGCCCAAGGGAATGCCCGGCAAGCGCGTACCGCTCTGGATGACCCGCCTTCGCGCGAGGAAGCTTTTCGAGGCGGTGAAGGACAGTCCCGATTTTCCCGTAATCGTCGAGACCTGGCGCTCCTGCCTCGGCGATCTCTTCGATCTCGACGGGGCCAAGGCTCTCGCGACCGATGTCGCCTCGGGACTCGTGGCGATCTCGTCCTTCTCGAGCAGGGCGCCCTCTCCCTTCGCCCGCGAAGCCATTTGGCAGGAGATCGGCGAGAACATGTACCGGAGCGACGAGCTCCAGGGGAAGGCTCATTCATCGGTTTCCGACAGGGTAGTGGCCGAGGCCCTGCGCTCCGCGCGACTCCGGCCGAGGCTGGATCCCGGCTCGGTCGCGGAATTCGAGGCCCGTCTCAAGCGGCTCGTGCCGGGCTGGGCTCCGGACAGCCTCCTCGCGCTCGCTGAATGGGCCCGAGAACGAGTGCTCATACCGCTCTCCGAGCTGCCGGCCATCCTCGAGTCGGCCGGTCCGGATCTGGCGAAGGCCTTGGAGGACGATCCCGATTGCGGCGGCAGGTTGCTGAGGCTGACCCTTCCGGGCGCTTCCGAGGAGGTCCTGGCGCACGCGGAGCGGGCGAAGGCCCTGCTCGCTGATCCCGCCTCGCAGGTCGCCGAATGGCTCAGGCGAGAGGCCGCGGTGCCGCCCTCTCGCATCACGGAGCTGTTCGGCCTCGGCGGATCGGAGCTCGACGGAGCCCTTGCCGACCTCGCCGAGGCGGGCCTCGTCGTCGTCGATCTGCTCGTCGGCGATCCGGTGGATGACGGCGGCGAATTGGTCATGGACGCCCAGAATCTCGAGATAGTGCTGAGGCGGGCCAGGGCGGCGGCGAGGCCCTCGGTCGCCTCTCGTCCGGCAGAGGATCTCGCGAGGCTGGTGTTTTCCGTACAGCGGCTCGTCGGAGAGGGGCGGGGCTCGGGCGCCGCGGCGGCCTTGCCGCGGCGCGGCCGCGAAAGCCTCGAGCGGGCCCTCGAGTCCCTCGCGGGAGTCGTCGCGCCCGCCTCCCTTTGGGAGACCGAGCTCTTTCCGGCGCGAGTCCCCGGCTATGCCGGCGCCGACCTCGATTCTATCCTCGCGTCCTCGCCCTGGCAGTGGTTCGGCTCAGGCAGGAGCCGCGTCTCGTTCGCTCGAGCGGTGGACCTCGAACTATTCCTGTCTCGCCGAAGAGGAGGCTTGGGCTCCGGCTCGCGACTTCTCCCGGAAGGCGGCGACAGCCTCGACTTCTGGGCGATCCGAGAACGGGCGGGGCTTTCTTCATCCGGCACCGCCCTCGCTCTCTGGGCCGAGGCTTGGAAGGGTTACGTCGCCTCCGATAGTTTCCGCGACGTTCGGGAGGGCATCGCCAATGGCTTCGGCGCCGATCTGCCCGAATCCGGCCCGGAGGGGACGAGCGGCTCGAAGGGCCGAATTCCCTTCGGCGCGCCGAGAAGGATTCCCAGGGCTTTGCGAGAGCGGTGGCGAAGCGGCGCGCCGGCGGGGGGGCGATGGTACAGGCTCGATCTCTTCGACGATCCGGAGACCGACGAGCCCGATGCCCTGGACGAGGCCGGCCTCGATGCGGGGAGGGTCAGGGTCTTGGCCTCGCGCTTCGGCTTTCTCTGCAAGGCCATGCTCGATCGCGAGGAGGAAGGTCTGCGCTGGGGGGATCTCTTTCCGGCGATGCGCCGTCTCGAGCTGGCCGGCGAGCTTCTCTCCGGCCGCTTCTTCGAGGGCCTCGAGGGGCCGCAGTTCCTCGATCCCGCCTCCTTCCCGGCGTTCGTTGCCCTCGCCGGGAGCGCGTCGGGAGAAGGCCTCCCCGCCGAGCCCGTTTGGGTCAATGCCCTCGACCCGGCGGCTGCGTGCCTCTACGCGGCGAGCGGGCGCCAGAGGCTCCTGCCCCAAAGGGCGGCCGCGAATCGGATCTGCGTCGACTCCGGCTTGGTAATCGGCGCCTCGACTCGCTCGTTTCGAAGCCTCGGCTTGGCCGTTTCGCCCGAGGATCCCCGCCTGCCCGCCATCCTCGGCCTGTTTCGCGCGGCCCGCGCGCGAGAGGCGTACCCGGAACGCCGCATCGCCGTCGACGAGATAAACGGCCAAGCCGCCGCCGCTTCCCCCTACGCGGGAGCCCTGCGCGATGCCGGCTTCGAGGCCGATCGCGGGCGATTGACGCTCTGGTAAGGATCCTCCGCGCTACGGCTATTCTTCCTCTTCCTCGTGGACCTTGAACGCGGCGGCGGCCTTGATCACATCCTCGGCGATCTTCCCGGTTATCGGGGCGTAATGGTCGAAGTCCACCTCGAAGGACCCGGTCCCGCTGGTCATCGAGCGAAGATCGATCGCGTAACGCAGGAGCTCGGCCTGGGGGGCTTGGGCGTCGACCTCGACGATGCCTCCTCCCAAGGGGTTCTGTCCCGAGATGCGGCCGCGCCTTCCCGACAGGTCGGACATCACGTCGCCTAGGTTCTTCTCCTCGACGAAGACCTTGAGGTTCATGATGGGCTCGAGAAGGACTGGATTGGCGTTGCGGGTCGCCTCGCGGAAGGCCCCGCGGGACGCGAGCTTGAAGGCCATCTCCGAAGAGTCGACCGGATGCTCCTTGCCGTCGGTGATCGCGGTCTTGACGTCGACGACGGGATAGCCCGCCACTACGCCCATTTCCATCGCCTGGTGAATGCCCTTCTCTATGCCGGGGATGAAGCCCTTGGAGACGGACTGGCCGAACAGCTTGTTCTCGAACTGGTAGCCGGCGCCTCTTTCGATCGGATCGACGTCGAAGACTACGCGCGCGTATTGGCCATGGCCTCCCGTCTGCTTCTTATGCGTATATTCGGCGCTCGCCTTCTTGGTGATCGTCTCGCGGTAGGCCACGCGGGGCATCCTCGTCTCGGCCTGAATCCTGGTCGCGCTCTTTATCTTCTCGAGGATCATGTTTATCTGGAGCTCGCCCATCCCCGAGATCACGGTCTCCTTCGTCTCGGCGTTGAAATGGACCTGGAAGGTGAGGTCCTCTTCCGTCGCCTTCAGGAGGTTCTCGTTGAGCTTGTCTTCCTCCTTCTTGTTCGCCGCGGAGATGGCGAGGGTGTGTACCGGGGTCGGAAGATGGAGCTTGGCGAACGCGAATGGCCGGTCGAAGGCCGAGATGGTGTCGTTGGTCTTGAGGTCGACGGCTTTCGCGATGATGCCGATGTCGCCCGCGACGAGCTCGCGGACCTCCTCGAGCTTTTTCCCTTGAAGGGTATAGAGCTTGCCGAGCTTTTCCTTGCGGGAGTCGCGGACATTGACTACCTCGAGGTCGGGGGCCAGCTTCCCGGTCATCACCTTGACGTACGAAAGCCTTCCGGAGAATTGATCGATCTGCGTCTTTATGACGAATGCGCTGGCGGGCTTGGCGGGGTCGACGGTCAGCTCGACTTCCTTGCCTTCCCCGTCCTTGACGGGCTCGGGGGCGAGCTGCATGGGGCTAGGCGCGATCGACGCGATGAATTCGAGCAGGGCCGCCGTACCCGCGTTGCGCGATCCCGATCCCGCGAAGGCCGGGACTATCCTGCCCTCGGCGAAGGCTTCCTTGAGGCCGCGGAGGGTCTCTTCCTGGGAGAGCTCGCCCGCGCCGAGGTACCTCTCCATGAGCTCGTCGTCGCCTTCGGCCGCCGCCTCGAAGAGCTTGGCCCTGTATTCGGCGACTTCGGCGGCCATATCGGCGGGCACGGCTCCGCCCGCTTCCTTTTGGTCGTGGGAGGCGGGAGCGGAATAGGCGACGCCGTTGAGGACGTCCACCACGCCCCTGAAGGCGCCGCCCTCGCCGATGGGGATCGTGACGGCGACCGGCGCGACCTTGAACTTTTCCTTGACGTCGTCGAGCGCTCCCCGAAACGAGGCCCGCTCTTCGTCCAGCTTGGAAACGAACACCATCCTGGGCTTCTTTCGCCCTTCCAAATTCCTCCAGAGCTTGATCGTCTCGATCTGAACGCCGGTCTTGGCGTCGATCATCACGAGCACCGACTCGCTGGCGCGGAAGGCCAGGATGATGTCGCCGATGAAATCCGAAGAACCCGGAGTGTCGAAGAAATTTATCTTCATGTCCTTGTACGTGGCGTGGGTCAGCGAGGCATGTATCGAAATCTTCCGCGCTATCTCATCCTCGCCGTAGTCGCTGACGGTCTTTCCCGATTCGATCGTCTCCGGCTTGGCAATGGCTCCGCCCTGAAACAATAGGTGCTCGAGCAGGGTCGTTTTGCCCGTGCCGCCGTGACCTGCTAAGGTCACGTTCCGGATGAGGTCGGTCGAATTCGCCATAATCGCTCCTTGAGTAGTAATACAGCGCGCGTTGACGCATGGGGCAAGGTAAACTCGGGTATTATAAACTGTCGATCCGAGGTGTCAACAATAAACTCGACCGACCTTGACAAGGACGTTGGGAGCGGACTACCGTAATTTGGATAATCGGGACGTAGCCTAGAGGCTAAGGCGTCAGCTTTGGGAGCTGAAGATCGTCGGTTCAAATCCGACCGTCCCGAAGCCGGCTCGACCAGGCTCGGGTTCTCGGGTCTCGACCAATGCGAAGCCCGATAGCCCGCGATTCCGTTCGCGATATCTCGATGCAAGAAATCGCAGGCCTCCAACGAGCCCAAAAAAGGCTAATTAACCTAGGCGGGGTTTTGAAGTCTTGCGAAGCGGATCTCTGTATTATGGAAGGATGCGGTTTGCAGTTTTGCATCGCGGAGCAAGTCTTGGATAAGGGGAAGCGCAGTTCGGAGTCTCGCGAGGCGAGTCTTGGATAATGGGAAGTGCAGATTGGAGTCTCGCGAAGCGAGTCTCCAATCTGCTGGCGAGTGCGGATCTCTGCCCGCAGAGATCCGCACTCGCCAGGGATCATAGCTCAACAGGATAGAGCAGCTGCCTTCTAAGCAGCAGGTCGGGGGTTCGAGCCCCTCTGGTCCCGTTAGGCCGCCG
>CAYNFM010000123.1:4541-8640 GCA_964396415.1 uncultured Treponemataceae bacterium | reverse complement strand
TCTATCGTCACCGATCCGCTCGCCCCGCTCGTGACCGTCGTGATGTTGCCCGCTTGATCCGTCGCCGTCAGCGAGTAGCTCACCGCGGTCTGAGCTTCCGTGCCCGCGACCGTGTAGACGGCCTTATAGCTCGTGGCGCTCAGCTGGGTGACGGTTGCGTTGCTCCCGGCTATTGTCCCCGTAACCGACTTGAGATTCGTCTCGGTCAAGGTGAAATTCAGCGTTATTATATTTCCCTTCAGGGCGTAGGCGGTATTGGTCGTATTATTCGACGCGAGGCTCAAGGACGTCAGGCTCGGGGCTACCGTATCTATAGTAACCGTGCCTACCGCTCCGCTCGTCAAGGTTGTGCTGTTCCCCGCCTTGTCCGTAACCGTAACGCTATAGGCCGGAACCCCCTGCGCGTCGCTCGGGACTACAGTCCAGGTGGCGGTGTAGGCAGTACCGCCGATATTGGTGATCGTCGCGGACTTCGAGGCGATCGTTCCGGTCTCCGCGTTCAGGTTCGTATCCGATGCCGTAAAAGTCAGCGTAATCGTATTTCCGGTCGTCGCGAATAAATGATTGGCATTGTTGGATGCGATGCTCTGCAAATTCAGGTTAGGCGCTACCGTATCTATCGTAACCGTCCCCGTCGCCCCGCTCGTAAAAATGGTGCTGTTCCCTGCCTTGTCGGTAACCGTGACGTTATAGGAGACAAGTCCTTGAGTATCGCTCCCTGCCACTACCCAGGTCGCCGTGTAGTTGCTGCCGCCCGTATTCGTAATCGTAGCAGTCTTGGAGGCTATCGAGGCGGAACCGATCGGCGAGCTCAGGTTTGCGTCGGATGCGGTAAAGCTCAGCGTAATCGTATCGCCAGCTTTCGCATAGGCGGTATTCGTCGAGCTGTTCGATTTGAAAGTGCCCAGAGTCACCGAAGGTGGTGTATGGTCGACCGCGATGCTCGTAGTTCCGTTAAGCGACCCTGTATTTCCCGCCTTATCGGCCGCGCTAATCGCGAATGGCGCTGTCCCTTCCGTCTCGCTCCCAAGAATCTTGTACGTCGCAATATAGCTAGGATAGGTTCCGGTAACCGTCGCCGTCTGCCCGTCGATCGTGACGCTCGGCGTGCCGGCGAGGCCTGATCCGGTTTCACTAGCGGTAAACGGAACGGTTATAGTATCTCCGGTCTTCGCGTATCCGGGGTTCCCGCTCGTCGCGATCGTTCCGATGATGAATGTCGGCGGCGTGCGGTCGTAGAGGATCCCGGTAGACCCGGCGACCTCTGTCATCGCGTTCCCCACATTGTCCGACGCGTCGATCGTATAGTTCAGGACTCCCTCTGGTATCGTCGCTTCGCTGCCGGCTATCGCCAGGCTCGCAGTAAAGCTCGGATAGCTTCCGCTGACTATCGCGGCCTGCCCGCCTATCTTGACTTTCATCGAGCTGACATTTAGCCCCGAGCCTGTCTCGAGCATCGCGAAGCCGATGCCGATCGTCTGTCCGTTCCTTACATACCCGGCATTTCCCGTCGTCGAGGAAGTCACCGTACCGCTCACGCTCGGCGGAGTGGTATCCCCTATTATCGCCGTTTTGGCGCTGCCTATGTTTCCCGCTTCGTCCTTGACATAGACATACACGTTCGAGGTCTTGGCGTCCGCGAAGCTGGTAAGCGTATAGGGGATCGAGCTCCCCGTGTAGCTGGTCAATCCGCCGCCGATCGTCGTCCACCCCGTATCGCCGATACCGGGGCTCACCGGCGTCCCCTGCGAGTCCTTGATCATGTAGCCCGTGATGGCGGCGACCGGCGCGCCGCTTTTGCTCGAAACGAATCCGAGGGTGATCGACCCGCTCTTCGTATATTGGCTGCCGCCATTCAAGACTGGACTCGCGACCGTCACGCTCGAGGCATCGTACAATATCCTCACGGTATCGAAAAAGGACGTGCCATTGGCCAGATTCGCGTAACTACCAGTGATGGTGGTCCACTGGTAATAATTGTCCTCGACTTGCACTTGAATCAGCTTATAGCCTTGCCCGCTCGTCTTTAACGGATACGAGATAGCCGTGCTGCTGTATGTGCCCAGGTCCGTAACGACGGGAGTCCCAGTCGGGCTGCCGGAAGCATTAAGGGAGGTCTCGGTCACTTTGGCGTCTATCACTACCTGGCCCGCGGTAGAAGCCGCTATGCCGATCTTCAGGCCGACAGTAGACGAGTTCAGCGCGTTGTCGGGCGAGCCGAGAGCCGTTCCGTCGCCTTTGGTAATGGTGAAGGAATTTATTATCGGAGCCGGCACCAACGCGCTCCCCGTAATGAACGAGAAGGAATAATCGCTCGCCATGGTATTGCCTGACGCATCGCTTATGGCTTTTTTGCAGGTTACGGTAACGTACTGGATGATTCCCATGTATACTGTTGGCTGCAGGAGTACGCCGGTAACCGTCGTGTTCGGCGACGTGCCGGACGATCCTACGGTCGAGATCGAGAAATTCGAGGTGATATCGCCCGGAGAGACGTTGCCGAGTTGGCTGTAATTAACCGCGGTTACCGTAATATTATTCGGTACATAGGCATTGCCGCCGGTCGAGGTTTCTACCGTCGAGGCTTCGACCGGGACCGAGAATACGATTTTCAGCGGCTTATTTATCCCGACGCCGGTAGTGCCGTTGAAGGGATCGGTGCTGGATATGGTCGGACGCAGGATGTAATTGGCCTGGATTACGAGTCCCGTTCCCGCCTTCGTGACGGTCGCCGTGGTAGTCGCGCTCGTCGCCGACGCGAAGCTGATCTCCTTGTTGCCGCCTACCTGGGTCCAACTGGAGAAGACGTAGGCGCTATTTACCGTTGTGGTGATATTGAACGGCACGCCGACCTTTTGCGTCGACTCGCCCAGGGGCGAGGGGGTGCCGCCCGCGGTCATGTTCGGATCGGGCTGGACGGTCACCGTCACCTGGGCCGCGTTGGCCACCGCGACCTGGGTGCCTATCTTGGTCGTCATGTCGCTGCCGGTGAGCATGTCGGAGCAGGACATGAGGAGCGCTACGAGATATATTCCGATGACCGCGGCGCTGGTGCCTCGCGAGCCGGTCTTGGGCTTCCTTGCCTCCGCCATTCTATCCCCCGAAATTTTGACTTTATTCGCGGCGTTGACTCCCTTATGGGCACTGCGCGCTTTCATTCAGTGACCTCTGCCTTGAAATCCGAGAATTCCGCCGTATCGAGCGACCGGAATACCACGTAAATGCCGTTGCGCAGTTCGAGGATGCCCTTGGCCGTCAACCTCGCTGTCCCGTTCATCGAGACGGATATGGAGCCGGCGACGGGATCGACGGTGACCTCGAAGCGGTTCAGGTCGTAGATGGATTCCGCGACGGGTACTTCGTCCAAAAGGTCCATGTTCCAGTCGTCGGTGGAACGGTAGAGCTGGAGCCTCGTGATGTCCTTCATGAAGTGCACGGGATCCCGTGTCAGCCAGACGCAGAGGGAATCGCCCGAGCCGAAACCCTTCTGGGTATAGGACTTGGGCGTAAAGGCGTGGAAGCCCACGCCCACCCAGCCTCTATTAGGGGCATCGGACTTGGCCGAAAAGGAATAGCTGAAGGTCCTCCTATCCTGCACCAGCGGGGTCGCGAGCTTGGCGAAAAGGGCGTCCGGGTCGGTCTGCATCGCCACTCCGCCGGCGATCTTCCATTGTCCCACGACTGGCACTGCCGTTTCGAAACCTTTGAGCAGGAGCACCTTGACGGGCGTGGCGGGAACGGCCGCCGTCGGCGCTTCCGCGGGAGCCGGAGAACCGGCCGGCTGGGAGGCTAGGGATGGATTCGCCTCCCCGACGCGCACGGCGGAATTCGCTTTTGCCGGCTTGACGGCTGCAAGAGCCGGTGGGATGGGGGCGACTGGTTGAGGCGCAACAGCAACCGCAGCCGGAGGACGCGCAATAACTGCGGGCGCCGCAGGTTGTACATCCGGGGGCGCAACAGAGGCAGGGCCAACCGCGACAGGAGCCGGCGTCGCTTTGACGGGAGCGGGCGCGGGGGATGCCGCTGCAGCGGCTTTCTGCGCGGCTTTTTGCGCCAGGTCCCGGTCGACGGGAAGCTCGGCGATCGCGGGAGGAGCGAC
>CAYNFM010000123.1:0-4441 GCA_964396415.1 uncultured Treponemataceae bacterium | reverse complement strand
TCCCGGTCGACGGGGAGCTCGGCGATCGCGGGAGGAGCGACAGGGGAGGGGCTGGGCGCGGGCGCCTCGGCGGGTGCGACGATCTTGGCCGGAACGGGAGTCGGTATCGTTTTTACAGGCGCTGGTTCCGTCGTGGGCAGCGCGGCCCTGGCGGCAATGGGGGCGACAGGCTCCGGAATTTGTACGGAGGGGGACGCGGCAGGGGCGACCGCGACTGGAGCCGGTGTCGCAACGACGGGAGCAGGAGGAACCGGAGCAGGAGCCGAGGCGGGCGCTACCATGACCGCGGGAGCCGGTGCGGGGACCATCGCGACCGCAGGTGCCGGCGCGGGCGCTACAGCAACCGCGGGTGCTGGCGCGGGGGCCATCGCGACCGCAGGTGCCGGCGCGGGCGCTACAGCGACCGTTGGAGCAGGCGCGGGCGCTACCGGGATCACTGGTGCCGGCGAGGGCGCTACAGCGACCGCGGGAACCTGTGCGGGGGCCATCGCGACCGTAGGTGCCTGCGCGGCTGGAGCGCCGGACACGAGAGTGCTCGCCCAGGTCGTCGAAGCGAAACGGTCGGCGAGGGACCAGGCCCGGCCAGGTCCGCCGAAAATCGAGGCGAGGTAGCCGAACTTGCCTGCCAAATCGGGATCACGAGCCTTGAGCCGGGCATAGGCCGCGTCCGAGGCGTCGTAATCCTCGAGCTCGTACTGGCATCGGGAGATGCCCAGGAGGGCGAGGTCGTCCGAGGCGTCCAGATTGTAGGCCCACTGGTAGTAAGAAAGCGCAAGCTTGAAGTCCTTGCGGATATAGGCCACGTTGCCGAGGTTCGTCCAGGCCTTCTGGTTGCCTGCCTTGGCCGAGTCGGAGAGCTGGCCCCAGGATTCCTCGAACAACCCGTAGTGCGCGTACAGGATGCCGAGCTCGTTCTCCTGTATATCGGGCTTGGACCTCGCGAGCTCGGCATCGAGTGTTTGGACCTCGGGATCTATCTCCCGAGCGACGAAGCGGTCGAGCTCCTGGTCGAAGTCCATCGCGACCTCGTTGACGTCCGGAAGCGCGAAGCGCGGATTTACATCCGGAAAGGCCGCCGACGGGTACACCTTCCAGCAATCGGGGAGGCGATAGAATGCGGCGAGGTCCTTGCGGCTGTTGTCGGACCATTCCTTGGCCGCCACCCTCCAGGCCTTGATGAAGCCGTCGTTCACCATGGTTATCTCGACGGGGATCCAAGCCTCGCCGTCGCGCAGGATGAAGAGGCCGGGGTCGTAGAAGTCCTCGCGCGCGTCCGCCTCGTCCAGGCCCGTATCGAAGGCCGCGAAGATGTGTCCCGGGATCGTGATGAAGGCCGACACGACCCCAACCGACTGCATGAGGGTAGTGAAGAGGATCGCCAGGTCCGAGCAGTCGCCGCCGCGGTTGGCTAGGGTCTGGTGGGGGAACTGCACTGAGTCTATGTAGTTCTTGAGGCCGTGCTTGACCGAGAAATCGTTGGCGGGCACGACTACGTAGTTGAGCCCGTAGACGCGCTCGGCCTCGAACATGGCGATCGCGTATTGGAGCGGCTTGTTGATGTCGCCGCGAAGCCGGTCTCGGGCGATGCCCGCCGCGAACTTGGAGAACCACATGGCCGCGGGGTTGGTGGGCGAGACGAAGGCCGCGGCCCGCCTGTCGTCCGACCAGGTGATCGCGTTGCGGTGGTGCATCTGGAAATCGACGGGAGTCCGAACGACGCGATCGGAGCCGAGGTAGCTGTACTCGACGACGATCTCGCCCTTCGCGTCTATGTTCTGGGTGATGTCGAGCACCGAGTCGGTGAAGAGGGCCTTGATCGGCACGGTCGCCGAGCCGCCCTTGGGTATCAGATCGTACTTGCCGCAGGCCTTGGGCTGATCCATATAGCGGCTCGAATCGAAGGTCACGCTCACGTCGCGTATCGAGGCATCCTCGCGGTTGACCACCTTGACCGTCCCGAAGGCGTTGTCGTCGTAGTACGCGTAGAGCGAGGGGAAGACGGCGTCGAGCTTGACGTCCTCCACCGAGAGGCGAGGCTTGACTCCGCCGAGGGCGGAGAGGTCGTAGCTGAAATCGATCCCGGCCTCGAAGGCCGAGAGGATCGGAGCCTGAGTGCCGAACAGGGTCGAGTAGCCGCCGGTCGCGGATATCGTCCAGGACGGGACGAAGCGATACTCGACGTCGAGCCTGCCGCCGGCGGAGAAGGCGGCGCCGCTTCCGGCCGTCGAGAAAAGCTGGGCGAGGCCGCCCATGCCTTCGAGGCGGAGGTACAGTTTGTCGGCGGGCGTCAGGGTGAAGCCCAGGCCGAGATCGCCCTCGGCCGACTGCAGGGAAGCGCCACCCGCGGCGTAGGGGATGGAGGTATACTGGCCGCGTACGAAGGGCGCGAGCCAAGGCGTGATCGTGAAATCGAGGATCGAGCCGCCGCCCATACCGAAGGTGGAATACAGAGGCGAGCCCTGGTAGCTGTCCAGGGGGAAGTAGAACTCGGCATCGGGGCGTACGAACAGTTGGCCCATGCCCTGAGCCGTCGCCGAGAGGCAGGCCATGACGGAAACGAGGGCGAAGGCTGCCTCCCTCAGCCTGATCGGGACCCTCATTTTTGCTCGACCTCGCTAGTCCCGCCTCTCGAGTCGACCGGCACGGACACAGCCTGCCGAGGCTTGTCGCCGTTGACCGTGGACGAAAGATAGGCGTACTGGCTCGCCAGGGCGGGATCTAGCGCCTTCACTTGGGAATAGAGCCTGTCCGCCTCGTCGTAAGCGTTGAGCTCGTATCGGGCTCGGGCTAGACCGATGAGGGCTATCTTGTTGCCGGGTTGGAGCGCGAGGACTTTTTGGAAGTCGGACGCCGAGGCCGGGAAATCCTTGAGGAGGAAGGAGATATTGGCGAGGTTGACGAGGGCGGGCGCATAGTCGAGGGCGACAGCCTTCTCGAACTGGGCCCTCGCGTCGACATAGAGGCCGTACTGCGCGTAGACGATGCCGAGACCGTTGAGCTGCCTTCCCGTGCCCCCATCCTTCATCTCTCCGAGCAGGCGCTTGACCCTGGGCTCCACCTCGGCGGTGACGAAACGCCCCAGCGCGTTCGCGAAGGCGAGATTGAAGGCATCCTCGTCCGGCTTGACGGGAACGAAATCGACGTCGGCGAGGGCGATGGGCTGGAATTCCTTCCAGGCGTCCTCGATCCTGACGAGCTTGGGCTGTGGGCCCGAACCGTTGGCGTAGGAGTACCAAAGCTCGGCGCCGGATTGCCATGCCCGGAGGAATCCATCGCGTATCATCGACGCTCGCAAGGGGACCCAAACCTTCCCCGAATCGAAGATGAAGTCGTTGAGATTGCTATAAGTGGTCCTCGCCTGGGCCTCGCCCATCGCGAGGGGGAAGGCGACGAGGACGTCTTCCGGGAGGTCGACGATGGCCGAGGGGACTGCGACCGACTCCAATGCCTCGGCCATGCAGATGGCCACGGAATCGGAATCCCCGGATTTATAGGAAAGCGTCTGATACGGATACTGGATATAAGCGAGCTTGGAGGGATCCTTATGCGCCTCGACGTAAGGCATGTTCGGATCGGGGGTGCAGACTACGCCGTACACTCGCAGTCCTTCGAACAGGCCCATTCCGTACTGGATGAACTTGTCGATCTCGGTCTTGGAGTGGACCCTGACTAGGCCCGCCAGGTACTTGGAAAGCTCGAGCATGGAGGGATCCTGCGGAGATACGAAAGCCCCGACGACTCGATCGTCGGCCCAGGTCGCCGCGTTGCGGTTGTCGAAGACCACCGTGAGGGCCTTGGCTGCGCTGCGCTGCGAGTCGAGGATCTTGTACGCGACTTGGATGTTTCCCTGGATTTTTGTCGTTTCGGAGAAGCCCAGGACCTTGTCGTCGAAATTGGCGTAGATGGGGACCTCGACGGTCTTGCCGCGGAGAAGGAGGGGATATTGTCCGCAGGGGGCGTCGCGGGCGGTATAGGTCCCGGCGGAGAAGCTTACCTTTACGTCGCGGATCTCCGCCGATTCCTCGTTGGTCAGCTCCAGGTAGGCGATGGGGGCCTTGTCGCTCTTGTAATAGACGATCGGGAAGACGGTCTCCTGCTTCTTGACGCTCGTCGCGACCCCCGAGCTGCCTCCGCCGAGCTTGTCGAGGCCGATATTGATGACCAAGCCCGCCGAAATGCCGGTAAAGATCGGGCTTTGAGTCCCGAGGAGCCGGGAATAGCCGGCATTGGCGAGGATGCTGAAATCCGGGGTGAACCGATAGCCGAACTCGGCCTTCGTCTTCCAGTACATGGCGAACCCGGCCCCCGCGCCCGTCGTCGCGGCGTAGGCGAGCCCTCCCGAGCCTCCGAGCCTCGCCATGAGCCGGGGAATCGGGTAAGCGAAGAACGAGAGGCCTCCGCCGCCCTGGACGAAAGTGAGATTGCTCCCCGAGACGTTGGC
>CAYNFM010000122.1:0-8755 GCA_964396415.1 uncultured Treponemataceae bacterium | reverse complement strand
TCTTCATTATTAATACTCTCTATTTCCGCTTTTCGGAAGAGCCGGGACTCGAAAAGAGATTCGGGGAAGAATACCTCGAATACAAGCGAAATGTCCCGCGATGGATGCCGCGGGTAACTCCATGGAGGCCACGGTAGGGAAGCTCCATGGGCCAAGGGCGAGCGACAGCCGGGGGCTTCTGATTACAAGCACATAATCACAGCCGCTTTGGCGCTGCCGAAGCTGTCCGCTCGATCGCCTCGGCAATCAGAGGCGCAACCATTCGAAGGCCGTCGAGAGTGAGTCGGCCATCTCTATAGAGCGCATACCAGGATTCCCGCCACCGTATCATCGACTCTCCGTCGCGCAGCTTGAGGCGCTTCAATGTGTACTCGGCTTTTCCCCGGTATTCAGCAGGAATGGCCGCCGTGCAACGCATCTGCAGGGAAGGCAGGAGTATCTCGAACCATCCTCGGCCGATCTCGAAAGGATCGAGGATGGATTCGTCGGCGTTCTTTTTTATAGAGTTGATCGACGAGGATGCGTATCTGTAGTTCGCCCATTCGTAGGTACGCTCGCGGTGGTTCTTGACGCTTAAAAAGTGATCTACTGTATCGTCCGAGAAAAGAGACATCGCTGCATATGCGCATCGACCGGAAAACTCATCGCGAAGCTCACGGATACAGCGTAACCAATAGGGATGGGGCCGTTCGTCTTCGGGATGAGAAGCCAGCCATCGCGTCCCGGGCTCCCTGATTTCGGCGTCGAAGTACGAGGGTTCAGGGGCTCGCTCTACCGGGATCATCGCGAATCCTTAGCCGCGCTTCCCGGGAGCTGACCGGTAACGACGATCCAGCGAGGCCAGAAGGAGTCGTGCGCCGGAAGGAGTTTCTTGAGCGCGACGTGAATGGACTCCTGCGTCGCCAATGCCGGAGGAAGAAAGCCGGTCTCGCCTCGCATGAAGGCTTCGGCCGCTTCAATGACCCGCTCGGCCTCGCGCGACCTAGCCTGCTCGAGCCCGAAGGTATCGGAGACGAGCCAGTTGGACACGTCGCCTTGCGGTGCCCATCGGTCCTGGTTGATGGTTGCCCCGTCCTTCCCCCGTTCGAGGAGGATCAGATCATCTTTTTTCGGGTCGAATAGGGGCTCGAGCGAGGCGACGACGAGGGGCGAATGTGTCGCAACAACGAACTGAGCGGCCGAATCCTTCTGATCGGTGAGGACATCGATGGCTGCGGCGAGGCTCGGGAGGATGCTCCGTTGCCAGCGTGGGTGCAGATGCGTCTCCGGCTCGTCGAATATGATCACGAATCTGTTTTCCGCCTTCTTCCCTAACAGCGTCGCCGCCGCTCGGTGTTCGGTCCACGACCATACGAGGAAGTAGGCCAGGGCGAGTACGCGCCTCATGCCTGCGGAGGCGAAAGCGACCGGGACCTCTTCGGACCCGATCCTCAGCGTGGGCCTATCCCGGCCCTCCCCGACGAGGATCCTCCGCGGTTTACCGGCGCGGATTCTCTCTCCCTCAGGCGAGAGGACTTCCAGTACGCGATCGAGCGCCTCGAATTGCTCGGATTTTCCGAGCTGCCAATTGACCCAATCGCGCTCGAGCCCCTCGGATACGGGTTTGTCCTTCGGACCCTGGCCGTACCAGACATCGTCGGAATTGAAATTATAGGCTGCGGGCCTTTCGGGATCCTTTCGCCAATAATTGCGCGCGGGATCCCAGACGGAGAAACCTCCGTCTATGCGGATGTAGATGACGATGCCCGGCATGGGCGGTCGCTTCGCGTCCAGGGGCCATGCGCTCTCCTCGGGTCGGAACGCCGACAGGACGGGATCGGCAGCACCGGTCTTGCCCTTGATCCTATACTCGATCTGAGCCTTGACTCCCGGCTCCGGGAGGACCATCGGTCCCGCCCACGTCCTCGTCAGGGCCCACCAGGAAAGGTCGAGGAGAAAGCTTTTGCCGAGCCCGTTGTCGCCCGTGAAGACATTGAAACGTTCGGCGAAGTCCAGGCTCAGTGTGCGCGCGGGACCGACCCCGCCTGCCTTTATATAATCGAGCATGGGTTGCCCTCCCGGACAATACTATACCATAGCATAGAATGTTAATGTGGCAGTGACATACAGCAACAGCTGGCATATACTATTGTATCTTCATTAAAAAGGTGCCGCGGGTGGCCAAGGAAGCTCAAGCCAGGATCCGCATCAACCATCTGCTCGAGGCTGCGGGCTGGCGATTCTTCGACGAGGATGGCGCTCGCGCCAACGTCGCGCTCGAGCCCGGCGTCAAGCTTGGGACGGCGGTCCTCGAGTCCCTCGGCCTGGATTTCGAGAAGGCCAAGCGGGGCTTCGTCGACTTTCTTCTCTTGGACGATAAAGGCTTCCCCCTCGTCGTCCTCGAGGCCAAGTCGAGCTCCAAGACTCCCCTGTCGGGCAAGGAGCAGGCGAGAACCTACGCCGCCGCCCTCAAGACTCCCTTCGTCATACTCTCGAACGGCGACGCGCACTACTTTTGGGACCTGCGCCGCGGCAATCCGCGCAGGATCGAGTCCTTCCCCGGTCCCGAGGAACTGGGCCGCTACCGCCGCTTCGCTCCCGATCCGCGTACCCTCGTCGCCGAGGAGATAGCGTCCGACTACGTCGCCCGCACGCAGAAGGCCGACTACGACGCCGATCCTGACTGGCGCGACAAAACGAAGCGCGCCGACTACATCGAGCGCCTGGGCCTGCGCTTCCTGCGGCCCTATCAGCTCGCCGCGCTGGGCGCGCTGCAAAAGGCGGTCGCCGGGGGCAAGGACCGCTTTCTCTTCGAGATGGCCACGGGCACGGGCAAGACTCTCCTTTCGGCCGCCGTCATCAAGCTTTTCCTACGCTCGGGCAACGCCCGCCGAGTGCTCTTCCTCGTCGACCGTCTCGAGCTCGAGACTCAGGCCCTGGAGCGGGCATTCATTCCCTACCTTGCCAAGGACTACACGAGCGTCATCTACAAACGCAGCCGCGACGACTGGCGCAAGGCCGATATTGTGGTCAGCACGGTGCAGACCCTCCTCGCGGGCAACCGCTACCGCCGAGCCTTCAGGCCCGACGACTTCGATCTCGTGATATCGGACGAGGCGCACCGCTCTCTGGGCGGCTCAAGCCGGACGGTCTTCGAGTACTTCGGCGGCTGCAAGCTGGGCCTCACGGCCACGCCCAAGGACTATCTCAAGAACATCGATCCCGCGAGGCTGGGTAAGAACGATCCCCGCGAACTCGAGCGGCGCATGCTCCTGGACAGCTACCGCACCTTCGGCTGCGAGTCGGGCGAGCCCACCTTCCGCTATTCCCTCGTAGACGGAGTCCGCGAAGGCTTCCTCGTCGGGCCTACGGTGGTGGACGC
This sequence comes from uncultured Treponemataceae bacterium, assembly GCA_964396415.1. Lineage (GTDB taxonomy): Bacteria > Spirochaetota > Spirochaetia > Treponematales > Rectinemataceae > UBA1306. Next base: position 5,394 of record CAYNFM010000122.1, on the reverse strand, counting down.
GCGCACGACCATCACCGCCCAGCTTCTCTCCAAGGAGGGCTACGCGGTCGAAGTGCCCGCGAGCGTGGACGGCGACGATACGGTGGAGACCGTCTTCAAGCAGGGCGACTTCGAGCGCCGCTTTTTCTCGCCCCGGACCAACTCCTCCTTCTGCCGCGCCCTCCTCGAGCACGGACTCGCGGACCCGGTGACGGGCGAGTTCGGCAAGAGCCTGGTGTTCTGCGTGAGCCAGAACCACGCGGCCGACATTGCCCAGATATTCAACGAACTCGCGGAAGAGCTCTGGCCGGGACGCTACCATTCGGACTTCGCCCTCCAGGTGACCTCCAATGTCCCGGGGGCGCAAGGCTTCGCTTCGCAGTTCGCCGAGAACCAGCTGCGCGGGCACTCGGGGCTGGACCCCTGGTACAAGACTTCGCGCGCGCGGATCTGCTGCACCGTGGGCATGATGACCACGGGCTACGACTGCGAGGACCTTCTCAATATCGCCCTCATGCGTCCTATTTTTTCGCCGCAAGACTTCGTGCAGATCAAGGGTCGGGGGACGCGGAGGTACGACTTCGCGTCGGGAATTATCGAAAAGAGCCGGCGAGAGGCTGCCGGGCCTCGGCCCAAGGCGGGCTATAAGCTCTTCGACTTCTTCGCCAACTGCGAGTACTTCGAGGAGGAGTTCGACTACGACGAGGTCATAGCCCTGCCCCGCGGGGCGGAGGCGGCTTCGGCTCCCCCATCGAACGAGAGAAAATTCCCGCCTGACGGAGCCTTCACGCACGAGGGACCCGACGCCCTCGCGAGTCTCGAGACCACCGTGATCGGCCCCGGCGGCATGAAGATCGATCGCATGTACTTCCGAGGCTTCGAAGAACGGGTCAGGCTCGACCCCGAAGCCCAAAGGCGCTACGATGCAGGGGATTGGGAAGGCCTCGTCGACTATGTCACGCGGAACCTCTTCGGCAGGCCCAAGGAGTTTTTCGACCTGGAGCGTCTGCGCAAGGCACTGCGCGCCGACCGGAGGGTCTCCCTGCGCGAGCTCCTCGAGCTCGTCTTCGGCGACATTCCCTACTTGAAGAGCCGCGAGGAGGTCGCTGACGAGGTCTTCGACCGCTACGACGCAGAGCATCCCGTAGACGAACTCGCCTTCGACGACGCCCGCGATTTCGCCCGCAGCTACCTCCTCTACCCCGAGTTCCGCGCCATGGTCGACGCGAGGGACTTCGCCGCCCTGAACGGCGACGAGCATGGCGAGTCCTTCTTCCGCCTGGGGCCCGACCTGCGGAGCGCGATACCCGCCTTCATCAACGACCGTATCGACCCGGGCGATTTGAGCGCATAGGAGCATAGGCAGCATGTTGGACAGCCCGACCAAGAAGCGAATCGACGACGCGAGGCAGATACTCGTGGGCAAGGTGCCCGACCCCAAGAGCCAGGTGGAGCAGATCACCATAGCCCTCATCTACAAGTTCATGGACGACATGGACCGCGAATCCGAGGCCATGGGCGGCAAGGCTTCTTTCTTCGTGAAAGGTTACGCGAAATATTCCTGGCGGCGCATCTTCGCGCCAAAGCTTTCGGGCGCCGAGCAACTGAAGACTTATTCCGAGGCCCTGGAAAAGCTCTCGCTCAACGAGGCCCTGCCGGAGCTTTTCCGCGAGATATTCAAGAACGCCTACCTGCCTTACCGAGATCCAGAGACCCTGCGTTTATTTCTGAAGACCATAGGCGAGTTCGAGTACGACCACTCCGAGCGCCTGGGCGACGCTTTCGAGTATCTTCTATCGGTGCTCGGGAGCCAGGGCGACGCGGGACAGTTCCGCACGCCGCGCCATATCATCGACTTCATGGTCGAGGTCGTCGATCCCAAGAAGAACGAGACCATACTCGACCCCGCCTGCGGCACGGCGGGCTTTCTCATCTCGGCCTGGAAGCACATCCGCGCGGCCAATACCAAGAAGCGACCCGGTGATGCCCTTAAACCCGCCGACAAGACCCGGCTCATGGACAACGTCGTCGGCTACGACATATCGCCCGACATGGTCAGGCTCTCCCTCGTCAACCTCTACCTCCATGGCTTCGCGCGACCCAAGATCTACGAATACGACAGTCTCACCAGCACGGCCTACTGGGACGAGCACTTCGACGTCATCATGGCCAATCCGCCCTTCATGTCGCCCAAAGGCGGCATCAGGCCCCACCGTAAGTTCTCGGTAGCTTCGAGCCGCAGCGAAGTCCTCTTCGTCGACTATATAGCCGAGCATCTCCTCCCCTCTGGCCGCGCAGCCGTCATCGTGCCCGAGGGAATCATCTTCCAGAGCCAGAGCGCCTATGTGTACTTACGCAAGATGCTCGTCGAGGACTGCCTCGTCGCCGTCGTCTCCCTGCCCGCCGGCGTCTTCAATCCCTATTCGGGCGTCAAGACATCGATACTTTTCCTCGATAAGGCCCTGGCCAAGAGGGCGAATACAATCGCCTTCTTCAAGGTCGAGAATGACGGCTTCGGTCTCGGAGCTCAGCGGCGGGAGATCGACAAGGACGATCTGCCCAAGGTGAAGGCCGAACTCGGCGAGTACCTCGGCCTCCTGCGCGCGGGCGAGGCGGTCGAGGACTTAGTGCTGACGACGGGGCTCGTCGTGTCGAAGGAGAAGGTGGCGGGGAAGGGGGAGTACAATCTCAGTGGGGAGAGGTACAGGGAAGGGAACGTTCGCAGCTCGCATTATCCTCTCGTTCCGATTGGCGATGTTTGCGACCTTATCAATGGCCGACCATTTAAGCCAGAGGATTGGAAACTAGCAGACAGTGGTGGCATTCCTATCGTACGGATCCAAAATCTCAATTCGCCCGAAAGTGAGTTTAACTACTACACCGGTGAAGTGAGAGACTGTCACATTATAAACGAGGGTGAGCTTCTATTTTCTTGGTCTGGTTCACGCGGAACTTCCTTTGGTGCGCACATCTGGAAAGGCGATAAAGCGGTCCTTAATCAGCATATTTTCAAAGTCGGATTTGACGAATCACTGGCGATCAAGATGTATCTCCTCCATGCGCTTAACAAGGCAGTAACGGAAGTTGAAGAAAATTTGCATGGTGGAGTTGGACTTGTTCATATCACAAAGGGTGACCTGGAAAGAATAAAAATTCCCCTGCCACCACTGGATGTGCAGAAGGTGATCGTGGCGGAGATCGAGGACTACCAGAGGGTCATCGATGGGGCTCGGGCGGTCGTCGACTACTATCGGCCGCATATTCATATACGGCCGGAGTGGCCAATGGTGGAGCTGGGTGAGGTTTGCACAGCCGTTTTGACTGGCCCATTTGGAAGTTCACTTCACCAGAGAGATTATGTGCCAGATGGAATACCTATCATTAACCCTCAAAATATCATTGACGGCAAAATTAGCAGGAACAACGTAAATACGGTGTCTTCAAAAAACAGGGATCGTCTGCAGGAATTCACGGTACATGAGAACGATATTGTCATCGGCAGACGCGGCGAAATGGGACGATGCGCTGTAGTCACCTCGGAAATGGATGGCTGGCTTTGCGGCACTGGCTGCTTCGTGATTCGATTAAGCCCAGAATGCAATGTCCACTTCGCTTTTCTTCAAATTGCATCTCCAAGGATAAAGGCGTTTCTAGAAGAGCAGGCCGTTGGCGTTACGATGAAGAATCTAAATCAAGACATTTTATCAACAATTCGAATTCCCCTCCCGCCACTCGCTACTCAGCACGCCATCGTCACCGAAATCGAAGCCGAGCAGAAGTTGGTTGCCGCCAATCGCGAATTGATCGAGCGCTTCGAGAAGAAGATTCAGGCGACGCTGGCGAGGGTGTGGGGAGAGGAAACGAAATCAAACGCAATGAAACAAGACTTGAACAAAGAGGCTAATACAAAGCTATGACGAAGACAAGCTAAAGGGGCGTATAGGTTGCCATGCAGTTCATAAGAAACGGCCCGGACATCCCGGAGCGCCTATTGCAGGCCCATGAAGAAGGTCGTGTGGCTTTCTTTTGTGGTGCAGGGATTTCTTATCCTGCAGGGCTCCCTGGATTTGGCGCCTTGGCTAAGACCCTCTACAGCAGTTCAGGAGTCACCCCTAACCCGACGCAGAAGGCTGCGTTGAAGGCAAATCAATACGATAGCGCTATCGGACTGCTGGAGGGCGACCTTGTGGGCGGTCGTGGTGCAGTGCGCCGTGAACTTGCAAAAATCCTTACGCCGACAGTTGTGCCAGCTAAGGCAACGGAAACCCACAAGGCACTCCTTACCTTGGGCAGGTGTCGCAATGGGAAACTTCACCTCATTACCACCAACTTTGATCGCATCTTTGAAGCAGCGATGGAGCGGAATACCGCCACAAAAACTTATCTAGCACCTCTTCTACCGTTGCCTAAGAACAATTGGGATGGTCTCGTCTATCTTCATGGGCTGCTCCCTCAAGAAGTGAACGACAGCGACCTCGATTGTCTTGTGGTGTCCAGTGGCGATTTTGGACTGGCCTATCTTACCGAACGTTGGGCCGCGCGTTTTGTGAGCGAGTTGTTCCGAAACTATACCGTCTGCTTCGTGGGCTACAGCCTGGACGATCCAATATTGCGCTATATGATGGATGCCCTTGCTGCGGATCGCCAGCGCGGGGAAGCCTTTCACGAAATGTTTGCCTTTGGCGGCTACACAAAAGGGAAAGAGAAAGAATACAGAGCGGAATGGTTGGCTAAAAAAGTCACGCCTATTCTGTACTGGAAGTCCAAAACTCATCGTTATTTGCACGAGACTCTTATTCGATGGTCGGAGATATACCGCGATGGAGTTCGTGGCAAGGAGATGATCGTTCTCAAGGAAGCGATTGCCAATCCGCTTATCAAAACGCAAGAAGACGACTTTGTCGGCAGAGTGTTATGGGCATTGAGCGATCCGAGCGGTCTTCCTGCACGACGCTTTGCAGAGCTAGATCCTGCACCATCGCTGGATTGGCTGGAACCGCTTACCGAAAACAAGTTCCAGCGCCGTGACCTGGACCGTTTCGGGATAACGCCGAAGACTGATGTTGATGGAGAGCTCGCCTTTAGCCTGCTAAACAGACCGACACCATATACTCTGGCCCCCCGAATGACTTTGGTGGCTGATGGTAAGACTGCTGGCGGTTGGGATGACGTGCAGCGTTGGTTGGCATTATGGTTGTTACGGTACCTTGATGATCCAGCCTTGATTTTATGGATCGCCAGACGCGGCAGTCAGTTGCATGAGCGTTTTGCGACAATGATAGATGATAGGCTGAATATAATTGCTGTTTTTGAACGCGATGGACGAATCGATGAGATAGAAGACCTCCGCAAGAGATCACCTAGCGGAATTCCGCGTCCCATGCTACGAACTCTATGGCGCCTGCTGTTGTCTCA
>CAYNFM010000121.1:0-8815 GCA_964396415.1 uncultured Treponemataceae bacterium | reverse complement strand
TCCTCGCGGCGGGGAAAAAGAGAATCGGGAGGCGCATCGGCAGCCGAGCGCTGGAATCCGACGGCTCCTGCAGCATGGTATGCGCCTATATGTCCTGGATCGTTTTGGGCGGCGTCCTTTTCACCGCCCTCCTGGGATGGTGGTGGATCGATGCCGTGGCGGCTCTGGGTCTCGTTTACTTCGTCGTTCACGAGGGCTGGGAAGCCATAGAAGACGCACGCGACGAAACTAGCCACGAAAAGCAAAATTAATTTCCTCGTAAATTCGACCCATCCCGATTTTCGCCTGATAACGGATTAGAATTCCTCGAAGTCGGAATCGTAACTTTTACCCGTGGCATTCGCGACGGGCGCTATCGCCATCACCGTCTTCTTCCCCGAACTCGCCGAACTCGGCGCGGATTTCCCCTTGCGCGCTCCTTTGGCGTCGGCTTCGTCGCCGCCCTCGGCGCTTAGGCGGGCATCCGAATCCAGCTTGAAGAAGCCGACCGTATCCGACAGGCTTGCCGCCTGGCCTGAGAGCTCCTCTGCGGTGGCCGCCAATTCCTCCGAGCTCGACGCGTTCTGCTGCACCACCATGTCCATCTGAGTCACGCCCTTTGCTATCTGCTCGGCCCCGCTCGATTGCTCTCCGGATGCCGAGGTTATTTCCTGGATCAGCTCTGCCACTCTCTTGATGTCCGGTACCAGTTCCTCCAGCCACTTTCCAGCCTCTCCTGCCACTCCAAGGCTCTTATTTGACAACTCGTTGATCTCTCCGGCCGCAGTCTGCGATCGCTCCGCCAGCTTGCGCACCTCCGCCGCCACCACCGAGAAGCCCTTTCCGGCCTCCCCGGCCCGCGCCGCCTCGATCGCAGCATTCAGCGCCAGAAGGTTCGTCTGCCTCGCGATCTCCTCGATGATCGAGATCTTCGACGCTATCTCCTTCATGCTCGATACCGTCTGCCCCACCGCCTTACCGGATGCCTCCGCGTTCGTCGCGACGCGACGAGCCAAAGCGTCCGCCTGCTTGGTGTTTTCCGCGTTCTGCCGCACCGTGGCAGCCAGCTCATCCACCGAGGCCGACAGCTCCTCGATGCTTGCCGCCTGCTCGCTCGCCCCGGCCGATATGCCCTGCGCCATCTCGGACAGCTGCTCCGAACCGCCCAAGACCTGGCCGGAGGAAACTTGGATATTCGCAACCACCGAGGAAAGACTGGCGATCAGCGCCTGCACGGAGCCGCCTATGACGCCCAGCTCGTCGCCCCGCGCGAGGAATCTATCGGTGGCGGACCGATCGATTCCGGAAAGGCCGAGGTCTCCCATGGAAAGCATGCCCAGGGCCTGTACGACCAGCTTGATCGGCTTGACTACCGAACGGGAGATTAGCACAGAGACAAGGACCGCTATGGCGATTCCTGCGACGAGAAAGGAGTAGAGCAGAGTGAGCATGCTCGTCACAGGGCTGTTCACTTCCGCGCTCCGGATCGCCAAGCCCAGAACCCAGCCCGGGCTTGCGGGGACCTTTGAGTAATAGACCATCATATCCGAGCCGTCAGGCTTGAAGTAATGGCCTTCGCCCGTCTGGGAGACGAGCATCCGCTTGCTCATCGCGCTCATGCCGCGATAGCCGTTCTCGTCGCCCTTCGTCATGTCCAGCTTGAGCACGGCTTCCTTGTTCGGATCGGCGATGGATAGCCCGCTCTGGTCGACGACCCACCCGTAACCCGACTTACCGAGCTTGATCGCCCCCGCAATCTCGGACAAGGTAGCGAGCTGCATCTCGAAGCCTGCCAAGGCCCTCGTTTTGTCATCCTTCCCTTTCACCGCCTTCACGAGGATGATAGCGGGCTTTCCCGTAGCTTTGGATATCACCGCGTCGTTGATGAAGGAATCTTTGCCTTCGACGAATATTCCCTTGAAGTACGGTCGTTCGCTGACGTTCACGTAGGCGCCCGACGCGGTCAGGGCCCTCCCGTCAGGCCAAGCGAGAAGGACTTGCGAGATATCGGCGCTGACTTTTCCGTTCAGGCCTAATATGTACGCGTCCGCGGTCTTTTCATCTCCGAAGCGCATCTGATCGGACAGGGAGATGATATTCAGCTCGGCGAAGTGCTCGTCGAGCAGTCGGCCGAGTTCGGCCGCTCTCGCCGACGCGACTTGAACATTCTCTACATTAACAAGCCCATGGATATCCTGGCTCAGGCGAAACCCTATGAGGATGATGATCCCTCCGAGCATGATGGCGGTCAACCCGCTGAATAGCAGCGAAATCCTCGCCGTCAGCCCTATGCTGCGTTTGGCCATAATAATCCCTCCACTTTTTCAAAAGCAGTAAACCGGGATTTCTCGGATGACTCAACGCAATGGCGCGGCTTGGGGATATCCCCGCTTCCTTGCTCAATTCTAGCGTCACTAGCCATCGCGTCAAGCCAGTTTTGGACGATCGATTCGATCTCGAGGTCCCGAGATACCTGGCGATCGGCCCTCCTCGCCTCCATCACATTTCTCTCGAAGGCTGCGGCATTTCCGACCTGCGGAACGTGCGACGCCACGACATGGTCGGCTTCGCGCACCACCTCACCGAGCGCGTCCATGTTCAAACGGGCGAGCCCATCGCTCCACGGGTCGGGGCCGTTGTTCAAGCGCGCAAGACGGGCGTATCTCTTACCTATCGCTAGGAGGATTGATGCAGTATATTAAGGCTATGGAGACGCAGATTCCCGTCACCCTCAACCTCGGTTTCGCGCAGATTCAGGCCATCGTGGACCAACTCGGACCGGATGACCGGAAGCGCCTCACCGAGTACCTTGAGAAGAAGGCCCTGCGAGATGATATCCGGGCATTCCGTGCAGCTCATAGGGACTTTCCCTTGAGCCTTGAGGAGATTCAGGCAGAGGTGAAGGCCGTCCGTCGTGAGCGGCACGTACAGTGAATGTCGTCCTCGATACCAATATCTGGGTCAGCTTCCTCATCGGCCAGAACTTGGACGAGATGGAGGATCGCTTCCTCCTGAACGATATCCATATCCTCACCTCCGAGGATCAACTCCGCGAAGTTCGTGATGTCATCGCTCGTCCTATGTTCGCTCGGTACTTCAGCATTGTAGAGCGGGATAGCCTTGAAGAGTTCCTCGTTAAGACGGCGCTGCCGGTTAGTCCTTCCGAGAAGATCGAGCTATGCCGAGACCCCAAGACGACTTTCTCTTGGAGATCGCCAGTGCAGGAGATGCTGACTACTTGGTGACCGGCGACGAGGACCTTCTCGTCCTCAAGGCAATCAAGCGGACTCGGATCATCCGCTTGGCCGAATTCCGGGCTCTCCTAACCGAAGGCTCGAATCCTTAGATCAAACACCCCAGACGCCTCCTCGCGTGCTTGCGCACACCGTATCCCGCCCAGCTCCACGCAGTAGTTTTTGATACTATTGCGTTCCTTGCTCGGAACGGTCTTCAGCCTATAAGACTACGGGTTTTATAAGATAACCAACGGCTTGAAAAGCCAGGTTCTTTGACAAAACATGACAGGAGAACATCGGGAACCTTCACAGCCGCAACCTCCGTGCCCACCCCCGTGAGAACGAGCACCGGGCCTTTATGGACGACTCCTACCGAGACCTCGTCGAGCTCCAGAAGCGTCTTACCAAGGCGGCGCACAAGCGGGCCGTTGTTCATTCACGCAAGACGGGCCGAGAGGGCAGGCCTCAGTGGTCCTAAGACTCCAAAGGAGGCATAGTATGACTGGGAGTTATCCAACAATGAAGGATATAATCATGACAACAGTCCAACTTGATCTTAGCTTCGACCAGATTAAGCGACTGGTCGATCGTCTGCCACGACGGGAGAAGGCGGAGCTCGTCCGGTACCTCGACGACCAGACGCTTTTCACAGAGATGCGACGAGTACGACGTGAACTCAAGAGTTTGCCCATAACCCATTCGGAACTCGATGCGGAGGTGAACGCGGCGAATAAGGCTCGGGCTGCTCGTGCGCGTCGTCCTTGATGCCAACCTCTGGATCAGCTTCCTATATAAAGGATTCCTGGGCCGAGGCGCTCGAGCCTCTCGGATCGAGGTCTCCTGTTCTCCGCGGCCGGGCTGGGGCCCGGAGCGCTGCCCGACGGCACGCTTTGCGAGAGAGCGATCCCCCCGCACACGGCGACGCAATGGACCGAAGTGAGAAGGCCGATTACGAAGAGCATGCCGTAGCCGATGGATGCGTCGACCTTCGGCAAGGCGTTGAACAAACCGGTCCCGGTCGCGATCATATAGGCGGCGACCAGGACTACGCCGATCCCCAAGGCTATCATGGTCCCCGCGGCGCCCTTCCTATCCTTGACGGCATAGCCTGTCTTCTCGCTAGCCGCCTTTAGCGAATCGACGAAGACCTTGTCCTCTTCGTACTCCACCACGGCGGTCCCGCCCTTGAGATTCGCCCCGGCTTCGATCACGCCGTCGATCTTGCGCACAGCCGAGGCTATCCTCGCCTCGCAGGAAGAATGGGTCATGCCTTCTACGAATAACGTCGTCCGTCTGTTGGCCATCGCGGCTACCTCTCCGGGTTTCATGCTTTTCAGGATGGAACCATACAGGGACAAAGCGAACGCAATATGAATGCCTGACGCTCACTGTGTGGAATCGCAATGCGCTCGACTCCCGCCAACGAGGTTGGGCACGTCGAGTCCTACCTTAACCGGTATCCTGGCCGCGGGGACCTATAGCGGCGTCGGCCGAATGAAGTTACCATGAGATCGTATGGATGATAGGACCGGCCCAGTGAGGAAGTGGCTCTCATTAGATCGAACCAGGAGGATCCGACATGGCGAGCGTTGATTGGAAAGCCGCGTTGAAACCCTTGATCGAAAAATATCGGGGGCGCAAGCATCCTTTGGACTACGGGAACACGTATCAGCTCCTCGTGATGGTCTTGCTGTCCGCCAGAGACTCCGACAAGCATATCAACCAACTGGCGCCAGCGTTGTTCGCTCAGTTTCCCACGATGGCCGAATTGGCGAAGGCGAGCTTCGATGAGCTCGCTCCGCTGATCGGGAGCGTCAGCAATTTCAAGACCAAAGCCGAATGGCTGACCGGCATCGCGCAGACGCTGAAAACCGACGAGGCCATTCCCCTTACAATGGGAGGCCTCGTCGCCCTCAAAGGCCTGGGACGTAAATCGGCCAACGTCATCATGAGTCAGTCGGGAGCTCCGGCCGAGGGCGTCATCGTCGATTTGCATGCTCTGCGCGTCGCCCCGCGGATAGGAATAGCGCAGGGAACGACGCCGGAGAAAATCGAAAAGCAATTGATGGAAAAAGTCGACGCGCAAGATTGGCACGCCCTGGGCCTGGCGTTAACCTTTCTCGGCAGGGAAACCTGCAGGCCCACCAATCCCCGCTGCCCCGAATGCCCTATGAAGGACGTGTGCGCTTACAGGAAAACGCTTCCTCCGTTTTGAAATTCCGTCCTCGGGGATGCCGGGGCCCGAGTCCTCGACGGCGATGCGCTTCTTAGGGCCTCCTCGAATCGCAGCGTGGAGCGAGTAGAGGGGGCGCGTTGCGCGTCGCGTGAGGAGAAGCTCCATGAGTAGGGCTATGAGGCTCGCGCCGAGGGTGGCCCACGGAATCGATGCGGATGCCGAGCCTAAGGAATCGCTCGTTTATCATCGACCACTCCCGTCGCCGTTTGGCGCTCTCTGAAGTGTCGTAGAATCCAAAATGGCGTTCGGCCGGGCCACAGCGGTCCCAGTTTTCATTTGCTCGCCGCCGCCAGGGCGGCGAGTTGGGGGCTGCCTTTGAATGCGGGGTTCGCCATCGCGTAATCCAAGGCGCGACGTTGCGTCTTGTCCTTGGACCCGGCTCTCGCGCCGGCCTCGAGGAGAGCGCCGAGCACTCTGGGGTTGCCGTTCAAGTCGGCCGCGATGATGAGGGCGGTTCTGCCCATGCTGTCTGTAGCGTCGATCTCGGAGCCGCCTGACGCGAGAGCCGCGACGATCGCCGGGTCGGACGCCGATTGCGCCGCGATCATGAGGGCCGTGAGTTTGAACATGTCGAGCGTGCGAGCCTTGGGGTCGGCTCCACCTTTCAAGAGCGCGGAAATCACGATGGCATTGGGATTACTCTCCGCGGCGAGCATAAGCGGAGTCCTGCCCAATCCGTTCGGCCGGTTCGGATCGGCCCCCCCCGCGATGAGGGCCGCTGAGACTTCAGGGTCGCCGTTGTATTGGGCCGCGACCGTGAGAGGCGTCAGTCCGTTGAGGTCGCTTTCATTGACCTTCGAGCCCCCACGGATGGCTGCCCTCACCGCGTCCGCGCTTCCGTCCTTGGCGAGGAGGATGAGGCTTACGGCGCCCCCCGTGTGGAGGGATGCCAGTTCGGCGCTGTCTTTCAGCGCCTCGTTGCCTAATGCGTAGTCGTAGGCGCTCTTATGATCATTGTTCTTTGCGTTAGGATCGGCGCCTCCCGCGAGGAGGGCGTCGATGATCCTCGGCTCTTTGCCGTAGCAGGCAACCAGGATCAGAGCGGTATTCCCGTTGAGGTCCCGATCGTCCACCCGGGCCCCGATGGCGAGGAGGGCTTGGATCATCGTCGGCTCTCGGCTGTGCACCGCCGCGGTCATCAAGGGGGTCCCCATGGTCGGAGGAAGCTTGGCGTTCGGATCAGCCCCCGCCTTGGCATAGAGGGGAACGATATCGACCCGGTCTGTTGCCGCAAGCTCGAACATGGGCGGAATGTTCACTCCGAGCGCGCACTTTTGGCTGGAGTTTAAGTCGGCGCCGGCCCGGATCAGGAGCGCGAAGACTTCGGCGCTCCTGTTCCTATCCAGGGCGAAATGAAGCGGCGTGCCGAGTTGAAGGCCTACTACTCCGATCGCGTTCGGATCCCCGCCGTTCGCGAGGAATAGCTTGATGACGTCGATATTCGGGTTGAGGGCGACGGCGAGACAGAGCGGCTGGATAGGTACGGCCTGGGCGGCCGTTGGATGAGGAGAGGCCCGCGCACCAGCCTTGATGAGGATGGCCGCGATTTCCGGATTCCGATTGCCTGCGGCATGATCGATCGCCGTGAAGCCTTGCAGGTCCTGAAATTCGATCTTGGCCCCAGCGGCGACGAGGAGCTTGAGGTATTCCGGGTCGGAACTCTCGGCCGCCGCCTCGATCGGAGTCCGCAGCGGAGGCTTCCCGGGCAGACCCTTCCATTCGGGCTCCGCGCCTGCCTTGAGGAGCGCCGCCATCACCCGCGGGTCATTGTTCCGGACGGCGAATACAAGCATGGAATCGTTGATGGGAGGCGCGCTGTCGTTGACTTTGGCCCCGGCCTCGATCGCTGCCCGGACTTGTGCCAGGCTACCCGACTGGACAAGCTCAGAAAAAGGCAACGCGAAGGCTGATTCAAAAGAAAGCGCGAGAGTTGCGATGGCGAAGTATTTTTTCATTGCAGTTCCTTCTCTCGGCGGGGATCTCGCGATCCATGGTCTCTATCCTAGTTCGTCCTGGCATGGCGTTAAGGTTCAGCGGGCGGACAGGGCGCAACAAACCACCGCAAGCGGGGCCAGGGTAATCGAGCGACCCCGCTGGAGAGCGGTGCTTCCGTCTTACTTTATCTGGTCTGTTGGAACGCGGAGATAGGCCGTCGCGAAGGAGCTGCCGCCGATCTCGACGCGATTCTTATAGAGATCGTCGATCGATGTAATGTTGCCGAGCACCCATATATCCTTTCTGTAGGTGTCGGCCGAAAGGTTATCGTTGTTCTCGCTGTCCCTTAGATAGAAGACTGTGGCTCCCACGCTGAAATCGGCCTTCGAGGCCTTGCGGCTGTTGACCGCGTAATTGACCCATGACTTCCGTCCGTCGGGGATGAATACTACTTGAGCCTGATTCTTGGTGGCGTCGCTGGCCGGGGTGAGGATTTTGGCGACATAGTAGCCCGATTCGGTCATGGGGCCGGAATCCACGGAGCACAGCAGCTCTCCGGACTGGAAGTCGACCGCGGCGGGGGCGGCCGATGCGACGCCGGAGCCGCTGTTGAGGGCTCCCCCGATGACGCCGGCGACATCCGGGTGCGGCAGGGCGGAGCAGGAAACTATAACGAGACCCGTGACCAAAACGAAGGTGCCGATGACGATTGTTTTCATCTTATCACTCTCCTGAGTATGAATATTGGTTACCATATTATCCTCTATTGGTAAAAAAGCAATAGCCGGCATTGCTTTATGATTTTCGAGGACGAAAGGCAGCATACCGCTCGCGGTTCCCCTGTGGGGAAGGATGATGTTATATATGGTTTTCCCTGAATACTAGGCTCTCAAAGCCACTTATGGGGCATAAGGCCGTCGACTACTGAACGCGACTTTGATTACAGAACACGCAGGGAAGGAAGAAGAAGTCGCGACTCCTTCTTCCAACGCGGCTTTACCGAGGCTCGTTGCTAGCTCTTCGTAAACACGTAGATGTTCGAAGCAGCGTCGTCCGTCGTAAATAGGTTGCCGGATATCGTACCGGAAGAGGCAGAACCGCCGGATGCAGTCACGGTATACGTCGATCCCGACTTGCTCCAAGTGCCGGAAAAGGTCGACGGCGCGCTGGATTGGAATGTACCTGTTCCAGTATAGGTATTGTCGCCCTTGACCACTATCGTTTCCGTCATCATTGTAGCGAGCGCGGCTCCAGTAACTGCAGCGCCTCCTGACGGAGTGTAGGACGTGAGCGTCCAAGTACCCACGAAGGGTTCGGTGTTGTTGCTGGTTGCCGTAGTACAAGCTGCCAAGGCTGAAAGGCAAATGATGAGGGAAATAATAAGATACTTTTTCATAAGGACTCCCGGATATGAGATAAAATGAATTAA
>CAYNFM010000120.1:0-8830 GCA_964396415.1 uncultured Treponemataceae bacterium | reverse complement strand
GGCCGCTCGGCTGGATGCCCCGCTACGAGGACATCTGCTGGGAGGGGATGGAGGATTTCACCAAGGAGAAGTTCGGCGAGCTGATGGCGGTGGACCGCGGCCAATGGGTCGCCGAGCTCCTCTCCCACGAGGAGCTCTTCACGAAGCTCTACGATCGCCTGCCCAAGGAGCTCATCTTCATCCGCGAGCTCACCCTTTCGAGCCTCTGGCGCTCGCCCGAGCACTGGGAGTTCAGCAGGACTTCGCCGGACTCGACTGAGAATGACGCGTAAGAACTCCGAACCGACCTAGAGTAGGCCTTCCCGCCCCCCTGTTTCGATTTCCATCCTTCCTCTTGACGATTCTCAAAGAGATCACTACTATTTGACTAGGTTGTTTGACTAGATGGTTAAACATAAAGGTTTAACCAGATAGCTTATCAAGGGATTTGTATGGGGGAGGCTTCGATGGGACCTACTACTCATAACAGCTCGAAAGAGGAGCTCATACTTGAGGCCGCGGAGCAGGTCTTCGTCGAAAAGGGCCTCAGCGGCGCGAGGATGCAGGAGATCGCTGACCGGGCGGGTATCAACAAGACCTTGCTCCACTACTACTTCCGGACCAAGGAGAACATCTTCGCCAGGATTTTGCGGCAGGTGTTCTCGACTTTTCTCCAGAAAATAGACGCGTCGATCCCGGACGACGCTCCTTTCCCGGCCGCCCTCCGCATGTTCATAGACTCCTTCGTGGACTACATAGCCGGGCATCCGAAAATCCCGATGTTCGTCATGCAGGAGCTTTCGAGGGGGGGCGGGATAGTGAGCGAGGTCCTGGCCGCGACCTTGGACCGAATAAGCTTTCCGAACAGATTCCTGAGGCTCATTTCCCAGGAAGTCGAGGCCGGCAGACTGGAAGCGGTGGACCCGGCGCAGACTGTCATCACGGTTCTGGGTTCGTGCATCTATTACTTCGTGGCCGAGCCGATCATCCGCGCCGTGCTCTCCAAGGTCCAGCCTGATCTGGTCTACGACCGCGCCGCCTTCGTCGCGCGGCGGAAAGAGGAAATCTTCAAGGTGATCTACTATGGTCTCAAGAAAAGGGGGAGCGGCGATGCGGACTAGGGGCGCGCCGCTAGGGGCCCTGACGCTGATCCTCTTCGCGACGGCCCTTCCCCTGGGGGCCCAATCGCTCAAGGAGACGATCGATCTGGCCCTCGCGCACGACGCTTCGATCGCGTCGGCCGAGCGGGGGCTCGAGGCCGCCCGGCTCGAAGCCACGGCCGCTGCGAGGGCGGCCCTGCCGACTCTCTCTCTCGGCGGCAGCTACCAATACGATACCAGCGTGCCGACCGCCACCATCTCGATCGGAGCTAAGTCCCAGTCCCTGTCGTTGGGACAGAACAACAACGTCGATCTGAACGCCGGCGTCAAGTGGACTCCCTTCACCGGCTTCGCCCAGGAGGCGGGCGTCGAGCTGGCGCGTCTTCAAGCCCTTCTCGCGGACAACAGCGTCGATTCGGCTCATACGGAGGTCGCGCTCTCCACTATCACGGCCTTCAGGCAGGTCCAGGCGGCTATGCTCCAGATCGAGACCTTGACATCGGCCGCCGGGCGGGCCCAGCTCCAGCTCGACCAGACCCAGTCCCTCGAGCGGCAGGGCATGGCGACGAAGGTGGACGTGCTCTCGCTCTCCATCGCGCGGCTCGACTATGACCAGAAGCTGATAGAGGCGAAGGTCGGGCTCGCCGACGCGCACGAGCGATTGAAATCGCTCACCGGCAAGGAGATCGAGGTGCCCGCGCCGCCCGAGGAGGAGATGAAGGTCGAGCTCCCCCCGCTCCGGGCCGAGGGGCTCTCGCAGATCAAGGCCCTCGCCATCCAGGGGGACATTCTCGAAACGAACAGGACGCTCGCCCGGTCCAAGCTCTATCCCACGGTGGCGCTGACCGGCGCCTTCCACTACGGCATGCCCGGCCTCGACCAGACCGAGGAGCAGTGGATGGCCTACGGCACGGCCGGCGTCCTCGTGACCTGGGCCTATGACTGGGGGGGCGATTCCCTGAAGGTCCAGGCCGCCGAGCGCGACCTGGAGCGGCTCGCGAGCGACTCGACCTCGGCGCGGGAGGGGATCGAGCTCGACTACGACAGCGCGGTTAGGGACTACGGCGCGGCAGGAGAGGCCCTCAAGGTGCTCCGGGCCTCCCTCGACCTCGCGCGCGACAAGATGGGCATCGTCAAATCGCAGTACGAGCAGGGTTTGGCCTCGACCACCGATTTCAACGACGCCAATCTCCAGCTCACTCGGGCCGAGCTCGATTATCGGACCCAGCTACTTTCCATGATGCTCAAGGCGAGCCAGATCGACGCCTTGAGCGGCAAATCCCTCGACCAATGGAGCGTCGCGCAATGAAGATAAGCCTTAGGTCCGTCGTCCCGACGGCCGCCGTCCCGGCGGCCATCCTCCTGGCGGCCGTCGCCCTCGGCGTCTCGTCCTGCGCCGGGAAACAGGATCCCTTCGCCTATACCGGGCGGACGGACGTAGATACGGTCACCATTTCGGCCCAGGCGGCGGGCGTCCTCGAATCGCTCACGGTCAAGGAGGGCGACCCTCTGCGCAAGGACGAGGCCCTCGGCAGCATCGACACCGATAGGCTCCAGGCCCAACGTCAGCAACAGGAGGCCCAGATCGGCGAGCTCGAGGCCAAGCGGATCGCGGCGGAAGCCCAGATACAGCAGGCCGACGCCCAGCTCGCCCTCTCGCGGGACACCCTCGCCAAGACCGAGAAGGTCCTCGCCGAGGGCGGGGCGACCCGGCAGCGGCGCGACGAGCTCGCGACCGAGACGCAGGTGGGCGAGAAGAACCTCGCGGCCCTCCAGGCGAACTTCAAGATGCTCGCCGCCCAGGAGGACGAGATCCGGGCCGGCATCAGGATCACCGATATCGCGATCCGGGACGCGAGGATCGTCTCTCCGCTGGACGGCGTGGTGCTCGACAAATTCCACTATCAGGGAGAGCTCGTAGCCGTCGGCACCCCCCTCCTCGAGGTGGCCGACCTCTCGGAGCTGACCGTCGAGATCTACGTGCCGCTCGACAGGCTCGGCTCCATAGCGCTCGGCGCGAAGGCGACGGTGACGGTCGACGGGGTCAAGGAAGCCATGGCCGGGACGGTGAGCTGGATCTCGAGCGAGGCGGAGTTCACGCCCAAGACCATCCTCACCGAGGAGACGCGCACGACTCTCGTCTACGGCGTGAAGATCAGGGTCCTCAATCCTCAGGGGATACTGAAGATCGGGATGCCGGTCGACGTGAGGTTCTGATGGATCCGATCGAGGTCATCTCCCTGCGGAAATCATACAGGAAGGTGGAGGCGGTGCGAGGCGTCAGCTTCAAGGTCGGGAAGGGCAGCATATTCGGCCTCATCGGCCCCGACGGCGGCGGCAAGACGACCATCATGCGGAGCATCGTGTCCCTCCTGACCGTCGACTCGGGGGAGATACGCTTCATGGGCAGGCGGGTCGACGAGGATCCCTCCTACGTCCGCTCGCACGTCGGGTACATGCCCCAGCGCTTCAGCCTCTACCAGGACCTCACGGTCGAGGAGAACCTGAGCTTCTTCGGCGATCTCTTCGCGGTGCCGCGCCGCGAGCTCGAGCGGCGCCTCGAGCGTTTGTACGCCTTTTCCGGTCTCGCCCCCTTCAAGGCGCGGCGGGCGGCGGCGCTCTCGGGCGGCATGAAGCAGAAGCTCGCCCTCTCCTGCATGCTGGTCCACGCGCCCGAGGCGATAGTCCTGGACGAGCCCACCTTCGGCGTCGATCCGGTTTCGCGGAGCGAGTTCTGGGCCATCCTGGCCTCGCTGGCCCGCGAGGGCACGACGGTCCTCGTGAGCACGGCGTACATGGACGAGGCCCTGCTCTGCGACCGGGTGGCCCTCGTCTACAAAGGCGAGATCCTCGCCGAGGACTTCCCCGCGTCCCTGAGCGCCAGGTACGCCGAGCCGCTCTTCCTCGCGGAAACCGACTTCCCCCATCGCGCCTACGACGCGATCCTCGGAACGAGGATCTGCGGGAGCTGCGAGCTCTTCGGCGAGGGCGTGCACCTGTCTCTGGCCCCGGGCGTCGGGCCCGACGAGGCGGCGAGCTTCCTCCGCGAGCGCGGCGTGGAGCTCCGGGCCCTGCGACCGATCGAGCCCGGCCTCGAGGATCTCTTCCTCAGGCTCATGAAGGAGTGAAGCGGCATGGGCAATGGCGCATTCGAGGGCTATGCCGTGCAGGTGCGGGACCTCACGCGCCGCTTCGGCGACTTCGTGGCGGTGGATCGCGTATCCTTCGACGTGCCGCGGGGCGAGATCTTCGGCTTCCTCGGCGCCAACGGGGCGGGCAAGACGACGACCATCCGCATGCTCTGCGGCCTGCTCTCGCCGAGCTCGGGCTCGGGCACGGTCGCGGGCCGCGATATCGTGCGCGATTACGAGAGGATCAAGCTGGGCATCGGCTACATGAGCCAGAAATTCAGCCTCTACGAGGACCTCACGGTACGCGAGAACATGGAGTTCTACGGGGGGATCTACGGCCTGGGCGCGGCGGGCATCCGTAAAAGCGGCGAGGCCCTCCTCGAATCGCTGGAGCTCGAGCCGCAGGCCGATAAGCTCGTGGGCGGCCTGCCCATGGGCTGGAAGCAGCGGGTGGCGCTGAGCTGCGCCCTCGTCCACGATCCCGAGATAGTCTTCCTCGACGAGCCGACGAGCGGGGTCGATCCGGCCTCGCGCCGCAACTTCTGGCTCCTCATCTATCGGCTCGCCGATCGGGGCAAGACCGTCTTCGTGACCACCCACTACATGGACGAGGCCGAGTATTGCGGCCGCGTGTCCATAATGAAGGGCGGGAAGATCGCGGAAATCGGGAACCCGCATCGCCTGAAGGAGCGCTACGGCCTGGCGACCATGCAGGAAGTCTTCATCAAGGTAGTCGGGGAGGGGGAGGGATGAACCGCATCCTCGTGTCGGTCTTCCGCAAGGAGATGATTCACATCCTGCGCGACCCGCAGAGTCTCGTCATGGTCCTCCTCATGCCCCTCCTCATGCTCTTCCTCTACGGCTACGCGATCACCCTCGACATGAAGAGCATCGACACGGCGATCATCGACGAATCGAGGACGCCGGAGAGCCGCTCTCTCGCGGCCCGCCTGTCCGCCGGCGATTTCTTCAGGATCACCTCCAGGGACGCGCCGCTCGACACCATCGGCGACCTCTTCGAATCGAGGACGGCGCGCTGCGTCCTCGTCATTCCCTCGGACTACGCCTCGAGGCTCATGGCCGAGGGCGGCGCCAAGGTGGAGCTTATCATCGACGCGAGCGATCCGAACGCCGCGAGTTTCGTCGACGTCTACGTCGGCCAGGTCGTGGCCGAGGAGAGCGCGGCGCGCGGAGGGGGCGGCAGGCTCCTGTTCACGGTCAGCCCGCGCGTCCTCTACAACCCGGACATGAGATCGGCCGATTTCTTCGTGCCCGGGCTCATCGCGGTCATCCTCATCCTGATCAGCACCCTCCTCACGAGCATCGCGATCGTGCGCGAGAAGGAGACGGGCACCATGGAGCAGATCCTGGTGAGCCCGATCAAGCCCGGCCAGATGATCCTCGGCAAGGTCCTCCCCTATACGATCCTGGGCTTCCTCGCGGGGATCCTGATCCTCGTGGGCGGAAGTCTCTGGTTCGACGTCCCGATCAAAGGCTCCCTCCTCCTCGTCCTCGGCATGATGTTCATCTACACGGTCACCGGGATCAGCATGGGCATCCTGGTATCGACCATCGCCAAGACCCAGGCCGTGGCCATGCTGGCCGCCGTGATGCTCACGATGCTTCCGGTCATCATGATGAGCGGCTTCATCTTCCCCGTATCGAGCATGCCCAGAGTGTTCCAGTGGCTGAGCGCCATCATCCCGGCGACCTACTTCCTGGAGATCATACGCGGCATCGTCCTGAAGGGCAGCGCCTTCGCCGACATTTGGAGACAGGCGGCGATCCTGGTCGGAATGGACGTCCTCCTCATCGTCGCGAGCGTCCGGACCTTCCGGGTCCGCCTGGAGTGAGCGCATGGGCAAGGTCTTCTACGTGGTGCAGAAAGAGTTCCGGCAGATCCGGAGGACGAAGGCCTATTTCGGCATCATCTTCGTCGCTCCCTTCGTCCAGCTCGTCGTCATGGGCCTGGCCCTGACGACCGAGGTAAAGCACGTGCCGTTGACGATCGTGGATAAGGACCGGAGCCCGATGAGCCGCGAAATAGCTGACTCCGCGATCGCCACCGCTTCCTTCGACTTCCGCGGCATGTCGGCCTCGGAGGCTGACGCGACGGCCATGCTCGACGAGGGCCGGGCGCGGGTCGCGCTCGTCATACCGCCCCACTTCGAGCGGGACGTGAAGGACCTGCGCTCGCCCGCCGTGCAGGCTCTCGTCGACGGCGTCGACGGGAACTCGGCCGGCGTATCCCTCGGCTACGTCTCGGCCATGCTCGCGCAGGTAGAGGCGCGCTGGGCCGAGGCGGCGGCCACGGGTCCGCCCGGGGCCGGCCCGGGCTCCATCTCCATGGTGCCGCGGATGTGGTACAACGCGAACCTCGACTCGAAGCTCAACTTCGTGCCCGGGCTGGCCGGCATCATGCTCATCATCATCACGACCTTCCTCACCGCCGTAAACCTGGTGCGCGAAAAGGAGATCGGAACCCTCGAGCAGATCATGGTCACGCCGCTCAGGGGCATCGAGCTCATCATCGGGAAGATCATACCCTTTACGATCCTGGGCCTGGCCCAGCTCACGATCAGCGTGCTCGCCGCGGGCCTCGTCTTCGGGATATGGATGCGGGGAAGCCTCCTCCTCCTCTACGCCATGGCCTTCGTCTTCTGCCTGTCGACCCTGGGCTTGGGCATTTTCGTGTCGACCATAGCGCGGACCCAACAGCAGGCCATGTTCATCGCCTGGTTCTTCATGATCTTCGCCCTGCTGCTCTCGGGATTCTTCGTACCCATCGAGAACATGCCCCTCGGGATCAGGTACCTCACCTATATCAACCCGCTCCGCTATTTCATCTCGATCCTCCGCGAGCTCTTCCTGAAGGGCACCCCTTTCCGCTATCTCTGGACGGAGGCCGCCGCGATGGGCGCCATAGGCCTGGTCGCCCTGGCCTCGGCGACGATGCGCTTTCGCAAGCGGCTTTCCTAAATCGGGCTCGCTTCCGATCGGGCCCGGCGTACAGACGATCGTCCCGAGACCGAAAACGGAAACAGTACTCTTGACAGCGTTAACATAACAATATGTTAACGAGCAAGAAGAGCACCATATCCAAACCACCCAACCTCGACCTCGTTCGCCGCATCCTCGATATCGCGCTGGAGGAACTCGGCGCCAAGCCGCCCGACAAGGTGAACATGCGCTCCATCGCTGAACGGGCCGGCGTCAGCCCGACGGCCATCTACTATTACTTCGCCTCGAAGGACGAGCTGTTCGAACGCATAAAGTTCGACATCATGGACGAGCTCGGAGCGCGTATCGCTGCCGCGACGGCTCGGGGCGGCTCGGCTCGGGATCGCCTGGCGTCCCTGGTCCGCGCCTATATCGAATGGTGCCTGGAGCGGCCCCATCTCGCCCGCCTCCTCATGGAGGAGCTGCCGCCGCAGGAAGAGCTGACGGAGGAGAAGATGCGGAAATACTACGCGGTCTTCTTCGCGGCGCGGGACCTTATAGAGGAAGCGGCGGGGGAGGGGAGCCTCTCGCTCCGCGACGCGGAGCTGGACGCCTCGATGGGTCAGGCCGGGACTCGAAGGCATCACCACGGCCCTGAGGCTGCTCGATAGCGCCGAGATATCCTACGACGAAGGCGGGCAATCTCGCCCGGCGCCCCGAGGCGCGCCGGACTGAGATCCCTCGATCGTCGTCGACTCATTCCCCGATGAGGATTTGGACGTAGGGCGAGGAGGAAGCGATGATGGTTCTCTGGGCGGGAGGGCCCAACCCGCCGCTTGCGGCCGGTCCCCCTCCGTTATCGGAAGCGTAATAAGCCACTCGTGCCCTGATCGGTCTTGAAAAATCCAAATACGAAGAAAGCATGGTCAGCGGGACGCGCAGCTCGACGAAGGATGCCCCTTTGGTTGAAGAGTCGATATCGGCCATCGTAGAGTCGGTCGGCGTGGCGACGTGCATTCTCGCGGCTATTAACGTTAACCATGAATTGCCTGTGCACCACCAATACGATTCTTGGGCGAGAGTGATAGCATTATCATCCTGTATCAACTGTAGTTGCAGACTATCCGTATTGGTCAGTTTTAGCTTGCCATTGGCATAATCGATCCTGCAATAAAGATATTTATCGTCTCGACATACCCTACCGCCCGCGATTCGGCTGCCGGGTATCTTCGGCGTTTTTGTATTTTTGGAACCGCTGAAAATCGCTTCGATTCCCGCCCACTCTTCGTCCTTCCCTTTCATGCCGATGCTTTGGCGCCGGAGCGTTACAGGCTCTCCGTCGACAGCGCCCGTAGTCGAGGCAGCGGGAAGGGGGGACGTTTTCGGACCTGCGAAAGAGACGACGGCCACCTGCCCCTCCTCCACTATGACGCTCTTTTTCTCCACTTGCCCGTCGGGGTAATGGATCTCGATGCTTCGGTCCCCGACTTTGACCGAGTCCAGCGTCGCCTTGTCCCCCGCACTGAGCTCTCCCACCGAGGCCCCATCGAGGTAAAGGGTTCCGTCGATCGCCGTCGTAAGGCTGATGCTCCCGAATGCATGCGTGACTCGAAGCTTCGGCGCAGAGGATGGCGCTGATGCGGAATCCGAATTCCGATCCCCGAGGACGATATCGACATA
>CAYNFM010000119.1:0-8968 GCA_964396415.1 uncultured Treponemataceae bacterium | reverse complement strand
CCATCGGCACTAGAGGCAATTGACATCCAATACTGTGAGCCTGCAGAAGTTTGCTCAGTCCAGGAAATTCCCGAGTTCGTCGAGGTCCAGATGTACCCGCCATATACAACTGCAGCGAGATGGGTGCCATCGGCACTAGAGGCGATTGAATACCAATTCTGGGTGCCAGCAGCGGTTTGCTGAGTCCAGGAAGCCCCCGAATTCGTCGAGGTCCAGATATATCCACCCTCATCACATGCAGCGAGATGGGTGCCATCGGCACTAGAGGCGATTGAAATCAAAAGCCGGGGTAAGTCCGCCGCCGTTTGCTCAGCCCAGGAAGCTCCCGAGTTCGCGGAGATCCAGATATATCCAACTTCATCACATACGACAAGATGAGTACCGTCGGCGCTTGACGCAATAGACATCCAATACTGCGAGCCCACCGCCGATTGATCGGTCCAGGGCCAAGTTGCACTAGTTATGAAGCTTGCGACCGGACTCCACGTAGTTCCCCACCCACCAGCAACCTTGGCTCGTGCCTTCCAATAATAGGTTGCTCCATCAACAAGAGGGGCGGCACTGATATTCATGACATTTGACGCATAACTCGCATTGTCATAAATTGGACTGGAATTGAGCCCGGCTGGGGAGGTCGCCAGCATGATCTCATAGTTCGTCGCTTCCAGCACCGCGCTCATCGTGAGCGTGCCATATAGTGCTCCCCCATTGACCGGAGATACAGGGAGGATATTGGCGGAGCTCGTTACAGTCGTATATCCCTGATAATTCGTACCTGATGGGTCGACGGGGTTATTTGGCGGTCCCCAAATGTTGCATGAGGCGAGGAGTAAGACAGAAGCAAAAAAAAGAGAGGCGACATCCCCACCCATATGTGAATTGCCAGGAACGGGTTTCATGATCTTTCCCTCACTTCCCCAGCGCCTTTAATCCCTCGTCGAGTGCATCGATGGAACGCTGGAGGACCTTGGGATCGGGGCCGCCGGAAAGCAAGAAAGGCGAGAGTCCCAGGCCTGCGACGCCGACTCCCGCCGAGGCATAGAACAGGTTCTGATAGAGCTCCACGTCATTCCAGCGCGCAGTCGCGGTCGCTGAATCGGAGGCGGATTGGTACATGCTCATGGCGTGGCTTCCGACAAGATAGAAGGCGCCAACCCCGGCGACTCCGACGATGCCGGTAACGAGGCTCGCGATTCCGATCGTCGTCTTTGTATGACGAGCGGAAAGACTATTCGTATCAACATTTTTTTCATAGCCGAGATTACCGAGCATCGTGCTCCGATAGCCATTCACTTCGCGGGACGAATCCGGGAGGACCGTGGCGTTAATATAGAAGTCCGTCCCCTTCGGGCCACCATGGATTCCCACATTGTACTGACCCGGAGGAAGTAGCGGCGACAAGTACCCGTTGCTACCCTCGTTCTTGAGGACTATTTTCGTATCGGCGCCGATATCAACTACCGCTCTTTCCGGAATCCACGGCAGGCTGAAGCGACCGGAGGGTATGTCGAGCTTGCGTGTTTCTCCCTCGCTGAGATTCACCTGCTGGGCGGGGATAGTCGTCGACCGACCTGCAGTGGAAATGAAGGAGACTGAAATAGGTAGGCCGCAAGGGATTCCGTCATACAGGACTGTACCGTCAGACCCGTCTTTGCCTTTTATTCGTGAATCCTGGATTTGGATCTCAAGCGGGCTTCCCAATCGCGGCAGGGCAATGGTCCCGCGATTGAGCTCGGTTAGGCTCGCGGTGATGATGGTCCGCTTCCCCGCCACCACGGTGAAAGATAGTTCCTGGTCATGGTAGCCGGGATGCTTGATAACTGCCGTATACGATCCTGGAGGCATCCCCGCCGTCTCCTCATCTGTGTGGAGTGCTTTCTCCGTACCCAGGGAACACTGGGATCCGGTAGGACGCACGGCGAAGGAGATGATCCCTTGTGCGTAGGGATCCCAGCTCGCCTGCACGCCTTTTTGCAAAGTGAATGTCGTTGAAAACACGGGATAGTCGCCGCCTCCCGATTTCAGGCTATACTCTCCGACCGGTATACTGGTCAAGCTCGCGGTGCCTGAAATTGTCGTGCTGTAGGCACTGCTGCTGATGGTAGTTTGAACGTCGGAGGGGACCTTGATGGCTATGGACCCTACCGGATGGACAAGAGCCTGTATGTGTGCGGTCGTACCGGATTCGACAGAGACTAGCTGTGAGTAGTATAGGTCCTGCCCAACGAGTTCAAGGCGATGATCCCCGACCGGCTGATCATGAAAGATGCCGGACCCCAAGTCCCCGAGGTCGATCCCATCGAGTCTGACTCTAACCGCAGCCTCATTCGAGGCGATGCTTAGGTCTCCCGTCCGATGCAAATCCGCCTTGAGGACCGTCGTGCCATGCAGCGAGGTGTCGAGTCGTAGCGTGGACGAGAATATGCCGCTGTCACCACGCACCAAGATTGTCGCTACGGACCCGGGCATCGTTATGATCAGGGGCGCAACGCCGACCTTTTTCCCATCAATAAGAACCTCGGCGCCGGGTTCGCCTTCCACGGACAGTTTCGAGGAAACTTCGATCCCCTCGACAGCGGGTGGCTCAGTCGGAGCGACGGGTTCGGCCGGCGTGCGCAAGACGATGGGCACCGAGATCGCGATCGTGCTGTCTGCTGAGTTCGTGGATGATAGTTCCGGTTCCTGTTCCACGGGCGCGATACCCTGCTTGGAGAGAAAGTCGCGGATTCGATCGACCCCCAACGCCAAGAAAAGACTATTGCCCTCTTCGATGGTCGCGGTATTCATGCCGAGTACCACCCCGGAGTCATCCACGAGAGGGCCCCCCG
Organism: uncultured Treponemataceae bacterium; assembly: GCA_964396415.1. Classification (GTDB taxonomy): domain Bacteria; phylum Spirochaetota; class Spirochaetia; order Treponematales; family Rectinemataceae; genus UBA1306. The sequence continues at coordinate 6,140 of CAYNFM010000119.1, read as the reverse complement.
AGTTTCCGTGGCTTATTGCGGCGGAATGTTGAATCCCAAGCTCTTCTTTCCGAATGGCGGAAATCATTCCCTTGTTCATCGTGACGACCAAGTCCGTAAATCGCCATCCCAATGAGGCGCCAAGCGGGAAACCGAAACTGTAGACCTCTTTGCCTATCAGCTTCGTATTCAGCATCTCGGACTTGGCGAGAACCAGTCCGTGACTGGAACTGCCAGACAGTTTTAGAACGGCAATGTCAAGCCCGCTATCTTTGGATATGGCTAACGTTTTTATGTCAGTTATGACCGTGCCATTTATCGTTGCGCTGAAGCGGTATTTGCCTTTGGTCAGCATGGCATAGACATCGAGTTTTAAGGTCCGGATATCGTCGGCGGAAAACCCTTTGGGAGCTGACTGCTCCAATTTTTGCGCGTAGTTGTTTGCGGTATTCATTCGAATGTCGGCTAGGTTATCGACCTGAACTACATGCCTGTTCGTAAGCAGGACGCCCTCATTCCCGATGAGAAATCACGAGCCGCTGAACAATGGATAATACGATGAAAGAATATTTACATTACTGGCCGTTTCCCATTTCTTGAAGAGCTCGACATTACGGCACAGCGCAGGGTCCATGAATACGGAATGCTCAATATATGCCGTCGCGACGGAAACGCGCGCATAGAGTCGTCCCGAGTCTTGCGCGTTCGCTTGTAGACAGAGAAAGCTTAAGATCAGGAGACTACCGAGCTTTTTCATGCAGGTTTCGCCTTATTCCCAGGGTAGAGCTCAATGACAATGGCCTGGGAAGATAGGTTATTTTTGCCATTTTGCGAAAGCGGAATCATTTCGAAACTGTTTGAGCAGATCTTCACGTTCCGCGTCGGTGATTTTTCGGGGAAAGTAGCTGGTCATGATACTTCTCCCGGATTTTACCGCTTTCGTTACGAACACAAAATCAGCGATCACGAGATAGCCAGGTTTATAGGGTAAAAGGACTTTAAATTTATCGTCGGTAGACGCTCCACGAAAGTTAAAATTTGTTCCGCTCGATACCGATTTCACGCTGACGGCGGGCTCTCGCACGACCACCATCGTATATTTGTCCTTTATAATAACGGGGGAGTAATTGCCTGTAAAATTAAACTGGTAGACGCGGCAGTGTTGTTCATTGTAGGAAAGGTATGGGTTGTCGACAGAATCTGATTTGATTACGATGAGGCAATCGTCTGGACTCGTGATAGTGGGTACGGCGCTCGCAAAAAAAGGAAAAAGAACGAGAATAGCTGTCACCAGCCCAGCGTGAAGGATTTTTGTGCGCATTCAGGCCCCTTCCAATAAAATTATTGTAGCTCCACATGTTCCACGATTCCTGATCAGTCCTATGCTGTCGCGGAACAGGTTCTTGCCAGCGTATGACACCTTCACGCGTAAAGCAAGAGACTACTTTGGTTCGAGACGCCACTCATCCGTCCTCGCTGTCGACTTCTAGTTTTCTTCCGAGCGCTCGCATTTGCTCTGCCCTACGGAATGATAAAAGATGGATCACCCCCGATCTTCCTGGCCTAAAACTATATACACAAAAGAAATATTTTTGGTAGTAGACCCATTAGTCCGGCGTCGCGCCCCGTCCCGAGTCCCCCGCGGGGATGCGCGGTATGAAAAAAGTCTCGGCGCCCGTCACCGAGGCGCGGGTGATGACGGCAGAAGAACTGCAGTGGATTCACGAGAATGCCTCAAGGAGGCTGGGGCTAATTCTGCGCTTCCTCTAAGCGACAGAAACCCGCGTCTAGAAGGCGGAAGGAGTGAGAATCGGCAACTGTACGGAGTCAGGGGAGATCGTGCACATGCGGATCATCAGGTGCCGGAGTTTGGATATCAATTGTCGCTGTAGCTTGGGGCTGATATGTAGTATCCCCGTTTATATGACAAGCTAAGATAATATTCTAGGGATCGGGCGCAAGGATCCGTGGTAGGATGGGCTCCCGCCCGTGGGGCGTGCCCGCGTAAAGGAGAAGCCATGCGCTATGACCCCGCTTCCGATCCCGATCCGGCCGCCTGGCTCGACACCGACGAGGCGGATCGCATCGAGGCGATCCGGAGGTTCCACGCGAACGTAAAGGATCCCACACAAGGAGAAAATCCACGGATGCACGCGCTCGTTCACCTCATCGTGGAAAATCAGCTCGCGATGGTGGACGGCACCGAGAGCACGAAGGCCGCGCTCGCTCGCCTTAGGCGCGAGGGCCTGGGGCGCCACGAGGCAGTGCACGCAATCGGCTCGGTCGTTGCGCAGGGGATAGCCGAGGTGCTCACGTCAAAAAAGCCGCTCAACGCCGCGGCCTTCGCGCGCGCCCTCGATGCGCTCTCCGCGACTGCCTGGCGCGCTCGAAACGTACTGCGCCATGAAGATCGACCTCGATGAGTCCGCGCGCATCCTGGAGGCGGCCAAGGCCGACGCTTTCGGCGTCTGCGAACGCGACAAGACCGCTGTGGGGCCCTCCGTCGCCGGCCGGTACGAGGGCCTCAAGCAGGCGACTGAATTAGTCAATTTTTATTCGGTTGCGCAAATGTCGGGGTAAGCCCCTGGCTCGAGGTCCGCGGCCTGTTCACCCGGTCTTTAATAGGAGTAGCATAGTCCCACGAAAGCCGAGCGACCATGAGCGACGACGCGGGACGCCACGTTCGCCGAAAGCGCTACCGGGGCAGCCACCCCCGCGCCTTCTCCGAGAAGTACAAGGAGCATAGGCCCGAGGAATATCGCGAGGACGTCGAGCGAGTCCTCTCCCGCGGCGACACTCCCGCGGGCAGCCATCGCTCCATTCTCGTCGCCGAGGTCCTGGCCATCCTCGCGCCCCGGCCGGGCGAGACGGCGGTCGATGCGACCCTGGGCTACGGCGGCCACGCCATGGAGATCCTCAGGGCCATCCAGCCGGGAGGCCGCCTCTTCGGCCTCGACCTGGACCCGCTGGAGCTTCCCAAGGCGGCGCGGAGGTTGGCGGCCGCCGGCTTCCCCGAGGGCTCCTTCGTCCCGATCCGCGCCAATTTCGCGAGCTTGCCCGGAGTCCTCTCCGAGGCGGGCCTACTCGGCGCGGACATGCTGCTGGCCGACCTCGGCGTCTCTTCGATGCAGATCGACGATCCCGACCGGGGCTTCAGCTTCAAGCGTAAAGGCCCCCTCGACATGCGCATGGATGCCGGGAGCGGCCTTTCGGCGCGCGAGTACCTCGCCTCCGTCGCCGAGGACGCGCTCGGCGAGGCCCTCCGCGCGAACGCCGACGAGGCGGAGTCGGCGCTCATCGCGCGGGCCATATGCCTTCGGCGCGGCAGGCTCGTCACCACACGCGACCTCGCCGAGGCGATATGCTCGGCCTTCCCCGCGGCGAAATTCAAGGACCCGGTCATGCAGCGGACCATCAGGCGAGTCTTCCAGGCGATACGCATCGAGGTCAACGGCGAGTTCAGGGCCCTCGAGGCCTTCCTCGCCTCCATCCCCTCCTGCCTCAAGTCGGGCGGGAGGGTCGCCATCCTCGACTTCCACTCGGGAGAGGACAGGCGGGTGGAAGCTTCGTTCAGGGCCGGTCTCGAGGGAGGTCTATATTCCGCGATATCGACCGAAGCCCTTCGCCCGAGCCGTGAGGAGCGCTACAGCAATCCGCGATCGGGCTCGGCCAGGCTGCGCTGGGCCATCAAGGCCTCGGCCTGACGGGCTTGCCTTCGCGGCCCGATGCGTAGATCGCCTCCATGAGCCGCACCGCCTCGCGGCCGTCGCGGCCCGTCACCGCGCATTCGCGGCCCTCGCCGATGGAGGCCGCGAAGTCGGCCAGCTGGAGAGCGAAGAAGTGCCAGGTGGGGTCGATGGTCTTGAAGAAGGCCTCGTCCTCGGCCCTCCACTCCGCGAGGCGGGATTCCTCGCCCGGGACCGTCCAGATGTCGTTGAAGGGAGCTTCCAGAAGGCCGCTCATCCCCGCGATGAACATCGCTCCGCCGTCGGTCTGGACGCCGACCGATGCGCCGCTCTCTCCATGCGCGCGGACCTTCGCGTAGATGCCGGGCTTCTGCGAGTTGGAGACCAGGATCGAGCCGAGGGCCCCGCCCGGGAAGCGGAGCGCCGCGACGGCCGTATCCTCGACCTCGATATAGGGATGATTGAGATTCGCCCAATATGCCGAGACTTCGACGACGGGGCCCATGAACCAGGACAGGAGGTCGAGCTGGTGGGGAGCCTGATTCACGAGGATTCCCCCGCCCTCGCCGGCCCAGCTCCCCCGCCAGGGGTCGCTGCGATAGTAGGCTTCGTCGCGCCAGCCGAGCGTTTCTACCTGGCCGAGGATGGGGCGGCCGAGCGCCCCCGACTCGATCGCCGCGCGAACGCGGCGGACCGCCGGATACCAACGCCGTTGACTCACCACGCCGAGGGCGCGTCCCGCCGAGGAGGACGCCGCGATCATGGCATCGCAGTCCTCGACGGAGAGGGCCATAGGCTTTTCGACGAGGACATGGACGCCGGCGTCCGAGCACTCGACCGCATGGGCTCGGTGCAAAGGATGCGGAGTGGCGACGATGACCGCGTCGACGCGGTCCCTCTCGGCCATTTCGGCCGCCGAGGCGCGAGCATGTATCTTCCAACGCCCCGCGAAGGCCTCGCGCTTCCCGGGATTCCTGCCGCAGACCGCGGCCAATTCCAGATCGGGAAGCGAGGCCAGGGCCCTGGCGTGGAGCTCGGCGACCTTGCCGTATCCGTAGATTCCGAACCTCAGCTTTTCCCTCACGGCCGCAGCACGACTTTGAGGAGGCCGCTCTCGCGCGCGTACAGGCGGGCGAACCAGGACGGACCCTCGGATAGGGGCGCGACGGCGCTCACGAGGGCGGCGGCGTCGACCTTGCCGCGCGCCATCAGATCGAGCGCGAGCGGGTACTCGCCGGCGATGGCGCAGCTTCCGAACAGAGAGATCTGCCGCGTGACGACGGCTTGGAGCGGGAAATCGACGGAAGGGCTCGCGTTCCCGATAAGGGTGACGGAGCCTCCCTTGCGCGACGCCTCGATCGCGCCGCGGACGGCGTCGGCCGAGCCGACGGCTTCGAAGGCGCGGTCGACGCCGCGGCCTCCCGTGATCGAGCGCAGCTCCTCCATCGCTCCCGCGGCGGCGGGATCGAAGGCAGCGTCGGCGCCGAAGCGAAGGGCGGCCTCGCGGCGCGAAGGATCGGTCTCGAAGGCGACGATGGTCCCGGCGGTCGCGCCGCGAAGGACTTGGATGAGGAGGAGGCCGATCAGGCCGGCGCCGACCACCGCGACGGATTCATGGAGGCCGAAGGGCGTAACGGAGGCGGCATGCAGGGCTACGCCCAGCGGCTCGGCCAGGGAGGCGCTCACGAAATCGAGCCCTTCGGGCAGGGGGTAGAGGATGCGCTCGGGAAGGACGATCAGGTCGGCGAAGGCGCCGTCGCGACGGTACTCGGCGCAGGAGACGCCGAGCACGCGGCGCTCGTCGCAGAGGTTGACCTCGCCTCGGCGGCAGTGCCAGCAGGCCCCGCAGAACTCCGTCGAATCGAAAGCGACGCGGTCTCCGGGCTTGAAGCGCCGCACGGCCGCCCCGGCCTCGACTATATCCCCCGCCGCCTCGTGGCCCATGACGAGCGGCGGCCGCCGGCGTCCCGTCGAGCCGTCCATGCCGTGCACGTCGGAGCCGCATATCGCCGCCGCGCCGACGCGGACGATCACGTCGTCCGGGGCGCGGAGCGATGGCGCCAGGATCTCCTTATAGCTGAGCTTCTTGTAATCCTCGAGGACGAGGGCCTTCATGCTCCCTCCAAAGCTCGGAAAACGGGAAAGGGCCCTCCGGGAATCGCTTCCCGGAGGGCCCCTCTTTACCTAGGGAACCTGACGCTACTTACCAGCGGTTGTCGTCGCGACGGGGCTTGTCCATCGCTTCGTTGACCTTGAGGGCCCGGCCATCGAGATCCTGGCCGTTGAGGGCGGAAATGGCGGCGCGAGCCTCCTCTTCGGTGCCCATCTCGACGAAGCCGAAACCCTTGGACTGGCCGGAATCGCGATCGGTGATGATCTTCGCCGACGCGACAGTGCCGTAGTTCTGGAACAGGGCCCTGAGACCGTCCTCGTACGTGTTGTAGCTGAGATTCCCTACGTAAATTTTCTTGCCCA
>CAYNFM010000118.1:0-9545 GCA_964396415.1 uncultured Treponemataceae bacterium | reverse complement strand
TTCATCGCCCGGCGGCTCAAGGTGCTGTGGTCTGGAACAGCAAGCGAGACTCCAAATAGTTTGAATATCGGGGACATCAGTACCTCGGTTTGGCGTAGCGGAAGATGAAATACCATGCGCAGCATCAAGCCTGTTTCGATGGCCAAATCCGAATAGTAGGGCTGCCCGCCCGGGGTAAGTCGAGGCTCCGCCTGCCAGTTGGCGATGGCATCATCTGTGACCCACATTGTCAGACTTCCTCGTCTTCGAAGCCCGGTATCGTAATCCCTCCAGTTTTGAACCTTGAACTTTTGCTAGGGATGTGGCGGCGACATTTTACACTGTAGTTATTTGGCATGGTTGAAGTATGGCGTATTCGGATAGGCTACTCCAGCTGTCCATTCAACAAGACCTTTGGCGGCATCCATGCAACAACGCTATCCAAACCCTACTAAAGAAGCCATCAGGGGACGGGTGGATAGGGTCAGGTCGGCAAAAATCTAGGGGGGGTCTTCCCTCAAGTAGGCATCCATGCAACAACGCCCCACCCTGCCTTGAGCGCCTCGCCTAAGGTCTTACTAAAAATTTCGTTGGTAAGACAACATGATGTCCTCACAAAGGTCTTTATTTGCAGGCTAATATTAAGCTCAGTGTTGTTTTACTAAGGTAATCCTTAGTAAGCCGCCCTGGCCGGCACATAAGGTTACTGCCGCGCCCTCGCAAACCAGGAAATAAGGCGAGGCCATCCGGGAATCGCAACCAGGACGGCCCCGCCCGCCTCTTGTCGCCCCCTGCGCCGTTCTCCTACAAGGCTATCTTGCTCGGCGTCAGAGTGCGATAGTAGCTTCCGCAGAGATGCTTGGGGTTGACTATGTCGCGCACCTTGTACTGGTACGCGGTGACGAGAGGCTGCGGCAGCTTGGCGAATATGGCATCGTGTTCCTCCTGCGTGAAGCCGTACCCGTTCTCATGCCTGATGTCATGGTTCCAGTGTCCCATGTCGACGCCCAGGCCCTTCTCGTTCATCCAACGCTGCGTGTCGTTGAAGAAGTCGGCCGTCCCCTTGATCGAGGGCTTGTCGTAGGCGTCGAAGTGCGTGAAGAACTCCCAACCCGTAGGTCCGCCGCCACCGATGACGCAGATGCTGCCCATGTCGGAGTCGCCGCCCGTCGTCGCGATGTAGTTGGTCTCCGTCTCCCACTTTTTTTTGAGTGCCGAAGCCTCCTCCATGACCCGGGCGCTCACGAACAGGTTCGAAGACAGGCCAAAATTGCCTTCGTAGCCGCCGCAGTAGACGTAGTTCAGGTTCTTGTGGCCCATCCGGATCAGGTACATGAGAACGTAATCGACCATTTCCTTGTCGAGCATGAAAGCCGACTTCCAGCCACCCGAGAGTTCGAGGATTTTGTCCAGCGCCTTGTCCTTATATTCAGTATCGCGCTTCGTGGCCCCGGCGATGATCACCTGGATGTCGATCTTCATGTCATCGTTGATCTTCTTGAGCTCGGGGTCGGCAACGAGGGTGGGAATGTCGGCGAGCTGGCCGTCGGGATCCGTGATGATCTTGATCATAGCGGTCTTGAGGTCGCGCCCGAACATGTTGAACTGCCTGTGCCCGAGGAAGAGTATGTCGTTCTCATGGATAAGCGCGACGCCCTTGGCATAGTCGTCCCAGGTCTTGAAGCAGAGGGTGTAGCACTTGAAGTTGTCGGGTAGTTCCGCCTTGTAGGCGGGCACGGTCCCGCGGGAGGGGATGTAGGTTGGGCCCGGCCAAGGGTGAAGCCGTATGGCCACCCTCGTACAGACACCCAGGGAGCCCGTGCTGCCCTGAAAGCCCCGCAGGATGCCGCGCGTGCTCGGCCCCGGGCCCTCGCCGCAGAACCAGCCCGACCCGCAGCCGAGCGAGCCCGTCCTAAGCAGCTCGCCGCTCGCCAGCACCCACTCGGAGCCGAGCATGTTCTCGCTCGCGCAGCCCATCGAGATCGAGGTTGGGCCGAATCCTACCCAGCCCGCCGAGCTGGCCAAGGGCGAGCTCGAGCAGCCGACTCCGGGCATGTTCATCGTCAGGCCGAGCTTCATCGCCTCGGCCTGGACGACCGCCCCGATGGCATAGGGCTCGACGATCGCGTACATGTTCTTCTCGTCGATCTCGATTCTCCGCATCCGCCTCATGTCGAGCTGGATGGCGTTGTCGTCGTCTACGTAGCCCATCGAAGACCAGAAGGTCGAAGAGGCCTTGAATTTGATGCCGTGCCGATTGCATATCCTGACGATACCCTGCACTTCGTCGGCGCTGCCGGGGAGCAGCACTGCCTCCGGGCGAGGTGTCTTGTGATCGTAGGGACCGTAGTGGGCCGAGGACTGCGCGGCGGCGCAACGGTAGGTCTCCAGCACGCCTAAGTCTTCCGATATGTTCCGCGCCCCGACGATGGCCTCGAGGGCGCCGTATATCTCTCGCGATAGTGACATGCTCACTCCTCCCTTATAGCGCTCGCTCGACCAATTCGAGGATATCGAGAACCTCGATCGTCTTGCCGTTCTCGTCGGGCATTCCGCGGAAATTGGTCTCACACCAGGGGCAGGCGGTCGCAATCGCCTCGGCTCCCGTGGCATTGGCCTCGGTGACGCGCTCCGAGGCTGTCCAACGAGAAAATTCCGTGTCCGTCTCGCTGCATCCGCCGCCTGCGCCGCAGCACCAGGAGTACTCGCGGATGCGTTCCATCTCGACCAGCTTGAGCCCGGGAATGCTCTTCAGCACGTTCCTCGGCGCGTCGTAGACGCCCTTGGACCCGTTGTAGCGGGGGCGCTTGGGCTCCCAAATATGCACCTGGTTGAGGATCTTCTTCTCGCCGCCCTTCCATGGGACGTAGGGCTCGCCGAGCCTCCCGAGGTGGCAGGGGTCGTGGTAGGTCACCGTCATCGGCACGGGCTTCGTGAGCTTCAACGCTCCATCCTTCAGAAGCTTCTCGATGTACTCGACGACGTGGTACACTTGGACCTGGAGCCCCTGCGCCGCGTAGCGCCGCTTGAAGGCCTGGTAGCAATCCGAGCAGGGCGTCACGATGGTCTTGACCCCGGCGTCCGCGAAAAGTTTGATGTTCGCGCGGGCGTTCTTCTCGAACTCCTCGCGGAAGCCCATCTGCTCGGCCCTGACCGCGCAGCACATCTCGGACCCGGCCAGGAAGCCGACTTTCACGCCGGCGTCTTGCAGGATCTTGACCGAGGCGCGGGCAACCTTCTGGAGCTTCTCGTCGTAGCTCGCCTTGCAACCGGCGAAGAACATCATGTCGGCCTTGCCCTTTGTCATGTCGACGAGACCAAGGCCGTCAGCCCAGGCTGTGCGCGATGAGCGTGCCTTCCCGACCATCATGGTCTTTTCCTTCGCCAGGCTCTCGATGATCTCCCTCTGCTTAGGCCGGAGCTTGCCCTTCTCTATCGCGTAGGCCTTGAGCGCGAGGTTGAAGTCATGCGGCTCGAGGTTGTACCTCGTGACCTTGCACGCGACGTCACAGGCACCACAGGTCGTGCAGCTGTGGATGGCCTGCGTCACCGTCTCACTGAGCTCGGCGTCCTTCGTCAGGAGGGCGAGACCGAGCTGGAAGCGGCCGCGCACGGCGTAGGTGTTGAAGTTGTAGTAGCCGATGCTCGGGCAGTTCTCCCCGAAGCGCTGGCTCTTGATCTTGTCGAAGGGAATCCATTTGCAGCCCAGGCAATTGCTGCAACGCTCCATCATCGGTCGATATTCTTCAAACGCCATTATCGGTACCCCCTACACCGCGAGCTTTCCGGTGTTCATGATGTCGTTCGGATCGAAGACGCCCTTCAGGCTCTTGAGCATCTCGGCGGACTTGGCATCCCTATTGAGCTGAAGACGGGCCCACATGCCGTGCGGTCTGAGAAAGTATGCTCCCATTGCCGACATGGTCTCGCTGGCTTTGACGAACAGCTTCCTTGCGACCTCGGCCTCACGCCGATTTTCCGCTCGGTAGGGCAGGCAGAACTCGCAGTGATAGCTCGTGCCCATGTTCTGAGGCTGAAGGTAGACTCCGATATCGCCGGCCGGGAATCCCGCCTCGCTCGCGAGCTCGCGCATCGCGCTTATGAATTGAGGCGCTTTATCCAAGGTCGTCGTGAAGAATATGTCCTGGAAGGCGCCCTTGTAGGTCGCCTTCCAGCTTTCTTTCATACTCGTATTGCGCATCCGCGCCATAACCTTGTCGCCCTTGGCCCCCGGGACCGCCGGAAGCATCTTAAGGCCGAACTGCTGGGCAATCTCGGATATATCCTCCTCCTGGGCCTTCACCTTCTCCCCGGGGAGTATCTCGAAGCCCGCGACGCCCACGAGCGCCATCCAAGGCGGCAGCTCCCGCGCCAGAGTGGCGACCCCCGACGTGGAGTCCCCGAGCAGGGAGGCCAGATAATTCCCGCTCATGATCATGAGGTCGCTTGAAAAGCGCAGGCGGATCACCCGGTACACGAAATCCACCAGGTCCTCGATTGCGCCTGCGGGTACAAGGTAGAGCCTACGGATCGTAGCCTTGACCTCGCACTTGAGCGACGCCCATGTGACGATGCCCATGGTACCCTGGGACCCGGTGAGGAGGCGGTAGAAGTCGAGCATCATCGGCCCGGTCCCGCTGACCTGCCACTTCTCGGTCTTCCACTGCTTGGCAAGGTCCAGCGGGGCGAGCCCGGCGTCGCCCGTGGACATCCTGTTGCCGTCGCCCCACACCACCTCGGCACAGCGCAACGGATCGATGAAGTTCCACTGGTGGAGGGAGTTCAGCCTCGGCTCCATGTCGAGGACGCTGGCCAGGACCGACTTTCCGGATCTCGGCGCGAGCGGAAGCGAGATTTCCATGCCCTGGTCGGCGAGAGCCGACTGGAGCGCGCCGTAGGTTACGCCGGGCTCCACGACGGCCATGCGCTGCTGCCGGTTGACGTTGAGGATGCGATTCATGCCGCTCATGTCCACGATGACCGAGCCCGGGACCGACGGAACCGTGTCGCCCTTGTGGTGCGGCCCCGACGAGCTCATCGGCACGAGGGTAGTCTTCGTCTCGTTCGCCAGCTTGACGATCCTCTCGACTTGGTCGACGCTCGATACCGTGGCGATGCAGCGCGGCCGCATCGGGGCGGCGAAGCTCTCGTCCTTGGCGTAGCGCCCGAGGGCGGAGGCGTCGTCCGAGACATTTTCCTTGCCTATGATTTCCGCGAGTCTCTCTTCTATGTTGGCCATTATGTTGACCTCCTATTCGACCCGCTTGGCGGGCGGGGTGTCGGGATAGCTGATCGTGCCGTCCCAGCTGTTCTGCACTTTCGCATCGTGGGACTCCTCCTCGGAGAACCAATGCGAGGTCACGCTTTTCTGCTCGGTAAAGAAGCGAACCCCGTCGGCCCCCATCGCGTGGAGATCCCCGAAGAAGGAATTCTTGTGGCCCGTGAAGCCGAACATCCCGAGGGGCACGGGGATGCCTACGTTGACCCCGACCATCCCGCCGTGCGTCCGCCTCGCAAATTCGCGGGCATAGTAGCCGCTCTTCGTGTAGATCACAGAGCCGTTCGCGAACTCGTTCTCGTTCATGAGCTCGAGCCCTTCCTCGAAGTTCTTCACGCGCTTGATGCAGAGCACGGGCCCGAAGATCTCGCTGTCGCCGACGCTCATGCCCGGCTTCACGTGATCGAGGAGGGTCGGTCCGAGATAGAAGCCCCGCTCGTAGCCCGGGACCTTCCTGCCCCTGCCGTCGACCACGAGCTTTGCGCCCTCGTCGATCCCTTTTTGTATCCAATCGACGACCGACTGCCGGTGCTCGGCGTTGACGAGCGGCCCCATCTGGCTGGCCTTTTCGTAGGCCGGCCCGACTACCAGCGCGGTCATCTTCTCCGCGAGGATGGCCACGAACCTGTCGGCGACCGACTCTTCCACCACCACGACCGGCAGCGCCATGCAGCGCTCGCCGGCGCAGCCGCAGGCCGAGTTCATGATGCCGCCGGCCGTCCGCTCGAGGGCGGCGTCCCTGAGCACGAGCGCGTGATTCTTGGCCTCGGTGAGAGCCTGGACGCGCTTGCCGCTCGCGGCGGCGGTCGCGTAGATGTGCTTGCCCACTGAAGTTGAGCCGACGAACGATACGCCCTTCACGTCCGGATGGCGCAAGAGTATCTCGGCCTCGTTCCTCGAGCAGGTGACGAGGTTGAGGACCCCCGGCGGCAGCCCCGCCTCGGCCCAGAGCTCCATGATCCTCATTGAGGTCTGCGGGGTGAAGCTCGCGGCTTTCAGAACCATGGCATTTCCCGTGGCGATGCAGAGCGGGGCCATCCAGCCCATCGGAATCATGGCAGGGAAGTTCCAGGGAGCAATACCCGCAAATACCCCAAGCGGCTCGATGAACTGGACGGTATCGTATCCCGTTGTACAGTTCATGAGGGCGGGACCCTTGAGGAGCTGAGGTATCCCGCAGGCGAACTCGACGACTTCGGTGACCTTGAGCACGTCCCCCATCGCCTCGTCGAGCACCTTCCCGTTCTCGCGGGCGCAGAGCAGCGTGAGCTCGTCGATGTGACGGTCCAACAGCGCTTTGAGCCTGAACAGGACTTGCGAGCGCTTGCTCGCGGGCGTGGTGGACCAAGCCGGGAACGCAGCGTGCGCGGCTGCGACGGCCGACTCGACCTCCTCGGGTCTGCACTGCGGCGCGAGCGCTATCACTTCGCCGGTGGACGGGTCGTAGCAATTCATGTACTTTTCGGTCTTCGACTCGCGCCAACTACCGCCGACCCAATACTTGAGCCTGACGGCGCTTCTCGCTCCTGCCTTGGTATCGATCTTGTCTTCCCGCTCCATTCAAACGCTCCTTGACTGTGGCTGATTCTCGGCAAGGAGCGGTCCTGCGCTCCTCGCGTCATCCCTCCCGCCCCGGTCTTTGACCTGGACGCGGGCAGGGTTGTTGTACTAGGCCGTCGCTCGCGCCGTTTGGCGCTTGATCTGGCGTACGACGAGCAGGCACATGATGCCGGCGCAAAGCGTTATCGGGATAAGGACTAGAAGGACGTCGGCGGCCGACCTCCCGCTACCCAGCAGAATGCCCGCGAGGAGCGGACCGACGATAGTGCCCAGGCGGCCTGCGGCTACGGTGGCGCCGACGCCGGTATTCCTGATCGACGCCTCATAGCACAGCGGAGCGAAGGCGTACAGGATCGCCTGGGCGGTTGTTACGCCCAAACCGATTCCGAAGCCCAAAGCCAGGGCCGCCCGGACGTCGAAGGCCGCGAGACCGAGCACGCCGAGCAGCACCGCGAGGAGGAGGTAGGCCGTCGATGGAGTCGAATACAGAAGCTTCTTGTCCAGGAGGTAGCCGGCCAATGCGGCGCCGATCGAGGAGCCAAGATTGTAAAGCATTTGCACGTATTGGGCATCCTGTTTCGAGAGCCCCATGGCTCCAAGTAGTGAGGGCATCCAACCAAGGAGGAGGTACATGATGAGGAGGGTGCCGAACGTAGCCAGCCAGATGAATGCCGTGGTGGCCGCGTTTCCGCTCCCGAAGAGCCCCGCCAAAGCCCCCTCGCCGGATCGGCCAGTCCTGGTCCTGGGAGCGGGCTTCACCTCCCTGGGCAGGAGGGTCGCCAGGAGCGGGGCGACGACGAGGGGCGCGAGGCCGCCGATGAGATAGAGGGGCTTCCAACTGCTGCCGAATGCCCCGACCGTCATCACGACGCTCGTGAGCGCGCCTCCGATGGGGATGGCGCAATAGATGAAGCCGACGGCTCTCTTTTTCATATCAATGGGGCTATGGTCGCTCGTGAGCGCGATGACCGAGGGCATCGCGCAACCCAGGCCCAGGCCCGTGAAGAACCTGGCGACGATGAGGGTGGCCAGGTTCACTGTGAGCAGAGTCGAAAGGGAGAAGAGGCCGAAGACGCTGACGCCGATGACGATTATCGGCTTCCGTCCGAAGCGGTCGGCCAGTATCCCGCCCAGTATGGCCGCCAGGAATACCCCGATCGCGCTCGCGCTGATGAATAGCCCGACTTGGGCCGGCAGCAAGTGGAAGGCCGGGGCCAACCGCGGCGCCGAAACTCCCGCGGCCTGCAGATCGAAACCCTCCAACAGTATGACGAGGGCGCACAGGATGATGACGCGCACCGTCTTCAATTCACGGAGATCGTTGCTCGCAGACACTGCCATGACCCATCCTCCTTTTATCGAGAAGACCTGGTCTCGACTCCACGCTCGTCAAACTATGGGAGGGGGAGTCAATCCACTATAACGTATATCGCGTTCACCGAACTTATTCAGTGAATCTGCTCGATGATATGGACTGAATTCTTATCTTGTCAAATTAATTTTTCGGGAAAGAGAATCAACTTTATGATACAATGATCGTGCTTATTAATTTTTCCATATATTCCTGCATATATTTTTTTAAATTGTATTTCCCGTCATGGAGACACCATTCGTACACGATACCTCGGGCGAAGGTGAAGAGGAAGGTGACCAAGGCATCAGGGCTGACATCCGACGTCAACTCGCCCCGCCCCTGCCCTTCCTCCATCAATTCCTTGAGCACGGCCTGCATCGGCCGTCCCTTCTTAACGAAGAATTTAGTCTTGGGCGTGTAGAGCTGCTGCATTGTCTTGATACCGGTACCCAGGTTGAAGTCCACGTAACTATCGAAATAGGAGAGGATCTTTGCCGCGGAGGATTTTCGGCTCGCGCGGAGTTCCTGGGCGACCACGGTCGAGAAATAAACATCGGCCCTTTGAAAAATTTCCGCTAGAATGTCGTGCTTCGTCGTAAAGTAGTGATAGAAAGCCCCCACCGATATCCCTGCCGCTTTACTGATGTCTACGATCGTCATGCCTTCGAAGCCCTTCTTGTCCATGAGCTTGATGGCCGCGCCGTAAATCCGGTTCTTTGTCTCTTCCGCTTGGATTTGCCTCTTCGTCGCTTTCTTCTGGCCCATGTACTCCCCGAGAATCATGTAGAGTGGCACCGCTGCGGGGCCGTGCCCTTCGTTAATAATATCTCTAAACGAGGATCGCACGCTATCGGTACGGGTTGCACGCTATCATCGTCGTATGGGACCGTATGGAATGGCGTTGTTGCATGAATGCCTTTTTGAGGGGAGTACCCCCTTGAATTTCGTTGACCTGACCCCATCCACCCGTCCCCTGATGGCGTCTTTAGTAGGGTTTGGAAAGAATTCCCCTGCTCAACTCAATATCCATGCAACAACGCCCCCAAACCCCATATTCCGAGGCTTCACCACGATTTTTTCATCTTACGACTACGATTGAATTGATATTTCTGTGGAGAGTGTAGCGGCATCTTGGATAGTCGGCATCATTTTTTCTCTCCCGCCGGGTCGTCCCGGAGCAAGGAGATCCGCGCAGCACCGGGGAGAAGGGACTTGGTTTATGCCATAATTCTTTAGTATACAGAACACTCTTTCAATGATGTTTTTGCTTATTTCGTACGAAACATTAGAATACCAATCCCTCGTGAATATGTATGATATGGTCTATACTGACTTTTATGGACACGGTAGCATAAGACACAGTGAGGTTCGAGG
>CAYNFM010000117.1:0-9545 GCA_964396415.1 uncultured Treponemataceae bacterium | reverse complement strand
CGATCGCCTGGGCCGCGCCGGGGGCAGCCTCCAGCCGTTCAAGCGAGTACTTCTGGCGCTGCTGCTCGTGGATCCGCTCGGTCTGCACCCTGGACTCGTCGGCGTTCACCACGAAGTACCGACTCGCGTTCTCGGGGTTCTGCGCATGATTGGTGCCCGAGAGCACGCTCGACACGATCACCGGCGTCCTGACTACTCTGGACTGCATCTTTCCCGTCTCGGGATCCTTGATCGTCACCAGGCGGGAGAGTTCCTTGCCCGACAGCATCTCCCGTATCTGGTGCTCGACCACCTCGCCGTGGACTGCCTCGCCAAGGATCAGGAACTTGTGCGTCAGGTCGTCGATGTAATTTAAAGCCTGATCCGAGAGGCTCGTGACCGCCACCACGTCCTCATCGGGCATAAGGCGGCGCACCGTCTCCACGAGGTAGCTCTTGCCGGCCGCCGACTGCGAAAGGATCAGTACTGAGATCGGATCGTCCAGCTTGCGGCTCGAAGCGGCCAGGTACACGAGTTGTTTGTTGAGGTCCTCGCCCACATAGCCTAAGGCTGTCATGTCGTCCACGATCCGGTCGAAGAGCCGCGGGTCGCGCAGGAGCGACAATCCGAGCTCGCGATCGCTGGAGCTCATCACGACGGCCGCTTTTCGATTGCCCGACCGTAGGGCCTCGTCGCGCTCCCTTTCCAGGTGTTCGAGGATCAGTACCAGATCCTTCTCGACCCGCGCGAGCTCGGTGCCGAAGGTGCGCGCTAAGGCCTGTGCGAAGCCCGTCCGCGCCTTCGCCGCGTAGAGGTCCAGGCTGTCATAGTAGCTCCCGCCGCCCGAGCTCGCGCCAGCATAGCTGGCGCGAATGTTGACCTTGAGGCTCGTCACGAAGAGTTGCCGCACGCCGCCCACGCGGTAGCTGATCTCGCCGATTCGAAAGAGGTGAAACAGGCCGTCGCGCTCGAAGCGTAGCTCGCTTCCCGCGGCCGTGTCGGCGCTTCTGCTCCCGCCTTCAGTATCGGCTACCTTCTGGGCTTCCCCTGCCGTCTTCGACTCCGGGGTAGCTCCGCTACGCCCGGAGTTAGGGGGAAACAAAAGTCCCGTTTCAGGAGCATCGGGAGCGGCCGCCGTTGGCGGAGCAAGCCGATCTAGTATGTCACCGCCGATTCGAAACTCAGCTAACAAGGCCTTCGCCATAGCGTTCAGCCCTCGATGCGCGCCAAGAGCTCGGCCGCGAGTGCGCGATACTGCGTGCTTCCCCGATCGTCCGGCGCATAGGAGAGGATCGAGCGCCGCAGCACCTGGGCTTCCTCGATCTTGATGTTAAGGCCCACGCTCGAGGTACACACGAGCTCGGGATATTCCGCTCTCGCCTTCTCCACCACCTCCCGTGCCAGGCTCGAGCGGCCGTCGTGGATCACGAAGGCCAGGGCGAGGATCTCGAGCTCAGGATTTAAGCGCCCCTTCACCTTCGCGAAGGCCTCGAGGGTCTGCCCTAAGCCCTGCAGCGAGAAGTACTTCGACGAGAGGGGGATAAACAGATACCGGCTCGCGCAGAGCGCGTTCACCACCAGGATGTTGAGCGACGGGCTCGTATCGATCAGGCAGATATCAAAGCCACTGGTGGCCGCGAGCTTTTCTTTCAAGCACAGGTGGCTCCCCACCTCGCCGTCGAGCTCCCGTATCGCACCCGATAGGCTCGAGCTCGCGGCGATCAGTGACACGCCCTCCCATGAGGTCGACACCGCCGCGGCGGCAACGTCCACCTCCGCTCGCAAGAGGAGATCCTCGACAGTATACGCCGGGGTGGCCGCCTCGATCGCGCTCGTCGAATTCTTTTGATCGTCCAAGTCGATCACGAGAACGTTCTTCCCGCTCATCGCGAAGGCATGGGCGAGGTTCAGCGCGCTCGTACTCTTCCCGTTCCCGCCCTTACGCTGTCCGATCGTGACGGTGATCATGCGCCGCCACCTTCGGTGGTGAGACCTCCGGGGGCGCCCTCGCCATCGACCAGCCGGCCGCTTTTCAAACGGCGGCACAGGACTGCCACGAAGGCCTTAACCTCGTCGAGCGTCACCTCGGGATTGTCGTCATACAGCTCGTCGGCAAGCGCGGTCACCTCAGGTCCGCCTGAGAACACGAAGTTCACATTGAAGGCCCCGCCTACGCCTGCGGGGGAGCGCATCTCGAGCCTCGCGAAGCGAAGCCCGCGCGCGTAGTAAAACGCCGCTCCCGCGAGCTCGCCGGTCCTCGTCGTACGCGTCTCTGTGGTCGGGCGATTCATAGATCGCCCCCGCGGCGGAGTAAGCGCCGTTCGCGATCGAAACTCTTCTTCGCCTGGTGCACGTAGCTGTTCACCTGGCCATAGGCTCGCCGAAAATCGTCGAGATTCACCACCGCCTGTCGCACAGTGAAGATTCTCTGTGCCGTATCAAGGCCGGGCCCCGAAAAGGTAAGCCGGCACGACAGCGACTCGGAAACGGGGATGCAGGTGACTTCTTCGACGGTGCAGCCGCACAGGATCAGGTACGCGGCTTCGTACAGGTCGGTAACATCGGCGGTGCCGAGGTTGCCGTGCGCGGTTTCCATGTTTGCCTCCTATCAAGGAGGCCTTTTGTCATGCTCAACCGTATGCTATCCTGTCGGTACGTCATGACGAGGTGCTCCTCGTTGTGGTCTCTGGTCCCCGGCGCCGTCCTTGCCGCCAAGCTGTGAACGGTTCCGGGGGCTTCTTTTCGGCCCTCGATCAAAACCTCTGTCAAGGGCTTTTGTGGTTTCAATTATGCACCCACTTTGTACATTAGTCAACATACTGGTATAGTCCTTTTATGCCACGCCCGTCAAAGGTTCCTCCGCCCCCGCTTCCTCCTATTCCCACTGGTGAACGAATAGCAGGGCTACGAAAGGTCAAGGGTCTCAGTCAGGAAGCTCTCGCGGAAATAATGGGCATCACGCGGAAACAAATCACCGATTACGAAACCGGACGCGCTCGTATGAATGATGAGATGGTCGTCCGCTTCGCCTTGGCGCTCAAAGTCTCGACTGATCAGCTCCTCGGCCTCAAAGATCTCGATGACTCGAATGCCATCCCGTCTCTTCGCCTTACCCGCCGCCTCCGCGAGCTCGACCGGCTGCCCGAACAAAAAAGAAAGGCCATCCTCAAGACTTTGGATGACCTTATCAGAGCCAATTCGTAGTAGTATTATTCCCTAGGAGGCTATGGGGAGCCTATGATCGCAACATTCACCGCCCGGTTCACCAAGATCGATTCGGGATATATGGGCGAGCTTATCGAGTGGCCCGAGGTTATCACAGAGGGATCCGATCTAGAAGACTGCCGCAGAATGCTCGAAGATGCGTTGCACGAAATGGTCCTGGCCTACCATGAGAGCGGCAAAGAAATCCCGGCCACCAATGCTGCCTTGACCGAACCAATAGCAGTAGAAGTCTAATGTCGGTCAAGCGCAAGGACCTCGTCCGCTACTTCGAGCAAAATGGCTTTAGGCTTATCCGCGAGGGAGGAAACCATTCCATCTTCTCCAACGGTACTGCAACCATCCCAATCAAGCGCCATACGGACATTGATCGCATTACTGCCAACAAAATCTGCAAACAAGCCGGGCTCGCACCGAAGTTCTAACCCGTAGGCCCCTTACACCCCACATCGCCTAATCCCCAGCACGCGCAATGGCTCGGATCCTTGTCGCCACTGCGCATGCTTCTGGATTAGGCAATATCGGGTCCGCCGTCTCGGCGGCCGTGTCCGTCTCGGTCTTCCCTAAGCCAAGGAGGCTACTGCCTCCGCGGCAGCTCTTGGCGAGATCGTGCAGCCTCGAGTAGCGAGAGAGGGGGTCGAACCCACGACCGAGCGGATATGAGCCCTTTGCTCAATGCGTGAATAGGAATGCCCTCCACCCGGACGAGATCCTTAGTATTTTTTACATAGGCGGCGTAGTGCTACGGATGCAAAATCATGTAGCCAAGCATCGCTAGGCCCACGATCAGCTGCCATCGCGGCTGATCAGCCCAACGACCTAGAGCCCTGATGCGTTTGCGAAGACGAGAACTACTTTTCATAGCCGCTCCCTTGGTACGTCTCCCGACGTTCCTGACAGAAAACAAAGGTCGAGACACGCCCAGGAGGAGGGCGGAGATTATTATAGCAGAGATACGGGCCCAATGGTTTACAGCTACTTCAGCTGCCGTGTCCTTTTCGATCTTCCGCCCAGCCAAGGAGGCTACTGCCTCCGCGGCAGCTCTCGGCCGCCTCAAACAGCTGTCGCGCAACGCGGAAGAGTCGCA
Organism: uncultured Treponemataceae bacterium; assembly: GCA_964396415.1. Lineage (GTDB taxonomy): Bacteria > Spirochaetota > Spirochaetia > Treponematales > Rectinemataceae > UBA1306. The sequence continues at coordinate 5,257 of CAYNFM010000117.1, read as the reverse complement.
GCAATCGACCGCCGCCCCTGCGAACCCGCGTCTTATGCGAAGTCGAGATGATCGAGATTTCGCGTAAGACCCGGGTTCGCGAAGTCCGAGCTACACAGCCGCGCGGCAGGACGCCGCGCCTGGGAAAGCAAGCCGCCCGCTCGTCATGAGCGGGCGGGCGAAGATTTGCGGGGCGGACTTACCTAGGGCAAGCACTGTCCCTCGCGCAGTTTACGTGTATGACCGCGATCGCGGCGACATGTAGCCTTAGAACCTATAGTCGCATAGACGATTGACCGTTCCGATTAAGGAATATGTCTGGCTATTCTTCAGCTTGTTGGAGCTGAGCCGTCGGGTATTAGGGAAATGGCCTCAATGCGCAGAATCGCAGGCTCGAAAAACCGCGATCGCGCTGATAATGATGATGTTAAACTCGTCGATACTAGTACTAGTGCGTCACGAACAACAGGAGGAAACCAGTGGCTAGATCATTGATCGGCAAGCGACGAGAGGCATTCCGCAACTACATAGCCTGCGCAGCGTTGGGTCTTATGGCATTCACCTTCAAGGATTTCGCACTCACAGGCTACAACGCATTAAAGCCAATCAAGATATATGGTGGCTACGATTATCTAGTGGCCAGCCTAACACTGCTGTTAGCGCTGATAGCCCTCGGTGCTACAATTTATTTCGGTGTCTTCTTCGGCAAGGCCGTCGAACAAATAAAACAGAACATGTTCCACAATAAAATACGATCTCGGTCCAGGCCGTGAGCAACGTCCCGGCCTTGTAGGCACCGATTCGTCGTCCTTCTCTAATAGCGTAGGCAGGATACTTGCGAGCTCACCCTCGACGTCCAGGCCATGCATGACGGCGATCTCGGCGACATGTAGGCACTATCGTGGCACGGAGCTGGTCGAGCGCGATGAAAAACGAGGACTCGCCTGCTCCCATCATCGCCTACCTCGCACCGCGGCACGGATCGCGCGGAGATGTTCGGCGAACTTCGATTTCTCGGCCAGCCCTCCGACGACCTCGGTAAGAAACCGCCGGATGTCGAGCACCGAACCGATACAATGATCCTCGACATCGAGGTGGGCCGCGATGACCTCGGGCTGCGGAGGATTCCAGAAGACGCCGAAGACGGGGACGCTGAAGCCGGTGATCCGGCTGGGGACCTCAAGGATATTCAGGACGGCCTAGGCTTCACCTCGGAAAATGTTCCCACACTTATTGCACATCCAGCTCTTCTCCCACACCGCGTAACTCCCCGGCCATTCCTTCATGTTGTACCTGATCCGGCGTACCAGCAGCCACCCGAAGGCTCCCACCGCCACTAATCCAAGTACCAAGCTTCATGGGGGGCCTTCCTCCTATGAAACGGCGCCTACCGGCATTTGCGACGCTGGCCGCGGTTGGACTCCTCGCCCTGACCGCCGCCTTCCTTGCGGGGGCAGTCTTGAGTTCCCGGCAGCTGCTCGTGGATCGGAGCAGGGCCGAAACACTGCTCGACACCCGATCAGCGGCATGGGAGACCGTCGGAAAGCTTAATACCGCCCTGCAAGAAACCTGGAACGCCGATGCGCAAACTCTTGACGCCTGGTGGATAAACCACGCCCCCTCCTTCCCAACCGGGAGCGCGCTTCTCTCGCTGTCTTCTCGCATCAACCTCAATTCCATTACGCCCTTCCTCTTACAGGACAGTGAGCTCATCGGAACTCTCCTCGGGAAATCGGTTGAGGATTTCACGACCTATCGCGCGAATAACGGCCCGTTCGTCGCGCTTGACGAGTACAAGGACTATTTCCAACCCGAGGCCCTTAATACCTTGTATTGCGCGCATTCCTTTTTCAATGCAAACACCGCGGACGAGATCATGCTCGAGAAAATTCTAACCCTGCGAACCGGCGATGCGACCTTCGCGTCGACCGTACGCGCCAGTGTGCGCGAGTTTCGCACGAACCGCCGAATCATGGCCCAGTCGGATTTAGATGCCCTCATCGGCGGCGAGAAAGAGGCCGTGGGCGACCTCCTGACGATTAACCCCGAACTGGACGTGAATACCGTTTCCCCCGCCGTTCTCCTGGCTATCCTGCGCGACCCGGATTGGAAATTGGATCAACCCGACGCCAAGCTCCAAGTCCTCATGGCGGGACGAGCTTCTAAGCCATGGGCTCCTGAGACCCTGCAACAGGCCTTGGGCGTGGACACAAACTCCCCGTTGCTGCAATACTTGGGGACCAGATGCCGTTTCCTCCAGGGGAGCGTGCCCGCGGGGTCAGCGGTACTTACCTTCATCATGACAGTGGACTATTCGACCGATTCGCCCCCAAAGCTGACTCTCCGCATTCTGCAAACGTACTGGACGACAGCATGAAACAGCTTTCGTGGTGGTCCCCGACGAGCTCAGAAGCGTCCGTACGCTCTTCAGGGACCCTCCTTTCATACCGCTGGGTTCAGACCTACGTCTTCGAGCTCCCAGCCCTGAAGCATGCGGAGCTCGAGGCCTCCCTGCGCTACAAAGTCCAGGCTACCCTGCCCGTCAATGCCGAAAGCTACGCGTTTCACACTCAGATCTTCCGTCACGGTAAAAAAACCTGCGGCGCCGCATTCTTGGCCTCGGCAAACGCACGGGATACATTCCCCAACCCCGCCAAAGGCCTTCGGATCGGCGTGCCTCTCTTCGTTCCCCGGACTTTGCCTCCCAAGGTTCTCCTCTTCATCACGACCCCGGACGGCCTCGTGACGCATTACTACGAAGCGGGACTCCTTACGACATCCTTCGCCCCCATTGGGTCCACCGATCTCGAGCTTCGCTCGCGCATCCTGGCGAAATGCGCCGATGCGGAAATCTTCGCGTTGGCGCCCGATTCTCACTTTCCCCTGCCGCCCGACCTGCACGGTAAAGAAGTGCCCGAGGTGCTACGGACAAAGCTACTGGCTGCCCTCCCTCCGTGGGAAACTCCGCGGCGACGCCGATTGCCCCAGGTCCTTGGAATTCTCCTCGTTGCCGCCGGTCTTTTGCTCTGCGTCGCGACGCTCAGGGATGCGTGGCTCGTGCGCGAAACGAGAAACGAAGCGTGGTCGTCCTGGCTGAAAAAGGCCGAGTCGCGGGCGGCAGCGCCTAGCCCCCAGGAGCAAACCGCCCTGTTGATCAAGGCCCTGGGAGCGCCAATCCCGGAACTATTTGAGCATCTTGCCGCTGCATGGGGAAGCGACACCCGGATTATCGATATGGAATGGGCCCAAGGGAAGTTGGTTCTGACCGCTACGAGCTCTTCCGCGCTTACAAGTGTGCGAAAGCTGACCGCCGACCCCTGGTTCCATACGTTGCGTGTCGATGATATAAAGACACAGAAGGACGGGAGCGAAGTATTTACGCTCGAGGGGGGTCTGTCCCTTGACTCCTAGAGAACGTACCCTGCTTTGCCTTCTCGGTTTCGCTACGGCTGCCGCGGGACTTCTCCTCGGTCTCAGTACCTATTTGGATGAGCTTTCCCGCCTCGATACCGCATTTATTGCCCTGCAAAAGCGTGCCCTTCGGATAACGCAGACATCCCTTCGCGCCGAGAGTTCGGGAAGCACGTCGTCTTTGCGTACCTTACGCGACCGTTTTTACACCCCCGGGACCCTGCCAGATCCTTTAAGCCTCGCCGTGCGCGTCCAGGCCGTCGCGAAAGAATCGGACCTTGGGATTCTTGAATCCCGCGTAACGGAGAACTCTCCCTCCTCCCAATGGATTCTGTACCACGCCGAAGGTCCCATCGAGTCATGGTTCCGCTTCATGCAACTTCTTCGCGGCGAAGATCCAAAAACACTGTTTCGCACCCTATCGGTGGTGAAAAAGCAGGGCTTTTCGTATGCACTTACCTTCGAGGTGGGCCATGCCGTCCTACCCTAAAGGCCTGGTGATACTAGGACTCGCCGTTTTTCTGCTCGGGCTTGCCCTGTATCTGCTACGCCCGCCGACAGCTGAGGATCCACCGGTGCTCACCGAACGCTCGCACCGGTCGCAGACACCTGTTTCCGATCCCGCTACGTCGGTTACGGCGCTTTCCGGCCCCTGGTTCCGTCAGACCCACACGATGAACTCGGCACCACCGCGCCCCGCGCCTCCCCCTGGTCCTAGTGACACTACCAGCGTGATCTTCCTTGGTTCGTCCGTGGATCAATTGGGAACTCCAACCTTTTTTTTCAAAAACACCATCTCTGGTGAGGTCATACTGCTCAGTCCAGGAGAGACGAAAAGGAAATGGACCTTGAAGACCGTCGGCGATCGGGCATTTACCGTACTTGGTCCTGGAGGGGTTTATGAAGTCACTCGATGAGCGACTGATGCTGATTCTGGGGGTGATCGCCTTGGCGGCATCGCTCAACGGATGCGCGACGACGAAGTCGCCCAAGGTCAGCACCACAAGCGCAGTCCTACGCGGAATGGTCTACAATGAAAACAGAATGCCCGTTCAGGACGTGAGCGTCAGCTGGGGAGATGCGACAGAAAAAATCGCCCTTACGGATATTCATGGACGATACTATTTGCCGGGCGTGCCATTCGGAACGGTGACCTTGCACTTCAAAAAGGGGGGCTTCGAATCCCTGGATTGGACCTTTTCGTTTAACGGACCAACGCAAGTTGTATATGTGCAGATGGCCAATCTGGATGAACTTTTGGACAATGCAGCCGACGCCATCCAACAGCGGAACTGGACTGAGGCTAATTCCTATCTTTCGCGCATAAAAAAACTGGACGCGGATAATCGCGTGGCAGTGTTTCTCCACGCGGAACTCCTATCCCGCCAAGGGAATCCTGAGCAAGCGGCAGCCCTGCTCGAGGGGCTTTCCTCAAGTCAGGAGACATCCTTCGCGGTCGAGCTCGCGCTCGCTGATCTCTACCAGAACACGCTCGGGCAGCCTGATAAGGCGCTGCTCCACCTCAAGAAGGCGCTGACGGTCCAGAACGATGTCGACGTCGAGAGCCGGATCGCTGCCTTGGAGAAAAAGTGATCACGATGATGGCCTTCACGACGGGTCCCATGGTATGTACACAAAATCATGGCAGCATGCGGCCGTCGTCTCTTTTCGACTCGTTCAATATTGAGGAAGCATTCAGCTTCCAGCTATCCCCGGCGGATCGGCGTTACTTGCGCCAAGCGTTTTGAGATATCCGCTTCTGGTTACGGAATTCATTGGCCGGAAGTCGATGAAGATTTATCGGTCGAAGGGCTGTTGCGCGCTCCGCCTGCGAATCAGAAGCTTAAGCCACGCTCTTAGAGAACTG
>CAYNFM010000116.1:0-9642 GCA_964396415.1 uncultured Treponemataceae bacterium | reverse complement strand
CTGGCAGTGTTCGTTGCTGAGCTGGCAAAGGCTAAATGAACGACCTCGCAGCGAGGCTGCGAGGTATGGTTCGTTCGGCAAGGAAATATATTGTAGGAGTGCCTCATACCCTGTACCTCGAAGCGTTGTGCGTAGCGAGCTGCGAAGTATGAGTCCCTCCTCCGAATCAAGCGGCGCTTGAACTTTTCATTTAAGAAGGGTCAATAAGAAAGTTCGTTTTACGATCGGTCTAACTACTGATGGGTTCTGCAACCACACGGACTTGATCGAGGACAAGGAGGTGCTCGAGTACTACACCAGGCTCTTGCGAAAAGCGAGGCCCGTCCTCTTCGGACGGATTACATATCAGCTAATGGTACCTTGCTGGCCGAATATCGCCAGGAACCAATCTGAGACAGAAGCAGAAAATGGGTACGCTCGCGTGTTAGAGTTGCTCGACAAGCTCGTATCCTCCACGACATTGAAACATGTTGGGAGAGACAACACGAGAATCTTGAGCGCAAGCGTCGCAGAGGAAGCGCTCGCACTCAAGCAGCAGCCTGGAAAAGACATTTACGTACGCGGTTTGAGCATCGCGACAAGAAGTATCATCGCAACATCTAATGTCAAAACCTGGATTCCCCATATTATACTTAAGACCGATGATTTTCCTCGAATATCTCAGCTTGAGTGCGGCTTTAGGCCGCAGAGAATACTTCATCTCACAACCTCGGAGGTTCCATGAAACGAGTCACGGGTATTGGCGGCATCTTTTTCAAAGCCAACGACGCTCCGGCGTTACAGGCTTGGTATAAGCAGCACCTGGGAATCGATGTCCAAGAATGGGGCGGAGCTTCCTTCGATTGGACTGACGCCGAGGGCAAGCCGGTAGCAGGCACGACCGCCTGGTTGATTGATCCGCAAGAAAGCGATCACTTTGCTCCGAGCTCCGCTCCCTTCATGGTCAACTACCGAGTAGAAGACCTCCACGCCCTGGTCAAGGTCTTGAAGGAAGAAGGCTGCAACGTGCTCGAGAAAATTGACGAATCCGAGTATGGGAAGTTTGCCTGGGTCATAGATCCGGAAGAAAACAAGGTAGAGCTCTGGCAACCGCCTGCCGGCCAATGAGCAAGGCTTCAGGCTGCGACGGCAATCCGTGGCCTATCCCGCTAGTCAGCCTGACCTGGCTTCAGCGCATCTGCCCTCTTTTCGGAAATGAGGGTTTCGATTGAGCTTTGTGGACATAGCCACCGCGGCATCAAAAAAGCGATGCTCCCGCCCATCTGAGGTATGCATGTTTACGCTTCAAAATCTGGATAATAATCATGAAGGGCTTCACTCTGAAAATAAAAGAAGATGCTGCCAATAAGCGTTTTGAAGTAAGGGTTGATGAGTCTGGTGGGCTATACAAATCTATGCGAGCAATTGCATTGAAGAAGGCTACGTCGAGTCCTCCGCGAGCGGCTTCATGACCAAGGGGGCCCGAGCGATACGCGACTTCCCGTTATGCAAAGCTCTGCATTATATTAATTGACGGGCCCGCTCAGGGCCCTGTCGCCGTCGGCGTGCTCGAGCGCCGAGGAGAGGCTGGCCTTCCCCTGGAGCCACTCCCCGAGCCTGACGGCCATGTCCTGCTGGAAGGACCAGATCAACTGCGTATTGCCTAGCGTCACGTCCGCCACCCTTTCCTCCCGCCTGAAGCGATCCACATCGGACTGGATGGGAAGAGGGATTATAGTCCCTGAGTCGTTGAGCAGGGAGGAGCTGCGCGTGAAGTCGAATATCTCCGAGGCGAGGTCCCGGCTGCCGAAAATCATTTCAAGGACCTTCGCCGCTTCGTCGGGATGATCGGTCCTGGAACTCAGCATAAAAGTCATGTTCGGCTCGAAGAGCAGCTTCGCGTCGCCTCCGGAGTTCGGGAAGGGAAATACGCCCAGCTTCATCCCGGGATTCACGACGTTCACGGTCTGCAGAGTCCACGAACCGGTCACGTACATCGCCGCCTCGCCGCTCGCGAAGCGCTCGTCGCATTCGGAGGAATCGATCGCGAGGGCGTCCGGCCAGGACTCGCGCAGGATATCCTGCAGCTCGAGGATGCAGCCGCGGTACTCCTTCGAGCCCGAGAAGGAGACCTTGCCCGCGCGGAACTTGTCGCCCCAGTCGGGCACCCGATCGAAGACGTCGCCCATCGCGAGCTGCATCACTACGTTTCCGGCGTACCAGTTTTCGCCGAATTCGGCCGCGAAGGGCGTGATCCCAGCGGCGCGGATCCTTCCGACCTCAGCGTCCAGCTCCTCGCGAGTCCTGGGCGGTCTCAAGCCCAGGCGCGCGAAGATGTCCTTGTTATAGAACACTCCCTGATAGAAGGCGTTGTACGGGGCGCCGAAGGCTCGGCCCTCCGCGGACACCGAGCGGAGGGCCTCCTTGCGCACGAAGCGGAGCACAGAGGGCGGAATCGGCGCGAGATTGCCGGAGGGCAGATAGGTCGCGACGTCCTGGGCCTTGCCGATCATGATGTCGGGAACTTCTCCGGCGGCGAACTTCGCCTGCATCTGCGACTCGAATTTATCGCCCCAGTCTACGCGCTCCCATTCCAGCTCGACGTCCGGGAGCTCGCGCTCGAGAAGGTCGTCGATCATTCCCTCGATGCCGGGATCGGGCGTCGACTGACCCGCCAGGACCGATAGGCGGACCTTGCGGGGGACGGTCGAGGCCGGACCCGAGTTCGACCCGCCATCGGCGAGAGCGCCGCGATCCGCTACCTCGCCTTTCCGCGCGCAGGCGCCGAGCGATACTGAGAGAGCGAGCGGGGCGAGAACGAGCAGGCAAAGGGCGCGGCAGGCTCTCCCGGCCCCTCCGCCCGAAGCCGCGGCGAGCTTCATCGTCCGCCTCCCTGGACCGAGGCCTTGTATTGGCTCGGGCTCAATCCGGCGACCTTGCGGAAGACGCGATTGAAATAGGCGTATTCGCAGTATCCGACGAGATCGGCGATATCCGTCAGGCTCTGGTCTCCCTGCCTGATGTACTCCTGGGCCCTCTCTATACGCCTCTTTGCTATCGACAGCATTATGTTGCATCCGGTCACCTGTTTGAAGGCCTTCGAGAGGAAGGCCCGATCCGCATGGAGGAAGGCCGCCACCGACGTCAGCGAGATATCCTCGAAATAGCGCTCGTCGATATATTCCTTCGCGCGCCTGGCGACTCCGATCATGCTATCGCTCGCTCCGGAATCGGCACTTTCCCCGAAAGCCTCGTCGAGCAGCTGCTCGAGCGCCGAGCATGCCTCCGGGATGTCCTCGCCGTCCAAGGCCATGTCCAGGTTCTCGGCCAGGTTGTCCATCGCGAGCATGGTGGAGTGGGGAAAGGCCGGGCCCGGATCGGCTCTATGATAGATCATTCCCGCCACGTACTCGGCCGTCTGCTTGGCCTCGATGAGGAGCCATCCGGCCTCGTCGCAGCCGCGGAGCCCGATCTCATCGAAGATCAGCTTCCGCGCGAGGAGCTTGTTCCTGGAGCCGAGGGCGAATTCCAATCGCTTCTCGAGCTCGGGAGTCACGCGCCTCCGTATTTCCGGCTCGCGGGCGCCGGCGCGCGCGGCTCTCCCGCCGCCGAGAGCCCTTCCCATGAGCGAGGCGCGAGCCTCGAGATAGGCCGATCGAAGCTTGGCGAAGGAATAGTAGGAGCGGCTCGCCGCTACGCTCGCCCTGAAGCCGGTGCGCTTTTCGAGCTTGTCGGGGAGCTCCCCGAGGAGCCGGGCGAGACCGGATGGATCGGTCTCGATCAGGAGGACGAACTCGTTCCGCGCGAAGAGATTGTGGAAGACGACCTGCTTCGATCCCCGCGCGATCGCCGAGAGAGTAGCCTTGATCTCCCGGCCGCGGCGGGAAATCTCGGCCGAGGAGCTCCGTCCGTCGCCGCGAGAAGTCAGCTTGGCGACGACGAGGGTAAAGGAAGCGAACTCGAGGTCAAGGTCGAGGACGGCGCCGCCCCGCGCGCGCTCGGCCCCGAGCTCGGAGGCTTCTTCGGAGACGGCGAAGCTCAGTTCGCCGTCCCGAAGGATCGAGGCGGCCTCGAGGAGCCTTTCCCGTGAATCGGCGGCCTCTCGTTCCGTCTCGCGTCCGGACTTCAGGGCGTCGAGGGCCTTTCCGAGGACGTCGGCGAGGGCTCCCCGCGTAACGGGCTTCAGCAGGTAATCGATCGCCCCGTGAAGGAGGGCGTCGCGGACATAGGCGAAATCGCCGTAGCCGCTCAGGACGATGACCTGCGTGCCCGGATACCTCTCCTTGACCCGCCTTATGAGCTCGTTCCCGTCCAGATAGGGCATATCGATATCCGTTATCAGGATGTCGGGCCTCTCCGACTCTACTTTGCGCAATGCGTCCTCGCCATCCTCGGCCGGCTCGGCGAGCTCGATCGACAGCTCCTCCCAATCGACGAGGCCGACGAGATTCTCGCGGACCCAGGGCTCGTCGTCCGCGATGAGGAGCTTGCACGCGGCCCGGCTCATTCCCGCCCCCCCTCCCCGTTCCTGGGTACGGCGAAGGAGACCCTGAAGCCCGCCCCGGGCTCGCTCTCGACGCTGACGCCGTACCCTTCGCCGAAGAGCAGCTTGATCCTCGCGTCTATGTTCCGAAGGCCGATGGACGAGTCTTGCGCCAGGGCTTCGCCGGCCCCGCCCGAGAAGGAAACCTCGAGCTCGCGCGCGTCCATCCCGACGCCGTTGTCGACGACTGAAAGCTCCATTCGGCCGTTCTCGGATCGGCCTTCGACGATGACGCTCTTATCCCCCCGCTTGTTCTTGAGCCCGTGGAGGAGGGCGTTCTCGACGAGGGGCTGGAGCGAGAGCCTCGGCACCTTCTCCCCCAGGAGGCCGGTATCGACGCGGATGTCGAGGCGGATCCCGTGGCCCGCGCGGGCGTTCATCACGTACATGTAGTTCTTGACGTTGACGATCTCGCTCGCGACCGTGGCGAGATCGTCCTTCATGTCTATGCTGTAGCGGAAGATGTTCGAGAGGGCGCGGCAAAGGGCGCTTACGTCGTCGCAGCCCCGCGAGAGGGCGAGCCCGCTCATGGTGTCCAGGGAATTATAGAGGAAATGGGGATTCACCTGAGCCTGCAGGGCCTTGTATTCAGCCTGCCTGAGAAGGAGCTTGGCGTCGTACTCTTCGGCTATGAGGCCCTGGATCCGATCGAGCATATCGTTCACGGCCCTCCCGAGCTCGCCTATCTCGTCCGACTTGAGCCCTTCGAGCCTCAGCCCGGTTTCCCCGTCCCTGATGCGCTTCAGGCTCCTCGACATCCGCATGAGGGGCTTGGTGAGGGACAGCGCGAGGAGGGCCGCGGAGACCGCCGCGACGGCCACGACGAGGAGGGCGATCACCAGCAGGTTGCGCGCGAGGGCGCGTTGGCTCTCCTCGAGCAGGTATTGCGGCGTCAGCGAATAGGCGGTGAGATCGTACTTTTCCTGAGGGATGTCGAAAAGCACGCTACCCCTCCGGGAGCTCCCGCCCTGCCCCTTCCGATCCCCCGCCTCGATGCCGCGGACCGCCTCGTCGTAATACGCCGCCCCCCTGCCGAGCGGGGAGCCGTAGCGGAAGGCCGGCCTGTCGCCGGAAGGCTGGAGCCACAGGACCTGGCCCCTCGAGAACGCGTACTTCTCGACTATTCGAAGGAAGCCGCCCGAATCGACGTCGCAGACGATGTACCCGATCTTCGTCTTAAGGTCGTTTCCGTATATCTTGAGCGCGAAGCGCATCACGTCCTTCTGCCGGCTCGAATTGTAATAGCTCGAGACGAGCATGACCCTCCGGTCGGAACGGACGTAGGCCGAGACGATGTCGGCGTTATAGGCCCTCCTATCCTCGTAAATGTCCTCGGGGTAGTTGAATTTGGGGGTGGAGGCGCTTCGATAGGAGCTCACGAGGTCGTAGCCGGCATCGTAGATGTAAACGGCGTTTACCTCCTGCGCCGGGTCGAATACCGAGAAGGCCAGGTCGTAGGCGATGCGGCGATACTTGGAACGCAGCGCTTGCCTCGGAGTTCCCCCCGCGAGATCCCGGATGAAATCGGCTCGGTTATAAACCTTGATGAGGTCGTTCTCGTAGGACTTGACCCACATGTAAAGCTCGTCCTGCATGCTCTGGAGCAGGCGGCGGCTGGATTCGCGCTCGCGCTCGTAGAGCATCGAGGCCGCCGTGGATTGAAAGAAGGCGGCTTGCGCGCACAGCGCGAGGAGGGAGCAGGAGAGGCAGAGCGCGAGCATCTTGCTACGCATGCGCAGGGCGGGGAAGGCCGGCATGGACGCAGTATACAGCGCGGATCCGGGGAAAGTCGCCGGTCCGGCCGATCGCCGGCGGCTTGACTCCGCTCCCTTTGAGGTTAGAATAATTGCAAGCATCAGAAAACTTCAATCGTCCACGACTTCGTGCCACCCGGGGGAAAGCGATGAAACTACGCAATAAAATGGTACTGGAAATATGCGCGGCGACCTTCGTCATCTTCATAGCCCTGGGGGGAACCTTCCTGGCTACCGTCTCGAATTACATCAGGAGCAACATCGACCAGGATCTCGAGAATACCATGACGCTGACGCGGCAGCTCATCGACGCCTCCATGGAAAGCTCGGTGCGAAGCTACCTCCGAGGCGGCGCCGAAAAGGCGAAAGACCTTATCGCATATTACTTCAACCAGGTCGAAAACGGAGCGATGAGCCGGAAAGAGGCGATGGCAAGACTCAAGGCGATATGGTACAGCCCGGAATTCGGCAAGATCGGCGACACGGGCTACCTCGCCGGGCTCGACTCCAACGGCATCGCCGTCCTCCATCCCAAGCTCGAGGGCGCCGACCTGAGCCGGATCGACGCGTTCAAGCGGGCGATGACGATGAAGAACGGCTTCATCGAATTCCCGGCGAGGAATCCCGGGGAGACCGAGACCCGCGAGGAGGTCGGCTACAGGACTTACTTCGAGCCCTGGGATATCATCATCTGGGCCGCGTCCTACAAAGACGAGTTCAGGGATATCATCGATATCCGGGACATAGGGAACTACCTCCTTTCTATCAAGATCGGCAAAACCGGCTACCCCTTCGTCCTCGATCCCAAGGGGACCATGGTCGTCCATCCCTCGCTCGAGAACCGCAACGTATTCGAGACCCCGGACGCCCGGGGCAGGTATATATTCAAGGAAATCCTCGCCGAGAAGAAAGGCAGGATAAACTATGACTGGATGAATCCCGGCGATGCTCGCCCGCGGCAGAAATTCGCCCTCTTCGAGTACCTGCCGCAATACGACTCGACCCTGGTGATCTCCTCATATACCGAAGAGTTCTACGGGGTCCTCACGATAATCTCGGCCATCTCGATAGCGGCTATCCTCGTCGCCCTCGGCGTCTACGCCTTCCTCGTCTTCCTCGTAGCCTCCCGCATCACGAGGGCCCTGGGCGGCCTCTCCGCCTCCTTCGCCGTCATGTCGAGGGGAAACCTGAATCAGAGGATCGCGAGCTCGTCGAACGACGAGCTCGGGGAAATCGCCCGGAATTTCAACGCCTTCGCCCGGAACCTGAACGGTTCGATCGAGAACCTGAAGAAGGTCGCCGCGAATTCGCGCGGAATCGGCTCGAGCCTGGCGTCGAACTCGAGCGAGGTCTCCGCCACCATCAACGAGATAACGGCCACCGTCAACGCTATGAACGATAAGATCACGCTGCTCCACGACGAGATCGAAGCCTCGGCGAAGAGCGCGACCGACATCAGCCGCACGATTGAGGTCGTGGCCCGGCTCATCGCCGATCAATCGATCTCGGTCGGCGACTCGTCGGCCGCCGTCCAGCAGATGATCGCCGGCATCGCGGCGATGGAAAAGGCCACGGAGGGGAAGAAGGCCCTGGCGGACCAGCTCGCGGAGATGACTACCGCCGGCGAGCAGAACCTGAGGCTGACGGTCGACTCCATCCAGGAAATCTCCAAGTCGACGGAGCTGATCCTGGACCTGATCAACGTCATCAACGACGTCTCGAGCAAGACCAACCTCCTGGCCATGAACGCCGCGATCGAGGCCGCCCACGCCGGGGAGTACGGCCGCGGCTTCTCCGTCGTCGCCGACGAGATCCGGAAGCTGGCCGAAACCTCGTCGAGCAGCGCAAAATCCATCAGCTCTTCCCTTCACGCCATGATCGCCGCCATACAATCCACCTCCGCCCAGACCGGAACGATGAACGGCCTCATCGTCCGGATCCTCTCGGGCATCAAGGACGTCTCCTCCGGGATGAACGAGACCCTGGCCGGGCTTCGGGAGACGATGCTGGGCGGCAGGCAGATTACGGCCCAAGTTTCGAAGCTGGTCCAGGTGACGTCGGAGGTACGGGACGCGAGCGTCGGGATGAACGCGAGCGCCAGCGGGATCACGAGCTCGTCGGGCAGGATCAACGACCTCGCCATCCAATACCGGGACGGCATCTCGGAGATAGCCGCGGGCATGAACGAGATACTCAAATCCGCGGTCTCCCTTTCCGATATAAGCAGCGACAATTCACAGGCGATCACCATCCTCGAGAGCGAGATCGGGAAATTCGAGACGGAATAGGCCGCCCCATGCCGAAGAGCGAAGCCGAGCTCGTCTCGGTCCGGATGATATGGGAGAGGGCTCGACACAACGCCTTCACCGACCTCGCCCGATACCGCGGAGAATGGCTCTGCGCCTTTCGCGAGGGGGCCTCGCATGCCCTCTGCGCGGGCAGGATCCGCGTCCTCCGCTCGCGGGACGGCCATGCCTGGGAGAGCGCGGCCCTGATCGCCGAGCGCGGCATCGACCTGCGCGACCCCAAGCTCTCCACGGCCCCGGGAGGGAGGCTCGAGCTCCTCATGGGCGGCAGCCCGGTACGGAAGGGCCGCTACGAGGGCCGAAGGCCGCGGGTCTGCCGGTCCTCCGACGGCCTTTCCTGGACCCCTCCCCTCCCGATCGCCGAGGAGGGAGACTGGCTCTGGCGCGTCGATCGCGCCCGGGGCAGGAGCTACGGGATAAGCTATCGCTTGCCGAGCCCGCGCAGGTGGACCGTCGCCCTCCTCGAGAGCGGAGACGGCTTCGCCTATAGGGAGCTCGTCGATCTCGGCATCCCGGGCAAGCCGAACGAAGCTACTCTGCGCTTTCGAGGACGAGAGGCCATCGCCCTCGTCCGCCGCGAGGGAGGCAATGGCCGCGCCTGGATCGGCGCGAGCTCTCCGCCCTACCGATCATGGCGCTGGAGCGAGACCGAAGAACAGGTCGGCGGGCCCGATTTCATCGTCCTCCCCGGAGGGAGCTTAGTAGCCGCCACCAGGATCTGGAGACGAGGAGAGCCATCGGTCGCAGTCTGCTCGATGACCGATACATCCCTGAGCCCTATACTCGAACTTCCCTCGGGAGGAGACTGCGGCTATCCTGGGATGGTCCTTCATCGCGGACTCCTGTGGGTCAGCTATTATTCCTCGCACGAGGGAAAGGCGAGGATTTACCTGGCAAGGGTACGGCTCGCGAAGGTCTAGGTGCAATCCTTTGCGCCAATGAAATGGAAATCAAATCATTAAATATGCGTTAACGTCATCCCTACATTGGAATTTAAATCAAAAGGGGCGCTTTGCCTTTTTGAGTGACGATTAGGCTGTTTTTTGAAATGCAGGGAGAG
>CAYNFM010000115.1:0-9672 GCA_964396415.1 uncultured Treponemataceae bacterium | reverse complement strand
GAACAGGTGGCAGCTTTCCGCCGGAATGGGTGGCAAATTTGGCCCGGAATACGCACAATGGCATGGGGAAGATAATAGGCATTATAGAGAGAATGATTCTCTTTATATTAATAATCACCGGAAACATCACGACGATTGGATTTGTAATAGCAGCGAAGGCATTGGCTCGATTCAAGGAACTGGAGAATAAGAATTTTGCGGAGTATTTCCTAGTCGGGACAATGTGCTCCGTGTTAATTACGATGATCATCGGTCTGTTTATTAAAAAAATCATAGGATAGGGCCGAGACATCCGGGCGCTCTTCTTCAAAACGCGACGAGAAACGCCGACGAGATCGAATTACTTCGTCAGCATCGCCCAGACCGTATGCGGCGAACGGCCGCCTGAGCGGACCATCCGCGCCCAGAGCAGGGTCATGTGCTCCAGGTGGAGTGCCTGCTCGAGGCCGCCGACGTCGAGAGCCTCCCACCCCAGCTGACGGATGAGCCCGGCTACCCTCTCCTTCGCGACGGCGTTCCTTCCGCAGTACATCATCGCCGGTTTGACTCCGTACAGCGGGAAGGAGTTGTCCTCGAAGTTCTCATAGCCATAGATGGTAAAGGCTTTGACTACCTCGGCCCCGGGAGCGAGTTCCTGCACCAGCTCCGAGCCCGATCGCAGGCTCTTCAGGCCATGGCTCAGGTCTGGACCGACGGGATTCGTGCAATCGACGAGGACCTTGCCCTCGAGTTCCGTCGCGACGGCCTTCAGCGCCGGCTCGTTGGCCTGGAAGGGCGTAGCCAGAAATACCACGTCGGCCGGGCCAACTGCCTCTTTGGGAGGCAGGACCTTGAGCTTGGGATTCCTGGCAAGCGCCTGTCGAAGCTTCTCGGAGCTCGGGTCCGATGCGGCCAGGCTCACCTCGTGGCCGAGTTTCTGCAGATGATCCGCGAGGGCGGATCCGACCTGGCCGTAGCCGAGGAATGCGATGTTCATGCTCCAGACCTCCGGAACTCGAAGATACTCAGGATCCCCGCATATGGGGAGCGATCGTAAGGCGAAAGCGGAGTCTCGCCGCGATCAGCCGCCCTCGCCCGGGTCCTCCCGTACGATCACGCTGCCCTTGTAAACCGAGCCTTCGAGTCGGATCAGGGGGCCGCTTTCGAGGCCGCCCGAGCTTCGGTCGTCCCAGGTCCCCTTGTAGGTCCTGCCGCGCATGTCGATCCGGCAACCGCCGGGCACGATGATCTCGAGGCGGCTCTTGTAGCATCGTACCTTGAGGCGCGTAAGGGGCGAGGTCAATACAGCCTTCCGGAGGTCGAGGACCATGTCGCCTTTGTACAGGACGCTTCGAAGACGTGGGCCTACGACCCAGGGACCGGTTTTCGCGAGTCGACCGCCGTGGACCTTCAACTTTTTAATCGGCCGCATCCCGACGGCCGAGGGCTTCGGGGCCGTAAGGGGGAGGTCGCCGACGAGGACCGAGAGCTCGGAACGGAACTTCGCATCGAGGGCTCTCCTGATTCGAGCGTCGAGCTCGGCATCGTCGAGGTAGCCGCTGACATAACCGTCTTGAAGACGGGATACGGCGAGCTCGCGCTCCTGGGGGGAGGCTCGAAGCTCGGACTCGGGAACTACTGGCTTTCCCTGGTCGCCGGTCGTCTCTTCCATGGCGCTCCCTCCCGGTCAATATGAGTACGGATAAACTCGCCTAGAGCCGGATAGAGCTCGGCGAGAAACCCCGCTCGATCTCAGTATAGCACGAGAATCAGGGCCTATTCCCCTGCGTACATATCGAGGGTCTCGAGCTGCCTCAGGTCGATCGAACCCTTCTCGACGTCCGCGAAGTTCCTGCCGTTCTGCGCGGACGAGGGGAGTCGGCGATTCGATCCAATCCCCAACATCATCCTGGGAATGAATGAATATGAAAAAACGATTTGGTTATTTTCAATCAATCGGTCTCAGATATAATTGACATGTATGAACGCCAATAATGTACGACGAATGCCGAATCGCAGGATCTTTTTTTGGATTCTTCCCATTGCTTCCATGGCTATCGCCGCTTTTCTGCCTGTAGCGATTGTCACGGCTGTCGGTCTCGTTCCCATCATGTCGGCTTGTATCGGTTTCGTCATAGCCCTTCTCGCAACTGTGGGCGTCGCGAGAAGGGCTGCGCGCTTCGTCCAAGAACTCGAGGATTCCCTGCGCACGCTGGAGAAAATACGACCTGCCTCGCAAGGAGCCGAGCGGATCGTCGACGACATCCTGAAATCGGCCGAGGGTACCCGAGAAGTATTGGCGGATAATGCCAAACGCACTATCGGATTGGTCGAGGAGCTGCGGGAGAGCATCTATCGGGATTCCGTCATCACCGGTGAGACGAAGATCCTCAAGAGCATCGTGCTGGGCTTCCTGGAAAGCTTCGGGAAGTCGACCGACGGCGTGAACGGAATAGCCGTGGCGATAGACGCGCTCGCCTCGAAGGTGGAGACGCAGGCTTCCGCGATCAATCAGATCGGCGCTTCGATAGAGGAAATGAACGCCTCGATCAAGAGCATCGCCGGCATCGCGACCAAGCGCAATATCGCGATCCAAGCGCTCATGGAACGGGCGGCGCAAGGTGAAGAGCACTCCGCTCGGCTGGATGAGCTCGTCGTGGCCGCCAAGGCGGATGTCGACCTCATCATCGAGATGAGCGGCGCCATCCAGGAAATTGCGTCCAAGACCGACGTGCTGTCGATGAACGCGGCCATAGAGGCCGCTCACGCCGGCGAAGCCGGACGCGGGTTTTCGGTCGTCGCCGAAGAGATAAAGAAGCTTTCCGAGTCCGCGACCGAGAACGTCGACGCCATCGCCAAGGCCCTCCAGCACATCACCGCGAGCATGGCGAGCGTCCGGGATGTCAGCAGGGTCAACCTGGACAGCTTCAGCGCCTTCAAGGCGGAAATCGGCAATTTCATGCAAGCCTTCCAGGAGATAAACGGCGCCGCGGTGGAGGCCGCGACCGGAACTCAGGAGATCGTCAGCGCCAGCGGGTCCCTCATCGAGATTTCCGAGACCGTGAGGTCCAGCACTCGTACGATTCGAACCGGCACCGAATCGATAGAGGGACTCATGACCGCGGTCGACGATGCATCCAGGAAAATAGAGATGGCGGTAGAAGGTATCGGAACGAACGTCAAATCCGATACCGAAGGAATCGAGAAGCTGGCCAAAGCCGTGCTCGGAATGCGCGACGACATGAAGAGGATCGGGGAATTGGTTCCTGGGGGGGGCTACCGAAAGACCGTCGACATGGCCAGGCTCATGGTGCAGCACCTCCTTTGGGTCATCAAGGCCCGACTGGCCTTGGATGGGCATCTATCGGCGGACGCGAAGAGCCTCGGCGACCATACGAAATGCGATCTCGGAAGGTGGATGGGGTCGACCGACGCCGATCCGGTGAAATCCCGAAAGGCTTTCAAGGAACTCGACGCGGCGCATCGGCGC
Source organism: uncultured Treponemataceae bacterium (assembly GCA_964396415.1). Taxonomy (GTDB): domain Bacteria; phylum Spirochaetota; class Spirochaetia; order Treponematales; family Rectinemataceae; genus UBA1306. The sequence continues at coordinate 6,203 of CAYNFM010000115.1, read as the reverse complement.
CTGCATGCGATGGCGAACGAGATCATCTCGACCGCCGAAGGCTCCGCGGTCGAGGAGAACGAAAGGCGGTTCGACCAGCTCGTGGCGACATCCAAAGGGATCATGGAGTACCTCTCAGAGTTGGGGAACGGCCTTTAAAAGGAAAGCGGCATCGCATGCCCGATCCGAGCGATTCGACTTCAGGGAATCTCCGCGTCCCGATGCATCGATTCTCGGAGCCGCTATTTTTGCTCCGCCCAGGGAATAAGCACCGCCCTGCCCAGGATGTGCCCCAGCATATTGAAGCTCATGAAGGCCGGCGTGGCATCCTTGGGAATACCGAGGCTCGCGACGTCAAGGGCTTGAACCACGATGAAGTAGCGATGCTTGCCGTCTCCCTTCGGAGGGGCTGCCCCTACGTATTGAGCCATTCGAGCGTCGTTGGGCAATTGCCAGGCTCCTGGAGGTAGCAGCGTGCCGTCGGCCGACCCCGCGCCCGTCGGCAGTTGCGTCGTCGCGGCGGGAATATCCACGACCGCCCAGTGCCAGAAGCCGCTTGGCGTAGGCGCGTCGGGATCGTACATCGTCACGACGAAGCTCTTGGTTCCCGCCGGGAAATCCTTCCAAGCCAACTGCGGCGACCGGTCCATCCCTCCAGGCACGCCGAAGGCGCCGCTCATCTGGGCCGGATCCATGGACGCTCCATTCTCGACATCAGCGCTCGTAAGCGAAAAGGACGGAACTTCGGGCAGGCGGTCGTAGGGGTTAGGCTTCATCTGCGCCCCTGCCAGGGAAACGATACCGGCAATGATCGCTATGGAAATCGAAAAACGCTTCATGTGGGTCTCCTTGAGGGGTAAATATAATATCTGATCATCTTATGGCAAATCGGTTTCCCCTGTTTCCTGCCCTATCGACGCCGGCCACCAGGATTACCGCGGGCCCGTCGCCCTCACTGTCGTACGCGATATTCGTCTCGTCCAGCGAGGCGACCGTGTTCATATTTTCCTCTCAGTCGTGTATAAATGTACCGACGGAAGCGCCAGCGGAAAAGCGGATTTCGAGGAGGCAAGATGAATTTGTACGCAGCGCTGCTTATAGCGCTATCGGCGCTTTGGATCGCCTTCGAGATCGGGCTCGTCGTCAGGGATCGGATTCAAGGCAGAGGCAAAGCCATGAAGGACAGGGGCACTTTCTATATTAATTTTCTTGCCATTGCCGCGGGAATGACCATCGCCGGAAGCATCAGCGGAAACACTGCATTCTTCTTTTCGGGCGGACGGACGATAATCGTATTTTGGATAGGAACCGCCGTCATGCTAATGGGTCTCGGCCTGAGGATTTGGGCTATCGCGACTTTAGGGAGCTCGTTCCGCACGACGGTCGAAACGCATCGGGGCCAGAAAGTGATATCGAATGGCCCTTACAGGCTCGTGCGTCATCCGTCCTACAGCGGTTTGCTTCTCACGGGTTGCGGATACGGGATAGCCATCCAGAATTGGCTGTCGCTGATATTCGCCGTTGCGCTTCCGCTTGCTGCCTTGCTTTACCGTATACATATCGAAGAGCGGGTCATGGTAGACTCCTTAGGAACCGAATATACGGAATACCGGCAGCGCACGAAGAAGTTGATCCCATGGATATGGTGAGCTCGAGTCCTATATGCGAGAAAGGCCGGGGTCCACCCCGGCCTTTTTGTTTTTCAGCTCGTCGACACGTTCGCGATTCGTCGAGTACTATAATCCCGCATAGCGGGCGATATCTCGTTCTAATCCGGACGGTTTATTCGGGGGCGCCGTGGGCAAGAAGACTACCATCGGGATACTTACGAGCGGAGGCGATTGTCCCGGCCTCAACGCGGCTATCCGCGGCGTGGTCAAGGCGGCGTATTCGATGGGGGACGCGCGCATCGTCGGCATCGCCGACGGCTACCGCGGTCTCATCGAGGGACGGGCGAGCGAGCTCGACGCCGAGGAAGCCTCGGGCCTGCTCACGCGAGGCGGGACGATCCTCGGCGCCTCGCGGGAGAAGCCCTTCGAGGCGCGCGACGATGGCGGCCCGAGCGACTCGGAAGTCGGGCTCGGCAAGCCGGAGGCGATCAAGGAGAACTATCGCCTCCTCGGCCTCGATTGCCTCGTGACCCTGGGAGGCAACGGCACGAATACCACGGCGGCCCGCCTCCAGGAGGAGGGCTTGAACGTGATCGGGCTCCCCAAGACGATCGACAACGACATCTGCCGCACGGACGTCTCGTTCGGGTTCCACTCGGCCGTCGATATCGCGGCGGAGGCCATCGATCGCCTCCATTCCACGGCGTCGTCGCACAACCGCGTGATGGTGATCGAGCTGATGGGGCACAAGGCGGGGTGGCTGGCCCTGTACGCCGGCATCGCCGGGGGCGGCGACGTCATCCTCCTTCCCGAGATACCCTATCGTCCCGACGCGATCGCGCGCCACTTGGGGCGGAGGGCCGCGACGGGGAAGCGCTTCTCGATCGTCGTCGTCGCCGAAGGCGCGATGAGCGAATCGGAGTCCCTGCTCGAGAAGAAGGCCAGGAAGGCCCTCCGCGCCTCGATGCCCTATCCCTCCATCGGCTATCGCGTAGCCGCCGAGATTGCCGAGGCTACCGGCATGGAAACGAGAGTCACCGTCCTGGGCTACCTGCAGCGCGGCGGCGTGCCCTCGGCATACGACCGGGTGCTTTCGACCGCCTTCGGCTCGGCCGCGGCGGAGCTGGCCTTCTCGCGGCGCTACGGCCGGATGGTCGCCTGGAGGGACGGCGCGGTCGGTTCGGTGCGGCTCGACAAGGTCGCGGGCAGGACCAAGCGCGTTCCGAAGGACCACGAGTTCATCGGCGTCGCGAGGCTCATGGGGACCTGCCTCGGCGACGAATAGCGGCCGTCCATGCGAGCAAGGCGGGCGACGGGGCTCAGAGGGGCGGGGCGGGCGGGATACGGTTGCGCTTCCGGTATCGCCGTACTAAACTCCACTTCGAGGAGACTATAATGTTACTCGCCTATTTCGCCCTCTCTATCCTCGGCGCGCCGAGGCCTTAGGCGTCCTCAGGCCTTGACGGGATGGTTCGACGTTGAAAGCCTACTCGATACCGACGATGGTCATGGCCTCGATGTGCTTCACCCTCGCGCTCAACGAATTCTTTACGTGGATTCGAAGGAGCAGGAAGAACAGCGATATCGCCTTCGCCTCGATTTGCCTTGGCGGAGCCTTTTTCTGCCTTTTCTGCTCGGGCGAATACAATGTCGACTTCCCCCTTCAAAGCGTCCCCTGGCTCAAGGCGCAGGTGATCTCGATCTCCTTCACCGCCTTCGCCCTTTTCTGGTTCTTCGCCGAAGAGACCAAGCTGATCGATAAGAAATACGTCGTCGCCTTCTTGCTATGGACCTTGCTCGTCATAGCCAGCCAGCTCGTCGACCTCGGCGACCTCGCCTGGGTCGCGGATCGACCTTTGATACTGCGCGTCGGCCTTCCGTTCGGCATGGATTTCGTCTATAAGGAAGTCGCCAGGGGGATAGTCCTCGTCGTCGTCGACTTCGTCGGATTCGCCCTCCTCGTCTATCTTGTCCTGATAGTCGCGAAGTTCAGGCGCCTGGGAAATCGCCGCGAGTCCTTCGTCCTGTTCTTCATCCTCGGCGTGATCATCGTCGCCGAATTGAACGATTTCTTCGTAGGGATCGGCGTTTATTCCTTTATCTTCCTGATGGAGTACGCATGGCTGACCGCGATCCTCATAGTAGGTCTTCGTCGTTCCAATGAGATCATGGAAGCCATGCTCACCAAGCGGGCGCTTCAGAAAAGCGATCGGGAGCTGACGGTGTCCCAAACGATGCTGACGGCCATCATCGACAGCACTACCGACATGATATGGTCGGTCGATTCGGCATCCTTCGCCCTCGTGGCCTTCAACCAGGGCATGAGGGACTATTTCTCCCGGGAGCGCGGCATCGATATCGCCGTCGGTATGCGCCCGGAAGAGCTTTTCGCCTCGGAAGCCGAGATCGTTTTCTGGCGCGCCGCATATGAGCAGGCGAAGGCGGGGGGAGCGTATTCCATCGAGCAGCGCGCGTTTTCCGGTTCCGGCGTATTCAACCTGAATCTCAACCTGCTGGAACGCGACGGGAAGGCATTCGGCCTGTCCGTATTCGCCAAGGATATTACCGAGCGGAAGGAAGCGGAAGAGCGGATACAAAGGTCGCTATTGGAAAAGGAAACGCTGCTACGAGAGCTCTATCATCGCACCAAGAATAATATGAACGTGATAATTTCCATGATGAAGCTTCAATCGCGGGAAATCGGGGACGAGCGGCTCAAGAAGGCCTACGCCGAAACCGAAGATCGAATCATCTCGATGTCCTTGGTGCATGAAATGCTCTACGAGGCTCGAGATTTGTCGCACATCAATTTAAAGGGGTATTTCGAAGACCTGACGAAGAGCATAATGGTCAACTACGGCTACTCGGACAAGCGCATATCGCTTTCCCTGGACATGGAAGACGTCCATGTTTTGATCGATACGGCGATATCCTGCGGCCTGATCCTCAATGAGCTTATCTCCAACTCCTTGAAATATGCCTTCCCTTCAGGACGTGCCGGAGAGATAAGGATAGGATTGCATCAGGAGAGCGACGGCGAAATCGCCTTGATCGTGTCCGATGACGGCATCGGACTGCCTTCCGGCTTCGATCCCGAGCGCGACGGACATCTCGGGCTACGGCTCATAGAGAGCCTGGCTCGAGGCAAGCTTAGGGCCCGATTGGCCTACGGTACCGATCGCGGGCTGTCCTGTCGGTTGAGCTTCATGGAAACGACCGCGTAGGAGGCCGAAAGCGGAGCTTCTTAATCGTCTTCGGTGAAGCGGAACTGGGTGAGGAGGATGCGCTGCGCCCTCGCCATGTCGGACAGGGACCGGGCCGAGTCGGCGACCTCGGCGGCCTGGATCGTGACTTCCTTCGTCGACGATTCGATCTCCGTGGCCGCGGCGTCGTTGCTCTCGTTCATGTCGTTGAGGGAGCGAACCATCTCCTCGATCCTATGGGAGAACGAAAGCATCTCCTCGACCGCTCCGAAAATAACCTCCATGCTCTTCTCGTTCTCCCCGGCGAGGACGTTTATCTCGTGCAGGCTCTTCCTCGAGAGCTCCGCGTTCTGGGCGTTCTCCCGGGCCTCGGCGAGACCGCGCGCGGTGGCCGTCTCGGCCGCCTTCACCCGCTTTCGCAGCTCGGCTATCACTTTCTTGATTTCGCCAGCGGATAGGTTGGACTGCTCCGCCAGCTTCCTGATCTCGGCCGCGATTACCGCGAAGCCCTTGCCCTGCTGCCCGGCTCGAGCCGCCTGGATCGAGGCGTTGATCGCGAGGACGTTCGTCTGGTTCGCGATATCCTCTATGGACGCGACGATCGTCCCGATTTTCTCGGTATCGTCCTTGAGCGAGCGGATTGTCGTCTCGGAGACGCCGGCGGCCTCTTCCAGCGACTTGACGGATTCCTGCATCACGCCGATCGCGGCCGAGCTTTTCATGGAGGCCTCGGCGACCTGGCGCGCGGTCTTCGAGCTGTCGCCCGCGGTCTGGTTGATGCGCCTGATGTTGCCCGTAAGCGTCTGGATCCCATCCCTCGTCTTGCCCGTCTCCGAGGCCTGGGAGCGCAGGCTGGACGTGATCTTACCGATCGTCGCGGCGATGCTGGCCGTGGATTGCCCGGACTCCTCCGCCGAGGCCGCGAGCTCCTGGCTCAGCGCGAGGAGGTCGCCCGTGTGCGTGGAAACGGCCGTGATCATCTCCCGGAGACTCGTCGGCTCGGAATTGTAGGTGACGACGGCGATGCCGTTTTGCGCGGCCCGGTTGAGCAGGGGGACGAGATTGCGGTCGAATATCGGGATCGCCATGCCGTCCCATTTCTCGGCGATGAGCCTCTCGATAATAGGCGCGAAGTTGGATGCGGCAGTAGGAGCGAGATCCTCCGCTCGCGGGGGCACGATCCATTCGACTCGCGCGCCGTAGATCTCGAGCTCGCGCTTCGCCTCGAGGGCGCCTTCATGGACCGGCTTCCAGAATTTCTCGCCGCTTATGCATACGATGGCTATCCTCTTCGCCCCGAACCCGGCCCTGCCGCGATCCGACGGCTCGGCTATCTTGGCGAGGCGGGCGGGATCGCCTGCCCCGAGGGCAGTGGCGGGGTTCCAATAGCTCCGATAGTTGTCCCTGCGCA
>CAYNFM010000114.1:0-9724 GCA_964396415.1 uncultured Treponemataceae bacterium | reverse complement strand
AGCGTCTCTGCCGATACCGAAAAGCAGATACGGTCCCGAGGGGACCTCAAATACCTCAGCCTCGCGATCGATCTTTCCAACCGTCAACAGCTCGGCGAGCTCTTCGTCGACACGGTCCTGATGGACAAGAAGGCGGTCGCCTTATTCGCCGCCCGAGATCGCCAGGGACTGTATCAGGAGCTTCTCCCGATCTATACGGCGCTGAAGGGAAAATATAAGATAGCCCAGTTCCATTTCCATCTCCCCAACGCGATATCCTTCCTCCGGTTCCACAAGCCAGGATCCTTCGGGGACGATCTCTCGACTACCCGCAAGACCGTGGTAGAAGCTAACGCCAAGAAGGCGATGATGACGGGATTGGAGATCGGCATCGGCGATCTCGGCCTCCGCGTGGTGAAGCCCGTCTTCGACGCGGCAGGCAATCATATCGGCTCGGTCGAATTCGGCGGCGGCGTCGACGGGGATTACATCAAGGATTTCGTCGCGCGCGCCTCGAACGCGGCCAAAGACCACGGCCTCCAGGTTTCGATAGTCAGCAAGAACATCGAAGGGAAGTATTCTCTACTGGGAACGAACTTCGAGGATAAGCTTTCCGACGATCCGGAAGCGATCGTCGAACGGCTGTCGGGCAGGGGTTCCATGGTCATCGTCTCGGGCAAGGACGCCGAAGCGTATTTCCTTCTCTCCGATTTCTCCTCCGCGGCTATCGGCTTCGCGAAATTCAAGTACGACGTCGGCGATATCCTCGGCGCCCGCGACGCCTTCTTCTCGAGAAGCTACGCGGCCTATGCCGTGACGCTCGTCGTCGTCCTGGTCCTCATGTTCGCCATAGTCCTGCGAGTCGTGAGCGAGCCGCTTCGGAAGGCGTCGGAGAGCCTGAGGGACATCGCCATGGGCCGTGGGGACCTGTCGAAGAAGCTGACCGTCTCGACTAAGGACGAAGTGGGGGAGCTCGCCCGGCACTTCAACGAGTTCATCGACGCTCTCCACGGCATCATCCAGAGCATACGCGACTCGGCGCGGAGCCTCGCGTCCTCGAGCGGCGAGCTCGTCGAAAGCATGCAGGGGACGTCGAAGGCGGTGACCGCGATCGCGACGAGCGTCGAATCGGTCAGGCTCCGCGCTCGGTCCCAGGACGACAGCGTAAGGACGGTGTCCTCGGCCGTCCAGGAGATCGCGCGAAACATCGACTCGCTCGATCTCCAAATCCAGAGACAGGCGTCCAACGTCACCGAGGCATCCGCGTCGATCGAGGAGATGGCGGGCCAGATCGCCTCGGCGACGAGGAGCTTGGATACTCTCGACGCGACGGTCGAGGATCTCGTCGAGGCCTCCGAAGGCGGCAAGCGGCTCATCCTCGGCGTAGTCGAGCAGATACGGTCGATAGCGGCGCAGTCGGAGAAGCTCCTCGACGCGAACCAGGTAATCCAGGACATCTCGAGCCGGACGGACCTCCTCGCCATGAACGCGGCCATAGAGGCAGCTCACGCGGGGGCCTCGGGGAAAGGCTTCTCGGTCGTCGCCGACGAGATCAGGAAGCTGGCGGAGAACGCGCGGGAGCAATCGAATTTCATCACGAAGGAGCTCGCGGGAGTCAAGGCGACCATCGACCAGGCCGTCGGCACCTCGGAGCAAACGCATCGAGGATTCGACGGCATCTTCTCCCTGGTGACCCGCGTCCGCTCGCTTCAGACGGAGATCCACGGGGCGATCGTCGAGCAGAACCTGGGCTCGAAGCAGCTCCTGGAAGCCTTGACCGACATCAACGGCATCACCTCGCAGATCCGAACGGGATCATCGGAGATGAGCTCGGGGAACGGCCTCATCCTTTCCGAGATCGAGCGGCTCCGGGAGATCAGCGTCGATATCGGGAATCAGATATCCGGCATCCTCGAGGAGACGCGGTCGATTTCCGAATCCGTCGCGGCCGTCAACGCGATGACGGCGGACAACAGGAACGCGATCGGAGTGGTCGTGGAGAATACGGCGAAATTCAAGCTCCTCGAGGACGCGCCCGCCATCAGGAGATTCGAGACATCGGGAACGGCTTACCGTGCCCTGGATAGACCATCCTGAGGTCGAGCGTCTTCAGCCTCGCGACGCTCGCGTCGAATGCCGCCGCGTCGGTAACTATCGAATGCCGAGCGGGCTTGGATTTATTGACGAAGATATCCCCGCAGAAAAGGTCGCCGCCGGGAATCAAGATTCCGATAGAGCCGTCCGAGTGTCCGGGAAGATGCAGCACTTTCGCGTCGAATCCGTATTCCGAGAGCCCCTGCCCTTCTTCGAGGTAGACATCCGGCTCGAAGCACTCGCTTTTCCCTATTCCCGCGACGAACACGATCAGCGGGAGGACCATTCGCCCGATGAAGCCGGTTTCGACGCTGCCGCGCTCGACCATCATCGAATCGCCTCGGTGCATCGCTATCTTCGCGCCGTACACGTCGCGAAGATAGACGCTATTCCCGATATGGTCGCCGTGCCCGTGTGTGAGCACTATAAGCTTGAGATTCCCCGGCTCGCAGCCCGCCCTGTCGAGCTCTCGGACGAGCTCGGCGCGCATCGGCGAAATCCCCGTATCGATCAGGATAAAGCCCGTCTCGATTCGGATCAGGTAGCAGTTCACGCCGTAGCCGAGCAGGCCGTCCAAATTGACCGGAATGATCATCGATTCCATGCGCATTCCTTCAGAGGGGACGGAAGACGTAGGCCGCGATCCCGGCTGCCGTCAGCCCTATATCGAAGATCACGGATAGGGCGAACGAGCGATTGTAGAGGCCTAAGCCCACCTTCGGGGAACTCGCCGAGAAGGAGAGGGGAAGGTCGGGCGGAATGGGCTTCCTGGGCTTCTTGCCCATGACCGCTCCCATGGGGTGGGTGATGAAGTCGAGGACCCAATGGCTGAAGACGGCGAGGCCGAGGACGAGGATGGTGCGGAGGTCCGCCCGGGCGATGGCCGCGATGCCCATGGCGGCGGCCGACCACGCGAGCGATGCGGCCAGGCTGTGCGTGGCGGCGAGCACGAAAGCCTCCCCGCGCCGGAAGAGCATCGCCGGGAGGCAGAGGATGTCCAGGGCCTCGGCTCCCGCCACCAGGGCGATCAGGGGCGCCTCGGGCGCCGCGAGCTTGAGCGCGAAGCCTATTCCCAGATGCGCTAGTCCCGCCATGCATGGCCTCCTCGGATCGATCCATAATCTATCGCCTGCCGCGCCGAAATCTATGGCCTTTCGCGTAGATTTTGTGTCTGAATGCGCAGACGCGGGCGATCGCTCATCGTTTTCTCGATTGACGAATTCCGCGGGCGCCGCCATACTGGGCTGCGTTTCGAGGAGACTATAATGTTACTAGCCGCTCCCGTTCTCGTCGTCGCCGCCATAATCCTGTTCCTCGTCGGCCGCGTCATGGCAAGGAAGGCCGTGCTCATCGCGGGGGCGGAAAAGGTCACGGCCGCGGCGATCGGATCCGCCGCGAAGGCCGTCGCCCCCGGAACCGGGGCGGGAAGCTTCTCGAAATTCGTCGAAGTCAGCGGGACCATCACCTGCGAGTCGCCGCTCGAGGCGGAATTCTCGGGAACGAAATGCGTCCATTACGAGACGAAGGTCGTCAGGGAATACGAGGAGACCTACGTCGAGAACGATTCCGACGGATCGAGCCGGACTCGGACTCGCAGGGGGACGGAAAACGTATCCCTCAATTCCCGCAGCTGCGTCTTCGCGGTGGACGACGGCTCCGGCGCGATCGAGGTCGATCCCGCTGGCGCGGAATTCCACCTCGAGACGACGATGTCGAGGTTCGAGCCCGGCGAGGGCGCGCGGACCATCGGATCCTATGTCCTCGCCGCCGCGCTCTCCGGCGCGGGCGGACGGCGCACGATCGGCTATCGCTTCGAGGAGAAGTGCCTGCCCGTCGGGCGCCGGGGCTATGTCTTCGGCCGGATCGCCGACTCAGGCGGCGCGCTGCGCGTCGGCAAGAGCGCCGAGCGCGGCGAGCGTCTCATCGTCTCGCTCAAGAGCGAGGATGAGCTCCTTCGATCCGCCAGGCTCGGGGCGCTGTGGCTGACGATCGGCGCCTGCGCAGCGCTGGCCGCCGCGGTCGCGATGCTTCTCGTCGGAGTGCTCGGGCGATAGGCTTATTCCGACCCGCAGCGGCTAGCCGCGCCTTCCAGGCAAGGAGGTCACATGGCGAGAACGGCGAACGCGAGGGACTGGCAGACGCGGATCCGCCTGTGGGCCGCGATCGTCATGGCTTCGTATTTCCTCTTGAGGATGGGCTACTACTCCATGGGGCTGATCTCGCCGGATGCCATGGAGGGCTACCTCGGGTCCCTGTCGTTCGTCTGGCTCTTCACGCCCGTCTTCCTGTCGGTCGTCCTGGTGCACATGGCCTTGGGGCTCTGGAAACTCTATAGGCGAAATACCTTCAGGATGCCTCCGTGGGAGATCGCTCAAGTCTCCCTGGGGCTGCTGCTGCCGTATTTCCTCTTCCCGTACCTGGTGACGACCTTCCTGATGGGATTCGCGTTCGGACAGAGGCAGAATTACGTGGATAGCATCCTCCTCACCTATCCGGCGGTCGCCTGGAGCTACGTCGGCGTCGCGCTGATCATGGGCGCCCATGGGCAGATCGGGGCCCACGTGGTGCTCCGGATGCGGCCCTGGTACCCGCGGATCAGGTGGATCCTCATCGTCCTCTTCACCGTGGTCCCCATCTGCGCCGCGCTGGGCTATCTCAATGGAGGAAGGACCCTGTATCACGCCCTCCTCCAAGGGAAACTGGACCCGGAGGATATGCCCCACGTCGTGCTGCCGAGCGAGCAGGACTTCATCAGACTCGGCCACGCGATAGTATACGCCGCGCTCACGGTCGTCTACGCGATAGTGTTCGCGTCCAGGGCGCTGCGGCTCCTGATAGCCGCGCGCACCAAGACGATCCGGGTCTCGTATCCGGGCGACGCCCAGGTCAAGGTGATTCCGGGCACTACCATCCTCGAGGCGAGTCGGATCGGAGAGATCGCGCACGCCTCGATCTGCGGCGGCCGCGGTCGGTGCACGACCTGCCGCGTGAAGATCCTGGACGGGATGGAGAACCTCAGCCCGATCGGAGAACGGGAGCGCAAGGCCCTGTCGCGAATCCGCGCGGGCTCGGACGTGCGGCTCGCGTGCCAGGCCCAGTGCCGTCGGCAAGGGATCAGCGTCCTCCCACTCCTGGCGCCGGAGACCAAGCCGATCAAGGCCCGCAGGGAGAATTCCGATTCGGTCGGCAGGGAAATGGAGCTATCCGTGATGTTCGCGGACCTGCGGGGCTTCACGACGATCTCGGAGGGGAAATTCCCCTACGATGTCGTCTACGTCCTCAACAGCTATTTCGAGAGGATGGGGAAGGCTATCGAGCGCCACGACGGAAGGATCGACAAGTTCCTGGGCGACGGCATTCTCGCGTACTTCGGGAGCGACGGGGAGGCTCCAAAGGGCGCGCTGAACGCCGTCCTGTGCGCCCTGGAAATGGCTCGACAGCTCGCCGAGGTGAATGAGCGGCTCAAGGACGTCCTGGAAGTCCCGCTCTCCATAGGCCTGGGGCTGCATTTCGGCGAAGTCATCCTCGGCGAGATCGGCTACGATAAGAACTCGAGCCTGACCATCATCGGCGACACCGTGAACTCGGCGAGCCGTCTCCAGACGCTGACCAAGGAGGCCGCGGCGCAGATGATACTCTCCACGACGCTCGCGGCGAAGGCCGGATTGGACCTGAGCTATCTCCCTCTAGCCAAGGTGAGGGTGAGGGGGAAGAACGAAGCGATGAGAGTCTACCTCGTAAAGGATATCCTGAAGGATCTCGAAGCCTTGGACAGGGCGAAGGGGATTTAAACCGACGAGGCCCCGCCGAAGATAGGCTCCTCTACGCCGTCTTGAAGCTGTTGACTTCCTCGTCGAGCCTGCCGCTCCCGTTTCCGACCTTCTCGGCGAACTCGGCCACCGATTGGATCGTCGCGCCGATGTCCGTGATGCCCGATGCGATCTCGGCGATGTTAGAGGTGACCTCCGTCGATATCCTCGACAGCTCGTCCATCATCCGCTTGATCTCCATGGACCCTTCGTCCATGGACTTGGAGCCGTCCTTGACGTGAACCGAGCGCTCCTGAAGGTCGACCATGGCCTGGAGTATCTGCTTGCTCCCGATCTGTATCTCGCTGATGCTCGCGTACATCTCGCCTATCGACTTCGACACGTCCCTTATCTTCTCGTCTATGGCCGCGAAGGCGCGGCTCACGTCCGCGTTCGTCGACGTGGCCTCGTCGATCTTCGAGATGATGACCTTGATCGACTCTGAGATGTCGCGGGAGCTCGCCGTCGAGGCCTCGGAAAGCTTCCGTATCTCGTCGGCCACCACTGCGAAGCCCCGCCCGGCCTCGCCGGCATGGGCCGCCTCGATCGCCGCGTTCATCGCGAGGAGATTGGTCTGCGAGGCGACGTTCCGGATGACGGTGGCCATCTCGCGAACCATGCCCACGTTCTGCGGTATCTCGTCGATCTTCTTGAAGGCGGCCTCGAACACGCTGCGGCCGAGCTCCGACACCTGAACGAGCTCCTCGGCCGCGGCGCGGTCCCTCTCAGTGATGCGGCTCATGTTCTCGAGGGAGGAGAGCATCTCGGTGACCGAAGCCGTCGCCTCCTCGACCATGGAGCTCTGTCCCTCGATCTGGATATTCAGGTCCGAGACGCTGCCGGCGATCTTCCCGATGGAGCCCACGGACTCCTCGATGCGCGAATCGAGATTCCCGAACTGCTTTCCGATGGAGCGGGTATTCGACTCGATCTGGATCGCCGAGCTCGTCGCCTCGGCGGTGGCGTCGAGGAGCCGGTCCTTCAATCCGATATTGGACTTCGATATCTCCTTGATGCGATACAGCGAGGAGGAGAGCCCGTCGAGGAAGAGGTTGAGGTTCTTGGCGAGTAGGCCGATCTCGTCGCGCGATTCGATGTCGGCGCGCCTGGAGAGGTCGCCCTCCTTGAGCATGGCTATGTTCCTCTCCATCTTGATGATCGACCCGGCGATCCCGTTGGCGAGGATCAGCGCGACCGCGACCGTGGCGCCGACGATTCCGAGGACGATGGCGGCGGCCAGCAGGAAGGCGCCCGTTCGCGTCGCGCCGATCTGCTTGTCGATGTCGGAATACTTTTCGCCGATGGTGTCCTTCGAATCGACGAGCGAATCCTGCAAAATGGCCAGGTCCGTCATGAAGGTGGCGAAGTGAGGCAGGGCGGCGGCCAACAGCGGCTTCTTCGCGGGGTTGTTGGCTTTATACGTATTGATGTCATCGAAGGAGATGCTGCCTTCGGTGACGTGGAAGATCGCCTGGGCGTCGCCTTTGAGGACGTCGGCGTCGCCGTTCAGCTTGCCGATGCGATCGTCGTTCAAGGCCTGCAGGTTGCCTATCACCTCGATCGCGGACTTCATTCCCTTATTGAGCCTGGGCAGCACCTTGATGTTCCCGAGATTCCGGAAGGCGTCGCCGACCTCCTTGCTCGCCGCGGAGAAGGCATCGTAACCGCTCTTGAACGGGGTGTAGGGCAGCTTGTTGAGCTCGATCAGCTGGTCCTTGATCGCGTCGCTCAGGGCGATGAGATAGCTCCTCTCGTGCTCGATCTGATTGATCGGGCCGAGGAGGACCGCATAGGCCGCCAAGGCGACGGCGAGCAAGGCGACGACGCCCATGACGAGGAATATCAATTTGGCACGAATTTTCATCGTTCGCTGCCTTTCGGATCCGGCGCGGACTTCCCGGATGACCGGCGATTCCGGCGCTGGCTTCGCGCAAATCCCCCCTTCTATTCTAATGGGTCCGGGCCTCGCGTCAAGGCGCGCTACCTGCCGCAATGATTCCTGATTGACCCCAGCCGCGGGAAGTAAGAAAATAGGGCGATGGATCTCGACCCCGCCGATTGGCCGGCCATGCGCGCCTTGGGTCATCGCATGGTGGACGACATGATGACCTACCTCCAGACCCTGCGCGAGCGCCCGGCCTGGAAGCCCGTTCCCGAGAGCACGAGGAAGCTGCTCGATCAGGCGCCCCCCATGGCCCCGACGGCGCCCGAGGCGATCTACGGCGACTTCGTCGAGCACATCCTGCCCTATCCCCTGGGAAACATCCATCCTCGCTTTTGGGGCTGGGTCATCGGGACCGGCACGCCCCTGGGGGCGCTGGCGGAAATGCTCGCCGCGACCATGAACCCGAACCTCGGCGGCGGCGATCACGCGGCCAACTACGTCGAGCGGCAGGTGATCGAGTGGTTCAAGACCCTGTTCGGCTTTCCGCCCGAAGCCAGCGGCCTGCTTACCAGCGGGGCTTCGATGTCCAACATCCTGGGACTCGCGGTAGCGCGGAACGCCATGGCCGGCTTCGACCTCCGATCCCAGGGGCTCGGCGCCGCGCCCCGAAAGCCGGTCTACTACGCCTCGGTCGAGGCCCACAGCTGCATCAAGAAGGCCGCCGAGCTTTTGGGCCTGGGAAGCGACAATCTACGCTTGATTCCCGTCAACGACCGCTTCGAGATCGAGATTCCCGCGCTTGAAGACGCCGTAGCCCTCGACCGCTCGGAAGGCCTCGAGCCCTTCGCCGTCGTCGGCAGCGCGGGCACGGTCAACACCGGAGCCGTCGACGACCTCGAGGGCCTGGCCGATTTTTGCGAGGCCGAGAAGCTCTGGTTCCACGTCGACGGGGCCATCGGCGCCGTCGCGGTCCTCTCCCCTCCGTTGAAGCCCCTGTTCAAGGCGATGGAGAGGGCGGATTCCATCGCCTTCGATTTCCACAAATGGCTCTACGTGCCCTACGAGGCCGGCTGCCTCTTGGTACGTCGGGAAGCCGACCATTCGGGAGCCTTCGCCACGCGGGCGACCTACCTGGCCTCGCACGAGCGCGGCGCCGCGGGCGGAACGATCTGGTTCAGCGACTACGGAGTCGAATTGTCGCGGGGCTTTCGGGCCCTCAAGATCTGGATGTCGTTGAGGGAACACGGGCTGGAGAAGTACGGCCGACTGATCGAGCAAAACGTCGAGCAATGCCGGTACCTTGCGAGACTCGTCGACGAAGCGCCCGAGCTCGAGCGTCTGGCTCCGGTATCCCTCAACATCGTGTGCTTCCGCTATCGGGTCCCCGGCAAGGACGACGCGGCCCTGAACGCGCTCAACGAGGAGCTCCTCATGCGGCTCCACGAAAGCGGCGTCGCCGTGCCGACCTACACGGTCCTCGGCGGCCGCTACGTCCTCCGCGTCGCGCACACCAATCACCGGTCGCGGAACGAAGATTTCGACCTGCTCGTCGCCGAGGTCAAGAGGATCGGAGCGGAACTGGCCGGAAAGCCCGGCGGCTGCTGAACTTCGCGGGATCCGGCGATCCGGACTCAGTCCGCTTTGCCGGTGAGGTACTTCCTCCCCGCAGGCCAGATGTTCTCGATCTGGCGCATGATCGCGAGCTCGCCGACGTGATGGGAATTGTGGTCGGCCACCAGGAGAAGCTCGCGGAAAATCGTATAGCCCGGGGCGTGAGGGATGGGCCCGAAGAAGTCGGTCGCCGGGTCGTCCACGATGGCCTTCACCTTCTCCAGGTCGGCCAGCACCGCGGCGACGCTTTTGGCCCAGCCGGCCTCGTCGGTCTTTTCCTCCGGCCGCGGTCTGTAGCCCGCGGGCCAGCGCGGCGACTTGTGCTTGGGATCGACGACGAACTCCA
>CAYNFM010000113.1:0-10014 GCA_964396415.1 uncultured Treponemataceae bacterium | reverse complement strand
CGGCGATCGAAGAGCGATCCGTCACGTCGAGCTGGAGAGCGATGGCGAGCGGCCCGATCTCCTTGGCCGCAGCCTGGCCGCGCTCGAAGTTGCGCGACCCGACCAGCACCGTGAGGCCGTGCGCCGCGAGCTCCTTGGCGACCTGAAGACCGACTCCTTGATTAGCCCCGGTGACCAGGGCGACGCGTTTGTCATGCATAGCAATCTCCTTTATACTGTATAATACGGAACTGCGTTCCGTCTGTATTAGTAAGATACGGAACGACGTTCCGATTGTCAAGGGAGATATGGTGAGCGACAAACCGGAAGACCAAGGAGAGGGTGTGGAGCCTCGGGGGCGCAGGGATGGGCAAGTGCGCATCGACGCGCAGCGCAGCATCGACGCGTTGCTCCAAGCGGCCATCGAAGTGTTCTCGACCTCTGGAGTCGACGCTCCGGTACGAGAGATCGCCCTGAAGGCCGGGGTCGGTATCGGGACCTTTTATCGCCACTTCCCTCAGCGCTCAGATCTCGTAGCGGCCGTCTTCCGTCGCGAAATCGATGCCTGCGCGGACGCCGCGCCGGTCCTGGCAGCCCGGTACGGGCCCGGCGAAGCCCTGGCGAGATGGATGCAACGATACGCCGCCTTTCTCGGGACCAAACGCGGGCTGGCCGCCGCCCTGCATTCGGGAAACCCGGCCTTCGCCCCTTTGCCCGCGTACTTCCGGCAGCGACTCGAACCTGCGCTTCAGACACTTCTCGCGTCCGCGGTAGCCGCCGGCGAAGTCCGCGCCGATTTCGCCGCCGGGGATCTTTTGGACGCGGTCGCGAGTTTGTGCAGGAGCGCATACGATCGCGGACCCGACCATGCTCAGGCCATGGTCGCCCTGCTCGTCGATGGGCTTCGCTACGGCACGAGCCGATCGGAGGACTTGTCGTCCTGATATGAATTGTTGCTCTCTGTTTCTGAAATTAGGCGGCCAATCCGGTGAAACCTTAAGTGCCTTATATCTGGCATGTTGCGACATCTCGTCAAGGGTGAAAGTCTATTAGATATGTCGCGTATATCCCATGGCTTGCATCGTTCCGGTCGCCGTGGCGATGCGTAAGGATTGGATGGCCGATCCGCGCGACGCTATTCGGCGGGGGCTGCGCCGACCCGCTCGCGAAGCATGGTAATGTCCTTGGTCGGCGCGCTCCCGAAGAATCGGCCGTATTCCCTACTGAACTGCGAAGCGCTGACGTAGCCCACGAGCTGACTGGCGGAGCCCGCGTCCATCATCTTGGACAACATCAGGTTCCTGGCCTCCTGGAGGCGTAAGACCTTCTGGTACTGCAGGGGACTCATCGATGTAACGGACCTGAAGTGCTGATGAAAAGACGAGACGCTCATATGCGCCAGCTCGGCAAGCTCCTCGACCTTCATCGGCCGCGAAAAGTTGGCGCGCAGCCACGATACGGCTTTCTCGACTCCATACACGCCCGTGTTCGCAAGGCCGATCTGGGCTATGCGGGTCCCGACCGGACTCCGCAATAGTCGGATTAAGACCTCGTCGATGACGAGCGGGGCGAGGAGTTCCGCGTCTCCGCTCTGCGCCATGAGCTCGATCAGCCGTGTAGCCGCGTTGATGATGCGAGCATCGGCCCGAGCGATGCAGACGGCGCCGCTATCCTGGACTCGAGGAAGGCCATGCGGAAAGACCTTCAGGACGAGCGCGGCTATCTTTTGCGGATCGAGATCGAGTCGCAGGCAAAGGTACGGTTCGGCGAAGCTGGCTCGCGTAACCCGAGATGCCACCGGCACATCGACCGAGAATGCGATCAAATGCGCCGCATCGTATTCGTAGACGTCGCGCCCCAGTATCACGCTCTTCGCGCCCTGCGCGACGATGCAAAGGGCCGATTGCTGGACCCCGTGGATCAATTCAGCGGTCGTTCGCGAGCGGCGAATGACGTGAAGCCCCGGAACGCCCAGCTCGAAGCTGCCGTCGTGCGGCGCGTAAGCCTTGAGCAAGTCGGCCAAAGCGGCCACGTCCGGCGATGTTTCCGTGGGAGTCTTCAAGATTCTGCGCCTCTCTCGTGATTATACACCCGGAATGACTTCGTTCAGGCACCGAATGGCGTTCAGCGCCCGCGGATAGCCGACATAGGGCACGAGCTGGGTCACCACGGCGAGCAGCGTTCCCTTGTCGTTCCCCACGTCGACATTGCCCTGAATATGCCCTTTGAGCTGCGGCTCGCAACCGCCCAAGGCGAGGAGCATCGAGAAGGTCAGGAGCTCTCGCGTCTTGAGGTCGAGTCCCTTTCTCGTGTAGTAATCGCCGAAGCAATTGCCGGGGAGGTATCTCTGAACGTGAATCTGGCTCTCCGGCGATTCCGCGTACATGGCCTCGATCCGATCCCCGAAGATAGCCTTCTGCGGGGAGCTCGATCCCCCGGCTCTCTAGGACCGCGTTCGCGGCGTGGAGGAAATCGAGGACCTTGGCGATCCCGCAATAGGGCACTGCCTGGTATACGAGTTCCTTCGCCTCGACCGGCGAGAGGCCGAGGTTGAGGGCTCCCCCGAGCATCACCTTGAATTCGCTCTGGGCTTGGCTCGCGATAAGCGCCGCCAGGATCGCCATCATCCGAGTCCTATCGTCGAGCCCGCCATGGGAAAGCACCTCGTCGAAGGCGAAATTGTCGAACAGCTCGATTAGCTCAGGGTCGGTCGTCGCTAGCGTCGACGCATGATTCGGCAGTAATTTCTCGTGATTCTTTCGCGCAGTTTCGGAGATGCTCATTTCTTTACTCCCTCCAACACTCCCGGTTTCCGGAGCCAGTCCGAGATCTCGCTCTCCGCCTTCCGAACGCTCCCGCCCTGGATCGAGAGTCCCTTCGCGACCTTGGCCCCGGGGCAGAGCTTCTTGATGTCGCTCTCGCTGCGCCCCATCCCGCTCCCTTCGTGCGTGCAGAACGGCGCGATCGTCTTGCCGGAGAAGTCGTAGGCCTCCAAGAAGGTGAAGACCGGCATCGGCATTGTTCCCCACCAGTTCGGATAGCCGAGGAAGATCACATCGTACTTATCCATGTCGTCCACGCGGCCGGTGATCTTCGGCCTTGCATCTTGACCTTGCTCCAGCTGCGCCGCTCGGGTGGTTTCGTCGTAGCCCTCAGGGTAAGCCTTTGCGGTGTCGATCTTGAAGGAATCGCCGCCCGTGAGCTTCTGGATGATCCCCGCGGCCACTTCCGTGTTGCCGACGCTCAGATTCTTTATGCTGCCGCCGACATAATTGTTTCCCTTGCGCGAAAAGTAGGCGATCAGGCTCTTCATTTATAATCCCGTCATTTTCAGCGCGCTCTCAGGAAGCCGGGCTCCCTGCAGCGGGATCTTTGAAACCGCCGTGTCGATCTCGTGAAGCTCGCTGACGCTGAGCTCGAGCTCCATCGCTCCGAGGTTCTCCCGGAGGCGATGCGGCTTCGTGGTACCTGGAATGGGCACGATCCACGGCTTCTTCGCGAGCAGCCAGGCGAGGGCGATCTGGGCGGGAGTGGCGGCCTTTCTCGTCGCCACTCCACGGACAAGGTCGACCAGAGCCATGTTCGCCTTCAACGCTTCCGGTGTAAAGCGTGGGACCACGGTGCGGAAGTCGGTCTTGTCGAACGCGGTATGCTCGTCGATCGTGCCCGTCAGGAAGCCGGCGCCCAAGGGACTGAAGCAGACGAAACCGATGCCGAGCTCTTCCAAGGTCGGGAGGATTTCGTTTTCGGGGCCTCGCCACCACAGCGAGTACTCGCTTTGGACCGCGGTGAGGGGTTGGACGGCGTTCGCGCGGCGGATCGTCTCCGCCCCTGCCTCCGACAACCCATAGCGCTTGACCTTGCCTTCACCGATCAGGTCCTTGATCGCGCCGGCGACGTCCTCGATCGGCGTGTCCGGGTCGACGCGATGCTGGTAGAGCAGGTCGATGACTTCGACGCCCAAGCGTTTCAGGGAACCCTCCACTGCCGACTTGATATGCTCGGGACGGCTGTTCACGCCGGCTCCGCGCAGGCCCGTGATCGGATCGATGTCGAAGCCGAACTTGGTGGCGATGACGACTCGGTCCTTGAAGGGCGCGAGCGCCTCGCCGACCACTATCTCGTTGGCGAAGGGGCCATAGGCCTCGGCCGTATCGAAAAAGGTCACGCCGCGGTCTACGGCTTCCCGGATGAGCGCGATCATTTCCCGCTTGTCCCCGGGTGGCCCGTAGGAAGAGCTCATCCCCATGCAGCCCAGGCCCAGAGCCGAAACCTCCAGGGCGCAGCGACCTTGGCCCAATATGCGCTTTTGCATCTCTTTCTCCTCTTGTCTCTTCCGGCCGGGGATCTCCTCGCTCAAAGGCCGGTTCTTTGCTCGAGGCTCTCGGGATATCGAGCCCCTTGGACCGAGATCTTGGAGGCGGCGTCCTCGATCTCCCGAAGATCGTCGGCGTTGAGCTCGAGGTCGGCCGCCCCGATGTTCTCCTCCAGGCGGCCGAGCCTTTTGGTTCCGGGGATGGGAACGATCCACGGCTTTTGCGCGAGGAGCCACGCGAGGGCCACTTGAGCCGGCGTCGCATCCTTTCGCCCCGAGATCTTGCCGAGCAGATCGACCATGGCTTGGTTCGCTCTCCGATTCTCCGCCGAGAAGCGGGGGACGATGCTGCGGAAGTCGGAGCTCTCGAACGTGGTATTCTCGTCGATCGTGCCCGTGAGGAAGCCCTTCCCGAGGGGGCTGAAGGGAACGAAGCCGATTCCGAGCTCCTCGAGCGCGGGAAGCACTTCCTCTTCGGGGCGCCTGAACCACAGCGAGTATTCGCTTTGGAGCGCCGTCACGGGCTGTTCGGCGTGCGCGCGGCGGATGGTCTGAACTCCAGCCTCGGAAAGACCGAAGTGCTTGACCTTGCCTTCCTTGATCAGGTCCTTGACCGTTCCCGCCACCTCTTCTATCGGCACGCTCGTATCGACGCGATGTTGATAGAAGAGATCGATAGCCTCGATTTTGAGCCGTCTCAGGGAGGCTTCGGCGACTTCCCTGATGTGCCCGGGCCGGCTGTTCTGGCCGATCTGCTCGCCCTTGGGGCCGAAGTTGAAACCGAACTTCGTGGCGATTACCACCTGGCTGCGGACGGGAGCGAGAGCTTCGCCCACGAGCTCCTCGTTCGTGAACGGGCCGTAGGCCTCGGCGGTGTCGAAGAAAGTGACGCCGCGCTCGACGGCCGACCGGATGAGAGAGATCATCTCTTTCCTGTCGGGAAACGGCGGGTAGGAAAAGTTCATTCCCATGCAGCCGAGCCCGAGAGCCGACACCTCGAGGCCGCTATTCCCCAGTTTGCGCTTCTTCATCGCGATTCCTCCTAATACCTGCATAGTGGAAATATAGGTTTTCGGGCGGGAGAATGTTTGCCTGAAACTACGAAACTTTAGCTCGATTCACCGGATCTTCGCGCGGCTCATGCGCTTTTCGGATGGATCCTTCTCTAATCGCGGCGCGGCGCGTCAGAAAATCGAGTTTAATTGTCGCGCCGGCTCTCGGGTCCTTCTCGCCAAAGTCGGCGACGGGACACTTGAGGCGCGAGGGCTTCTTCGCGATGATCTTGAATAAGAGTTGGATGGGAATAGGAATCAAAAGGATCGAGGGAAAGAGTGGGGGGTAAAATGGATAAAACACGGATACTCGTAATCGGCGCCGGCGTAAATGGATCCATCTGCGCCGCGGCCTTATTCAGGGCCGGAATCGACGTGACCGTCCTCGCCCGCGGGAAGCGCTATGAGGAACTTCAGGGAGAAGGAATTGTAATAGAGAATCTGCTGACGAAGGCAAGGGATGTCGTCAAGGTTCCGGTCATTGTCGCACTCGAACCGGAGGACGTTTACGACTATGCGCTCGTTGTCGTCCACAGACATCAGGTCAAGGACCTCTTGCCCGCCCTGGCCCGAAACAGGTCCCCCAATATCGTATTCATGGTCAATAATCCATCGGGGCCGGACGAGTTCATTTCGGCAATCGGCAAAGAACGAGTAATGCTGGGATTCGTCTTTGCCGGAGGGAAAAGGGAAGGGTCTATAGTTCGTGCGATCAGCGGCAATATCGGCGGCGTTCTAGGAAAGCTTTTTGGCGGAGGGACTCCCTTCGGGGAGATAGATGGGGCTATAAGCCCGAGGCTCGTACGGCTCGTGGATATTTTGAATCGCGCCGGCCTAAAATCAAGAATGTCATCGGATGTCTCGGATTATCTTGCGACGCATGCAGCGATCGTTGCGCTTCCAATTATGCTTTTCGCGAAATACGGCGGCAATAAGCATACATTAGCCAGAGCCGACTCCGACCTCCGCCTTCTGGTAGATGCGTGGCGTGAAGCATTGGCAGTGCTGAATGCGCTCGGATATAGGATAGTTCCTCCGAGATTTCTTGTCGTTAAAGCCATTCCGCGCTTTATCATGCTTGCGATGTTGCGTGCTTTCATCAATTCCCGCATGTGGGATCTGGCCACGACTGATATGAGCGGGGATTGGAGCGAATTGAGCCATTCCCAGACCTTCGAAGAATTTCGGTTCATCGCCAAGGAGTTTGGTCGCTTAACCGAAAAAACCGGAATACCTGCGCCTAGTTTGCGACAGTTGCTTACTCTCGTTCAATAAAGATCCTGCATTCCGAATGTCGGACCTTCAAAGCCATAGAAGCGGCCTCGTATCATACGCTCGGCGCTTTTCCGGAGCCAAAAACCGCCAACGGATTCTGCTGAGGAGCCTTGAGTAGGTACTCCCGCAGGGCTTCCAACGCGATGTCGAGGCCCAGGGAGTTCCGGAATCGGACGACGTCGGCAGGCCGATACGCGAATCGCGGCGGATGGCGAGCTGGACCTCTGGCGGCTCTCAGGTGCCGATACCATGCACCGACAGGGCCGTGCCGAGGCAGAATACCCCGCCTGGGACTGCCTTCTGTAGATCGACGAGCTCGGAGCGCTCAGCCCGGAGCGTCCCGGCCTTGGCATAGCCGCCCTGCGCCGAGATGAAGGAGCGGACCTGTTCCATAGTCTCCAGCGTCATGATCGGCTATGTCAAAACGCGCCACGGTATTTGCCAAGTGTGGTATGTTATATCTTGTTACTGTATATACGCCCGCTACCTGTTCAAGGACCTGACGACATAAATGAAAAAGCCCCAGGGGGCTGAACCTACTCGGGCTAAGTGCAATAGACGACCTAGATCGCGATAGCGTGCTAGTTTGTCCATTTCGTGGGCCGACCCCATAATGCCGCGAAAAGTGACAAGCGGTGTCGATTAGTCAGATTCGTCGTTCGTCGTAGTTTATAGAAAGACTAATTATGTCGGTTCAGAAAAGCCGAAGGCCAAGGAACAAAGGAGTTTTCGCGATGAGAAGGATAATTGCATCGATCTTCATGACCCTCGATGGTGTCTACCAGGCGCCAGGCGACCCCAACGAGTTCGAGCGCGGCGGGTGGGCGTTTCGATACTCCAAAACCGGCGATGATTCGCTGAAATACGCAAAGGATCAACTGTTCGCGGCTGATGCTCTTCTCCTGGGAAGAGTAACCTACGAGGGATTCGCGAAGGCCTGGCCGTCAATGCCTGAGGATCCGGCTGGCTACGCCAAGAGAATGAATAGCCTACCCAAGTACGTGGTTTCATCGACTCTGACGAAAGCCGAGTGGAACAACACGACGATCCTTACGGGGAACTCCGCAGACGAGGTGACGAAACTGAAACAGCAGCCTGGGCAGAATATCCTGGTATTCGGCAGCGGTCGGCTCGTTACCAGCCTTTTGCGATTTCATGTTCTCGACGAACTCAGGCTTGTCGTTTCTCCGGTAGTATTAGGCGGCGGCGAGCGTCTCTTCAAAGAGGGCGAGCCTCAAGGCCTGAAGCTCATCGACGCGAGATCGTTCAGTTCGGGCGTCGTCGTTTTGGCGTATCAACCTGCCGGAGGCGATGGGAGGAGCTGAAAGGGATCGACACGCTTACGATATTGCATTTCAATCCACTGGGGCAAGGGTGTTGTTTGGAGATATCTTAGTACAGGTAATACAATTGAGGCTGTCTGCGAACTCGAAGCTCAGGGAGGCGATGATAGGGATGACTCGACTAGCGTGAATCTGACGGATCGCAGGGATGTGGCGGTCCGCGGGACATAAGGATCGTTCATGGAGGGCCTATCATGAGATTCATGATGCTGATGATTCCAAGGGGGTATGAGAACGCGCGACCGGGCGCGATGCCCGACGCGAAGTCGGTCGAGGAGATGATCAAGTACAACGAGTCGCTGCGGAGGGAGGGAGTTCTACTCGCGCTTGACGGACTTCGTCCGCCATCCGAGGGCGCGCGGGTCTCCTTCGCGGGTGGCAAACCCAAAGCGGTCGACGGTCCGTTCCCCGAAGCGAAGGAGGTGATTGGCGGCTTCTGGATAATTCAGGTCAGATCGAAGGAGGAGGCAATCGAGTGGGCGAAACGCTGTCCCTGCTCCGACAACGAGGTGATCGAGATCCGCCAGGTACAGGAGATGACTGAGTTTCCGCCCGAGCTTCAGGAAGCGGCGAAGAAGGCAGGGTTCTAGGAGGCGCGGGTGCTCAACGGACGCGGCAAACAGTTGCGCCACGCTGGGAAACCATGGCGAAAGCATGCGATTAACGACGGTCTCTTCAGCCCGGACGCGGGAGCAGGACAGACCTCAAAGGGGCGGGGTTTGTGGCCCACCTCAAGAAGTGCTGCGGGGCGCGGGATCCATCCGCATGCCGAGGTACCAGACTTCGAGGGGATCGTGAGCGGGCCCATGCCCCCTTCCGAAACAACACCTTCCCACCGCGCAATCGAAGCGGTTTGGCGGATAGAGTCCGCGCGGATCATCGCTAGGCTTGCGCGGATGGTTCGGGACGTCGGCCTAGCCGAGGAGCTTGCCCAGGACGCATTCGTCGCGGCTCTCGAGCGGTGGCCCCGGTCTGGGATTCCAGACAATCCCGGGGCGTGGCTGATGACCTCTGCAAAGCGGAAGGCGATCGACCTTATGCGCCGGAGCAGGAACCTGGAGCGGAAACATGAGGAGATCGGCCGTGGACTTGAAAGCCTCGAGGAGATTCCGATAAGCGATTTCGCCGCTGCCCTCGGAGGGGGTGACGACCTGTTGAGCCTTCTGTTCATCGCCTGTCATCCGATCCTTTCCCAGGAGTCACGTGTCGCTCTCACGCTGCGACTTGTCGGCGGCCTCTCGACCGAAGAGATTGCGCGTGCGTTTCTCGCGCCTGAACCGACGATCGCGCAGAGGATCGTCAGGGCAAAGCGAACGCTTGCCGAGGCGCGTGTGCCCTTCGAGCTTCCCGAGGGGCTGGAACTTTCTCTGCGCCTCCCCTCGGTGCTCGAGGTTATCTACTTTATTTTCAACGAAGGGTATACCGCCACTACTGGCGAAGACTGGATGCGCCCCGCTTTGTGCGAGGACGCCCTTCGAATCGGTCGCATATTGGAAAGCCTATCCCCGAAGGATCCGGAAGTGCACGGTCTTGTCGCGCTAATGGAGATTCAGGCCTCCCGAATGCGCGCGCGCGTAGGACCCCGCGGAGAACCTATTCTCCTTTTGAAGCAAGAGCGCTTCCTATGGGACCAGCTCCTCGTCCGCCGAGGTATCGCCGCTCTTGAGAGGGCAAAGGCGCTCGGCGGTAGTCTCGGCCCCTATGCGATTCAGGCCGCGATCGCGGCATGCCACGCGAGCGCGCCCACGGCGGAGGAGACCGACTGGGGCCGTATCGCGGCGCTCTACGACGCCCTTGCCCAGATCGCCCCTTCGCCGGTCGTGGAGCTTAATCGGGCTGTCGCGGTGGCGATGGCCTATGGTCCCGAGGCGGGACTTGAAGCGACCGGCCGGCTCATCGTAGAGCCATCACTCGCGAGCTATCATCTCTTGCCGGCCGTGCGCGGGGATTTTCTTGCGCGGCTCGGACGATTCGAAGAGGCGAAAGTCGAGCTCGAGCGCGCTGCATCGCTCACACGTAATGAACGGGAGCGGGAACTTCTCCTCGAACG
>CAYNFM010000112.1:0-10121 GCA_964396415.1 uncultured Treponemataceae bacterium | reverse complement strand
GCGCGATCCTGAAGGCCGTCGCCATACCGGGCTACCAGGTTCCCTTCGCCTCGCGGGAGATGCCCATCGCGAGGGGCTGGGGCACGGGCGGCCTGCAGCTAACCCTCTCCCTGGTGGGCCGGGACGACGTCCTCAAGGTGATCGACCAGGGCGCGGACGAATCGGTGAACGCCGTCAGCATCAAGCGCCTCGTGAAGGGCACGACGGGCATCGAGACGACGGAGGACGCGCGGAAGGCCACGATCATCCAATCCCGGCACCGCATACCCGAGATTCCCCTCGCGCGTGGGCAGATCCTCGTCCTCCAGGTACCCATGCCCGAGCCGCTCAGGTTCGTCGAGCCGAGCGAGTACGCGACCAAGCGCCTCCACGCCGAGAAGGAGTACTCCGGCGCCTACCTCGCCCTCTTCGAGGAGATAATGAAGTACGGCCGCGTGTCCACCGGAGCGGACCATCCCGTAATGGCCAACGACCGCTACGTGATGGCCCCGAGCCCGATCCCGCGCTTCGACAATCCCAAGATGGACCGCTCGCGGGCCCTGATCCTGCTGGGGGCCGGGCGCGAGAAGAAGATCTACGCGGTCCCGCCCTTCACGAAGGTCGCTTCCCTGGATTTCGAGGATTACCCCTTCGAGGTCGAGGCGGTGGCGGGCCGCAGGTGCCGCAGGTGCGGAGCCGAGGGGGTCTTCATGGACGAGATCATCGACGACGCGACGGGGGCCGCGGAATATCAATGCAACGACAGCAGCTACTGCGCCGCGAGGATCGGCGCATCCGCGGGGACCTCGTGACCGACGATTTCGATTCGAAGGCGCTCAGGATCGAGGGACTCACCAAATGGTTCGGGCCCCGCTGCCCCCGCTGCTCGTCGGACAACGAGAGCGTCCTCGAGAGGAACTACTGCCCGGATTGCGGGACGGTGTACGCCCTCAGGGACCTGTCGCTCTGCCTCTACGAGGGCGAGGTCCTCGGCGTGGTCGGCGAGAGCGGCTCGGGCAAGTCGACCATCCTCAACTGCCTCTATTACGATATGGAGCCGAGCTCGGGCTCCGCCTACCTTTCGTCCTTCGAGGGAGGGGCCGTCGACGTCTTCTCCGTCTCGGCCCAGGCCAAGAGGGGAATCCGCAACTCCCTCCTCGGCAAGGTCTATCAGAATCCCCTCCAAGGCCTGAAGATGCGCTTTTCAGCCGTATCCAACGTGGCCGAGAAGCTTATCGCGGCCGGAGGCCGCAACGTCGCGGCGATGGAGGAGAGGGCGGTCGGCCTCCTCGCCCACGTCAACATCCCCTCCTACCGGATGAGGGAGGCGCCCGAGTTCTTCTCGGGCGGGATGCAGCAGCGGGTCCAGATCGCCAAGGCCCTCTCCAACAATCCGCCGGTCCTCCTCCTCGACGAGGTGACGACCGGCCTCGACCTCTCAGTGCAGGCCAAGGTCCTCGACCTCGTCAAGCAGATCCAGCGCGAGCTGGGGATCGGCATGCTCCTCGTCTCCCACGACCTGGGCGTGGTCAGGATGCTCGCGGACCGGACCATCGTGATGCTCAACGGGAAGGTGGTCGAGGAAGGACTCACGGACCAGATCCTCGAGGACCCCCAGGAACCCTACACGCAAGAGCTCGTCCATTCGATGCTCTGAGGAAGGCGGCGGAATGTACGCGATAACCAACGGAGAGATCGTCGGCGAGGACGAGATCGCCAGCGGCATGGACCTCCTGATCGAGGACGGCGCGATCGCCGACATCGTGCCGCGGGGAAGCGCCGGGCTCCGGCCCGAGGACGTCGTGGACGCGCGCGGCCGGTTCGTGATGCCGGGATTCGTCGACATCCACGCCGACTACATCGAGCGGATGGCCGCGCCGCGCCCGACGAGCATCATGGACTTCGCCCTGAGCCTGCGCGAGGCCGAGCGCGAGCTGGCGACACACGGCATCACGACCATGTTCCACTCCCTGGCCCTCTACGACCACGTGGTCTTCGACTCCAACCCCATCCGGGATCCGGAGAACACCAAGCGCTTCATCGACATCATCGAGGCCTCGCATTCCTCGCGGCACCTCATCCGCCACAGGTTCCACGCGCGCTTCGAGATCGACAACCTCCGCAGGGTCGAGGAGCTCAGCGGATACATCAGGGACGGGAAAGTGCACCTGGTCTCCTTCATGGACCATACGCCGGGGCAGGGACAATACCGCGACCTCGAGATGTACCGCGGCACCATCAGGGGATATCGCGACCTTTCCGACGAGGAGATCGACGCGACCATCGTCCGCCTCCAGGGCCGCGCGAAGCTCGAGGAGTCGACGATCAGGGCCATCGCCGGCCTCGCCATCGCGAACGGCATCGCGGTGGCCTCGCACGACGACGACACCGCGGAGAAGCTGGCCTTCGTCAAGGGCTTCGGCGCGACGATAAGCGAGTTCCCGATCACCCTCGAGGCGGCGAGGGAGGCGAGGAGGCTCGGCATGCGGACCGTGATAGGAGCGCCCAATATCCTCCTGGGCGGCTCGCATTCGGGCAACCTATCGGCGATGGAGGCATTCCTGGACGGCTCGGCCGACATCCTCTGCAGCGACTACTACCCCGCCTCCATCCTCCACGCCGTCTTCCGCCTCGCTCGGGAGGAGGGCGTGGGGCTCCCCCGCGCGACGAGGCTCGCGACCCTGAATCCCGCGGAGGCGGTCAGGATGGGGGACGATATCGGCTCGCTCAAGCCGGGCAAGAAGGCGGACATGATCATCGTGGACAGGATCGACGGCGGCTTCCCCGCCGTGACGGCGGTCTTCGTCGACGGCCGGATGATCATGACGACGGACTACAGGAGGGCGTGATGGAAAGGCGATTGACCGAGACTCCCCTGGTGCATGATGGCTCGCGCGTCGAGAACGTCAGGCTCGGCGCCTACACCGAGCTGGGCGAGGGCGGCTATTACGAGAACGTCGAGCTCGGCGATTTCTCCTATACGCAGCCCTACTGCTTCCTCCAGAACGCGATCCTCGGGAAGTTCGTCAATGTCGCCGCGGCCGTGCGCATAGGCCCGACGATGCATCCGATGGACCGTCCCACCCTTCACCACTTCACCTACCGCCGCCGGCTCTACGGCTTCGACGACGTCGACGACGAGGCCTTCTTCGCGGCTCGGGCGTCCAGGATAGCGCGCGTCGGGCACGACACCTGGATCGGCCACGGCGCGATAATAATGCCGGGCGTGACGGTCGGAGACGGCGCGGTCGTCGGCTCGGGGGCCGTGGTCACGAAGGACGTCCCGGCCTTCGCCGTCGTCGTCGGCGTGCCGGCCCGGAGGATCAAGGACCGCTTCCCCGAGGAGATCGCGGCGGCGATGGCGAGGATCGCGTGGTGGGATTGGCCCTACGAGACTCTCAAGGAGCGCCTGGCGGACTTCTGCGGTAGCGCCGAGGACTTCGTAAGGACCTACGACGGTCCCGGCGCGGCATGAGGGACGCGATGCTTTCCATCGAGGGCCTGGGCAAGACCTTCACCGTCCACCAGCTCGGCAAGCGCATACGGGCCTGCGAAGGCATCGACATAGACGTCGCCGCCGGCGAGTTCATCGGGATCATCGGACGCTCGGGCTCGGGCAAGTCGACGATCCTGAAGCTGATCTACCGTAGCTACCTGCCCCAGCGAGGGAAGGCGGTCTACCAGTCGAGGCGCTTCGGCGAGATCGACCTCTTCCGCGCGAGCGAGCGGCAGATCATCTACCTGCGGAAGAGGGAAATCGGCTACGTGAGCCAGTTCCTCGACCTCGTGCCCCGGACCACCGCGATGGAGGCGCTGGAGCAGGCGGCCCTCGAGGTGGGGATGTCGCGCGATCTCGCCCGCGAGGAATCCGAGAAGATGCTCCGGCACTTCGAGCTCGACCGGGAGCTCTGGGACAGCTACGCCAGCACCTTCTCGGGCGGCGAGAAGCTCAGGCTCAACGTCGCGCGCGCGATGGTGAGGCATCCCAGGCTCCTCCTCCTCGACGAGCCGACCGCGAGCCTCGACGACCACGCGAAGGGCAAGGTGAAGGAGCTCATCGAGAAGCTCAAGGCCGAGGGCACGACCATGCTCGGGATATTCCACGATCTCCAGTTCATGGAGGGGCTCTGCGACCGCGTGTACAGCATGGCTCTCGGAAGCTTCGCCGGGGCGGCTCCATGATCGGCGATCTCCACGTCCATACCACGCGCTCGGACGGGTCCTATTCCCCTAAGGAAGCCGTCCTCATGGCCCAGGCGCGGGGCCTCGATTATATCGGCATCGTCGACCACGATACGACGGAAGGCCTGGAGGAGGCCGTCGAGCTGGGGCGCGCTCTCGGCGTCGTCGTCGTTCCGGGAGTCGAGATATCGGCCTACGACTTCAAGAGGAGGCGAAAGGCCCATCTGCTCGGCTACGGGTACTCCTCGCCCGCGGCCCGCGTCGAGGCTCTCTGCCGTCCCCTGCTCGAGGCGCGCGACACGAGGACGCGCGAGCAGGTGGCGATCCTGTCCGCCGCGGGCTATCCGATAGCGATCGGGGAGGTAGAGGCGGCGGCCAAGGGCGCCCGGACGCTCTACAAGCAGCACGCCATGGCCGTCCTCGTCGGGAAGGGCGTCGCCGACGGCATCTACGGAGACGTGTACCGCAGGATCTTCGGCCCCGGCGGGATATGCGCCGGGGACATCCGCTACGCGGACGCCTTCGACGCCCTGACCGCCATACACGAGGACGGGGGAATCGCCGTGCTCGCGCATCCCGGCCAGCTCGATTCCTGGGACCTCCTCGACGAGCTCCTCGCGGCCGGCCTCGACGGCATCGAGCTCTACCACGAGAGCCATTCCCTCGCGGATCACGAGAAGGTGCTCGCGAGGGCGCGCGCCTGGCCCGGCGTCGCCCTGACCGGCGGGAGCGACGACCACGGCGGCCTGGGCTCGGTCAACGCGATGGGCGACATACGGGCCCCCTTCGGCGCCCTCGAAAGCCTGAAGCGGCGCGCTCGTCCCCAAGGAGGCTGACCGATGGCGATCCTGGCGATCAATAACCTCACGAAGTACTATAAGGACGTGCGGGCCCTGGCCGACGTCTCGCTGAAGGTCAAGGCCGGGGAATTCGTCACCGTCATAGGGCGCTCCGGAGCGGGCAAGTCCACCCTGCTTCGCTGCGTGAACCGCATGATAGAGCCGAGCTCGGGAATGATCGAGTTCGACGGGATCGACATGCGCTCGCTGCGCAGGCGCGACCTTCGCCGCGCGAGGAGGCGCATAGGCATGATATTCCAGCACTTCAACCTCGTGCCCCGGCAGACAGTCATCGAGAACGTCCTCCACGGCCGCCTCGGCTACAAGTCCACCCTGCAGGGCTCGCTCGGGATCTACGACCGCGAGGAGAAGAGGCACGCCATGGACGTCCTGGAGCGCCTGGGCCTCGAGGACCAGGCGCGCAAGCGATGCGACCAGCTGTCGGGCGGCCAAAAGCAGCGAGTGGGAATAGCCCGGGCCCTGGTGCAGGACCCGAGGCTCATCCTCTGCGACGAGCCTATCGCCTCCCTGGACCCCAAATCCTCCAAGACGATAATGGATCACCTGTATCGCATATCGCGGGACATGAAGATCACCATACTGATGAACCTGCACCAGGTGGACGTGGCCATAAAATACTCGGACAGGATCATCGGCATCCGCGAGGGCGCGATCGTGTACGACGGCGACTCGAAGAAGCTCAAGAAGAAGATCGTGGCGGAGATCTACGGCTCCGACGCGGAAGATATCCTCTTCGAGGAATCCCCCGCGTGACCTAGGCGGAAGGGGCCGCCAGGACCGTATGGTACATGCTGGCGCCCGGCCGCTCGGGCTCCCGATCGGAGTCGATCCGCGCGACATCGTAATCCTCGAGCAGGGAAGCCAGCTCCTCCTCGTCGAGATAGCAGTGAGGCAGGACGGCTCCGCCTTCCTCGACCTTCATCCTCACCCTGGGGTCCGAGGTGGCTCCCGCCCCGCTCCGATAGTACGACGATTCCTTCGAGAGGAAGTTGGCGAAGAGCTCGCCGTCCGGAGCGAGGACGCGTCGCGTCTCGCCGACGGAATCGACGAGGCCGCGGTAGTCGCAGTGATAGATCGAGCGGTAGGCAAGGACGCAATCGAAGGCCCCGTCGCGAAAGGGAAGCTCCCGCAGGTCGCCCATCGCGGTGAGCACGGGGAGCCGCTCGGCGCGGGCCTTCTCGCGGAGCTTCGCCAGGCCTATTTCCGAAAGGTCGTAGCCGGTGACCGAAAAGCCCGAGCGCGCGAATAGAAGAGCGTGCCTTCCGAGGCCGCAGCCCAAATCGAGGATGCGCGAGAAGCCCGCATCCTTCCAGCGCTCGAGCAGGAGCCGAACGTCCGGAGCCGGCTCCAGCCAATAGGCCTCGTCTACCTTGTCCCAATTCCATGGTTTGGTCAGGATCATCGGCCCCCCCGGCGAGCGATATGCCCTATGGGAATGGAGTCTATCGATGGGCTCCGGGCCGTAGTGTTAATAATCGGCTAAATAGGCCGCATCGGCGCGATGGCCGAAAAGGCGAGGACCCTGCCCGCGCCGCGGATGGGGGCCGTCCCATATCCCGACGCGCGAGCCCCGATCGGAGGGATGAGGGAGGAATAATAGCGCCGAAAGGCAAAAAAAGCCTCCGAAAATCAATATCTTACTAGTGCGGAAAGCGAGGACGCGCCATGAAGACCGGAACGACTGAAGGAAGCCCCGCGCTCGATTTGGGGCGGATGGGCATTGGAACCAACGTATGGGGTCGAGGCGGGAAACCATTATCCGGCGTCCTAGAGCTATTCGATGCGGCGATGGCCGCAGGGATCAGGCTCATCGACAGCGCCGAAATCTATCAAGGAGGCGGATCCGAGCGAAGCATCGGCTCGGCGCTAGCCGAACGGCGCGCCGGGATCGCGACCGCCGCCCAGCCGGTCATCCTTTCGAAATTCTTCCCCTGGCCTTGGCGGCTTTCGCGCTCGTCGCT
Source organism: uncultured Treponemataceae bacterium (assembly GCA_964396415.1). Classification (GTDB taxonomy): domain Bacteria; phylum Spirochaetota; class Spirochaetia; order Treponematales; family Rectinemataceae; genus UBA1306. Next base: position 3,139 of record CAYNFM010000112.1, on the reverse strand, counting down.
CGAATCGGCGCTGAAGGGAAGCCTCGGTAGACTCGGCTTGGCAAGACTCGACCTTTACCTGCTTCACTTCCCTCTCCCGCCGATCCCTCTGGAAACCTGGGTGACGGCTTTGGGCGACGCGGTGGAAGCGAGACTCGCTCGCTCCGTCGGAGTATCGAACTGCGACTCGACCCAGGTCAGGAAGGCGCACGAAGTGCTGGCGAAGAGAGGCATAGCCCTTGCCTGCGACGAGGTCGAGTACAGCCTCCTCAATCGGCGCTCGGAGCTGAATGGGACGATATCGGCGTGTCGAGAGCTCGGCGTGGCCGTGATCGCCTACCGGCCTCTCGGTTCCGGGATCTTGCCGGCCTCATCGCCGACCATACCCGGGCTCAGGAAGCTGATGGCCCCCAAGACCGACGCGAAGGGGCTCCAGGACCTTCGAAGCCTCCTCCTCTCGATCGGAGAATCGCGAGGCGGCAAGACCGCCGCCCAGGTCGCCCTCAACTGGACCATGACCAAGGGAACGATTCCGATCCCAGGCGCGCGGACTATCGCGCATCTCGCGGAGAACGTCGGCGCCCTCGACTGGAAGCTCGATGCAGGGGAGATCGAGGCTTTGGAACGGGCGGCCGACCGCGCGACTGGAACCCGATGAGGATTCGCCTCGAGCGAAGGCGAGGCAATACGGCCGGACTCGAACTTACTTGTTCAGGATCCTCAATATCTCTTCGGCGTCTTCGGAGCGCCGATAGGCGTCCTCCATCCTGGCTACGGACTTCGGCCTCCTGTGCTGGATCTTGATCTTGTCCATTCCGGCCTCTTTCTGCCCGACGAAGGATTTCACTTCCTCGAGAGTGAAGGGTACCACGCCGGGGACCCTCCCGCCGACCTTCCTCGCCCGCCCTCCCCTCGGCTTGGGAGCGGACTCTATGGATTCATCGAAGAGCCCTTTGTACTGGCCCTTGATGGATTCGGCTTCCTTAAGCAGGCTATCGTACTGTTTCTTGAGTTCCGCCTTCGCTTCCTTCTTGACTTCTTCGAGCTCCGCCTGCTTTTTTATGAGATCGGCGAAACTGCCCTTGGCTTTTTTGGGACTCCTCGCTTTCCTGACAACGGCTTTCGCTACGGCTTTGACTTCGGGCTTTATCGCCTTGGGTGCCTTGACCGGGCTTGCCTTCGGTTTATCCGCAAAGCCTTTCCTGACCGTCGAAACCGATCTGCCTTTTGCAATCTTTACCTTTGATACATTTGCTTTCGGCTCTTTCTTCGCTTCAGGCATTCCAAATCTCCTTGCTTCGTCATTATGAGTCGAATAACCCATATTTTATTGAATTTAACATACCGCTATTATTATGTACAGATGAGGATTATAAAAATAGTATCGAGCCTATCCGCCGAACCCCCCGTTCGCGCGACATCGGCGGTTCACGTTCGCGGATTGTTCTTATTCGTACGCGGGGGCGGGGGATCAGGCCTTTACGAGCTTTCCCCGGACATGAACTTCTCGGGGTCCACTATGTACCAAACCTTTCCGACTCCCTGCCCGGTGACATCGCCGCGCATGCCGTCCTTTTTCCAGTAGTAGAGAGGATAGCCCTTGTAGGTGACTTGACTCGCTCCGTCGGAACGCTGAATCGTCCCGAAGTCGGCGGGATTCAGCGCCGAGGGCAGGACGAAACTCGAGGCGGTGAAGGCCGGCCAATTCTTGATGCAGTCGCCGTTGCAGGCGCTCGCGCCGGAGCTGTCCTTGGTGAAGTAGTAAAGGGAGTTGCCGTCTCCGTCGACCAGGTAGTTGCCTAGGGTCGGGCTCGTGCCGATCATGACCGTGTAGGCGGGCGCCTTGAGAACGTACCAAACCTTTCCGATTCCCTCGCCGCCCATGTCGCCCGGCGCCTTGTCCTTGAACCAGTAGTACATCGGCCAACCGTGATAGGTCGTCTGATTGGACCCGTCGTCCCTCGTGATCGTGCCGAAGTCTTCGGCCTTCAGGGGCGGAGAGACGGTGATCGAGGCGGCATAGAATGCGGGCCAAGCCTTTTCGACCTGGCCGGAGCTGGCGCTTTTGCCGTTCGCGTCCTTAGTGAAATAGTAGAGGGTCATGCCCTGCCCGTCGGTCAATACGCTGCTTCCGTCCGGCTGGGGTTTCGCGAGGATCGAGTCCGTGGATTGCGACCAGGCGATGCCGGCCACGACGCAGGCGAACAAAAAGGAAATCAGAGCTCTGACGACTGCCGTTCGCATAGGAGCCTCCTGAAAAAACGGATATCGCGGGCAAGAATACTACTGATAGAATAAGATAACGCTTGGATCGGATTTATTATATATGATTTGATTAATATTATTCAAAAATGGCGGCGCTCGGATTCGAGCGAACGATAAGTCGCGAGTCCCTATCTCGTAAAAAGGTATCGGCTAAACGGTTTCTTGCTTGTCTTTTCCATGCGTCGAGGTGGCGTTCAGTCTGTTCGAAGCGAAGTCCGTTCCCCAGGCGCAGGACCTGTTGCAAACCCTTATGGACACGACTCCCGATCATATTTACTTCAAGGACAGGGATTGCAGATTCATTAGGGTCAGTAAATCTCGCTGCGAGCTATGCGGCTATGACGATCCGTCGCGGATGATAGGGAAAACCGACTTCGACCTTTTCTCGAAGGAACATGCCGAGCAGGCGTACGCGGATGAGCAGACTATCATGCGAACCGGACGCATGATCAAAAAGGACGAAAGAGTGACATGGAGCGATCGCTCGGATACATGGGCGTATTCCATCAAGGCGGGGTATGAGTCCTTCATCCGAATCAAGGACGAGCGCGGCAGGCACTTCGACCCCCGTATCGTCGACGCTTTCCTGAATCGCGAGCTCGAATTCCGCAGGGTTTCGGACGAAATGGCGGATTGACCGCCGCTCGGCATTCCTCGAGCGGCTCGTCGCCGTTATTCCCTCATCGCTGTCCGAGGCCACCCGCAAGATATATCCGCAGCGGCAGTGGAATATTAGAGCCGGAAATACGCGCGAAGATAAATGAAGGTAATCTATCGGCGAGCTTTTCGTTTCGTTTTGACGCCGATGCGGCACATGCTCGATCCATTCTTCGACGACGCGGCCTAGACGAAAAATATCACAGTTTGTGTCACACTGCCTTTTGAAGGAAAAGGG
>CAYNFM010000111.1:0-10334 GCA_964396415.1 uncultured Treponemataceae bacterium | reverse complement strand
GGACAGCTTGAAATGCCGAGCCGGACAGGCTGAAAAGCCTGACTGGACAAGCTGATTAATTCCCCGCGACAGGCTGAAAGGTCGGACGCGACAGGTTGAGACCGTAAGGTCGAGGACTGGCGTCCGGACCTTCCTAGTGTTTACGCGCCGGCATTTTACCGTCTTCTCTTGGTCCTCGCGAGAGGTTCGGACGAGGAACGCGCGTCCTTAAGGGCCGCGTCGAGCTCGCCTGGTTTTAACGAAATATCCAGGATGGGAATATCGAGAGGCGAGCCTCCGGCGCGTTCCGGCACGAGCTAGACATTGAGGTCAGGGCCCCGTTCCCCTGTGCTTCAAGCGCTGGCTCAAGGCTTGGGGAGTGATCCCCAGCAATTTGGCCGCCTTGCTCCGATGCCCGTCGCTGCGCCTTAGGGCCTCTTCGACCAGATTCTCGATGGCCTTCTGTATGGTGGGCAATTCCGGATTGGGCGGAATCGCCGCCGGAACCGTTTCCTGAGGCGTTGCCGGGAGAGCCGAGGAAGCATGACCGGCTTTCGGGGAGTCGGCGAGGAGCTCCTCGATGACCCTGCGGTCGATCGCCCCTTCGCCGCTCAAGGCCTTGGCCTTGAGGAGGATGCTCCTCAATTCTCGAACATTCCCGGGAAAGGAATAGAGGCACAGCACCGCGAGGGCTTCCGTGGTCAGCCTGGGAGGCTCGGGGGCCGCCGCCATCGACGCGAGAAAATGCCCGCACAGAGGCGGGATGTCTTCCTTGCGCTCCCGGAGCGGAGGGATGTCGATCCTGAACGTGGAAAGCCGGTATAGGAGGTCGTGACGGAAGCGGCCTTCCTCGGCTCGGGACTCCAGATTCTGGTTCGTGGCCGCCACGATCCTCGCCTCGCTACGGCGCGGCAGATCGGTGCCCAAAGGGAAATACTCGCGATTCTCGAGGAAGCGGAGGAGCTTGACCTGGGATTGGGAGCTCAAGTCCCCGATTTCATCCAGGAAGAGCGTCCCTCCCGCCGCTTGGAAGATCAGTCCCTTCCTGGCCTCGTCGGCTCCCGTATAGGCTCCCTTGACGTGACCGAAGAGGGTGTCCGAGACCAGGAGGTCTTCCAGTCCCCCGAGGTTGGTCGCCACGAAGGGGCCGCGGGCCCCGCTGGCCTTGTGTATGGCGCGGGCGAACAGCTCCTTCCCGGTTCCCGTCTCTCCCTGGAGGAGGATGGGCTCGTCCGAGCCCGCCACTGCCTCGATGAACCGGAACAGGGCCCGCATCCGACCGCTTGCGGTAACTAGATCGGAAAAGCTCTCGGGATGCCTCAAGTCGGGTGCCTGCAGGCTCTCGCGCAGGCTGGCGATCTTCAAGTCTTTTTCTCGCGATTCGAGGGCCCGCTTGACGCTGTTGAGGAGTCGGCCCGGGTCGCTGCCCTTGACCACGTAGTCGTAGGCCCCGCCGCCCATGCACCGCACGGCCGAATCGATGTCGGCCAGGGCCGTGACGACGACGACCGGGACTTCAGGATAATCCCTCCGCAGCCGGGATAGGATCTCCTCGCCGGGAAGGTCGGGGAGCCCCAGATCCAAAAGGACCAGGCCGACTGGCTGTCTGGCGATGAAGTCCAAGGCTTCCTTCCCCGTCGAGACGGGAACGCACCGGAATGGAAAGCCTTCTTCCAGGACCTGCGCGGTGCTGCGGAGGATCGCGAGGTCGTCGTCGACGAGAAGAATGGGCGCTGAGGCTGCGGGCATGAGTACTCCATCGATCCCCTAGCTATAAGGGATTTATAAGTAGCATGCAAAAAGCATGCCCGGAAAATAAGCGGGAAACGGGACCTTTTAGTAAAGATATATTGAGAAGAATAAAGGTGTCTTGATGAAAAATCAATCTTTCTTGATATGAGAATCGTTTGAGCGAATACTCGAATTACATTCGCGAGTATTCCGGGCCGAATTTACCAGCCATTTCGGGCGAAAGCCGATCATCTAAAGGAATTCCCATCGCCGAAGCCCGATCCATCCTTGCCACGGCGCTCTCCACGGCTGCGATCCGCTCGAGATTCTCCTTGCCGATGGCCTCGAGCTCCTCCATGCCCGCCTTCATATGATCGAAGGAGGCGAGGACGGCGTCGATATCCTTCGCGTAGCCGTCGAGCGAAGCGCCGAGAGCGGAGAGCTCCGAAGCGCCGGCGGTCGACCGCGCCGAGATGGACTTGATCGCGGCTTCGATCTCGAGCGAGGCGTCGCGCACTCCCGTGACCGCGGCGGTAATCTCGACGATGCCGCCCCCGATTTCCCCGAAGGCGTTGAAGAGGCCATCCATGGCGTCGGACACGGAGGCTACTTCGGAGCTAGTGGCGCGGAACCCGGAGCTTGCCGTTTGGTTCACGCCTCTAGCGTGGTCGATCTCGAGCGATATTTCCTTGAGCGTGCTCGTGATCTCCTTCGCGTTGGCGCTTGTCTGGGCGGCGAGGGCACGAATCTCGTCGGCCACGACGGCGAAGCCGCGGCCGTAGTCTCCCGCGTGAGCCGCCTCGATGCTCGCGTTCATCGCGAGGAGGTTGGTCTGGCTGGAGATTTTCTGGATGATTTTCCCGACTTCGGTGATCGTCCGGGACGAGCTCGCGATCTTCAGGATGGCGTCGAGGGCCTGGTCCATGTCGGAGGCGCCGCGTTCCGTCAGCGCCTGGAGCTCCTCGAGGCGAGAGCGCTTGTCCTTGGTACCGGAGCTCAGCGCGTCGATGGTCGCATTGATCTGCTCGATCGAGGCGCTCGTCTCGTGGATGGCCTCGGAATGGCGGAGCGTCTGGTCTCGCACTCGTCCCACGAAGCCGGCGATCTCGGCATTGCCCTCGCTCGCCACGCCCATGCGCTCGGAGAAGCGCCCGAAACCCTCCCGGAGCGCCGAAAGGCTCCCGCGAGAGGACCGCACGCGCGCATCGTTGTCCCTGACGAAACCGAGGAGACGATCGCCCACCGCCATGCCTTCGCGGACCGAGGCCACGACGCTGCCAAGGGCCTCGATCCGGTTCCTGTTCATTTCCATCTCGGATCGCGCGATCGAGGTGAACTTGTCGACGAGCCTCATAAGCGAATTGCCGACGAATCCCGAGAGGCCGAGAAAGATGGCGATAAAGAACAGGGACTCCAATTCCTTGGGGTGATCTTCCGCCGGGGACATCGCCCGAGTCCTGGCGAAGTACAGGGCGAGGATCGCGGCGTAGGATAGCGCTGCCGCGACGGCTGGCAGGGCCCGCCTGTGTCCGATGAGGCAGGCCATGAGGACGGCGGCCTCGAGGAGGAAGGCGAGGGCATAGAGCTCGTAGTAGTGCTGGAAGGGCCTCATGTACATGAAGACCCAGAGCACCACGATGGTGACACTGACGAGGAAGCCGGAGGAAGCGCGATACTTTCCCGCCCGGAGCAGGGCGACCGCCGTCAGGATGGCTGCGAGGGCGACGAGGCGGAACGAGGCTTCGCCGATCGAGAAGCCTTTAACGAGCATCAATGCGAAGGGCGCGAGGTCCGCCGCGAGAAGGACGATAGCCAGATAGACCGTGTAGGTCGCCTTGGCTTGAACGAAGAAATCCGCCCTCTTGTAGCCTGCCAGGAAATGCCTCTCGAGGAATCCCCTCTTGGCTGGGGCGGCTTCGTGGTTCATGACGTCTCCTAAAGTATCGATTATCCGAGATTCCCTCGACGATTCGCGCTTCGTGCCAGCCATCGAGTCGCCTCGCCAGCGCTGTCTATTTTACTAGGGCTGGGCCTTCCGTCAAGACGAGTTCGGGCTATCGGGGTCGTTCGGGGATGAATAAGCGAATTCCCTGTTTGCCCGAGCGCCCCTGTCGCCGAAGGTATGCCGCGCAGCGCGGCTGGATCATTAGGAGCCCTGCCGACTTGCCCTATGACTGGCGAGAGCTCGTCGCTAGCCCAGGCTCTTCCCGATCGCGAGACCCGCGATGAGCACGCCTAGGACGAGGGCCGTGATGGCGACGTAGCGCCAGTCCTTTCCAAGGGCGAAGGCGACGATGGAGACGGCGACGCGGGCGAAGGGCGTCGCGATCAAGGTCACCAGGCCGAGAGAGATGACGGAGGCCGGATCGAGGACGACGAGCCCCGAGAGCAGGGTCGCCAGACTCCGAGGAAAGGGCATGGTAGCGTCTATTCTGGTATTGCTCGAGATGCTCCCTTTCGCCAGGAAAAGAGCGAGCCCCAGGCAGACGATCGCCGCGCTCAGTACGACTCCGGACCTCAAGACGAGGCTCACCGCCTTTTCCACCGGCTGCGAGGGCTCCGAGTCGCGAGTTTGCCCCGACTTCATTTTTTCCTCTCTCATCCGCCGACTCCCAGGCCATGGAGGAGCATTTGAACCGATATGACGGAGATGACGACGATGAAGGCGATGCGGATGCCGAGACCGGCTATCCTGGGCAGTATGCGCGCGCCGAAGAGGGAGCCGGCCAGCACGCCGAGGGCGACGGGCGCCGCGACGAAGGGGTCGATGTCGCCGCGGCTGAAGTAGATCCCCGCGCTGGCGGCGGCCGTGACGCCGATCATGAAATTGCTCGTTGCCGTCGAGCTTTTTATCGGCATTCCCATCACGCCGTCCATGGCCAGCACCTTGAAGGCGCCCGAGCCGATGCCGAGCATGCCCGAAGCCAAGCCGGCGATATACATGATGCCCGCGCCCAGGGGGACGCGGCGCAGACGATACTCGATCAGGCGGCCTTGCGCCGGGTCGAAATACGAGCCCTCGAGCTTCAGGGCGAGCGCGATCCGGCTCGACGCCGCCGATTGCGTCGCCTCATGCGACGGCGTCTTGCCTCTAAGCTCGAAAAATATTTTTTGCGCCGTCGGCACGAGCGAATACATCAAGATCAGGGCGAAGACGACGAAAAGCAAAGGCGCCGCGAAAAGGCCGGACAGTAAGGCTCCCGTGATCGCGCCGAGGGCCGTCAGGATCTCAAGGAGCATTCCCACCCTGATATTGGCAAGGCGATCACGGACGTATGCGGCGGCCGAGCCGCTCGAGGTCGCGATGACGGCTATCAGCGAGGCGCCGGCGGCGGCTCGGAAGTCGATATGGAGGAAGAGCGTCATGATCGGAACGATGATGATCCCGCCTCCGAGGCCGAGGAGGGAGCCTACCGCGCCGGCCACGAAAGAAACGGCGAGCAATTGCGAGAACTCGACTAGGAAGGTCGACATGACGCCCAGCTCCTTGGCCCGACGGACCTCAGGCACGTGACCTGCTTCCTTGCGGTCGCCGAGAGCTCGACATCGGTCGGGCGGCGGAAAGGCTTCATATCCCACGGCCGCCCCAGAGCCGGCAGATCATAGAACCGCTCGGCCCGACCCCGAAGAGTCCAGGAATGCAGGTAAGAGGCAAAAAACGCCGCGACAGGGGAGGTAGGAGCGATGTCTCGGCGCGGAGAATGCACATTTAATACATTAGCCAACAAGCCGAAGGCATACCAATACTTATTAAGTTCCGCCTGATACCTATTTGGTATATGGCTGTATGGATAGCCAAGTTTGTTGCGCTACGGTTAATAATATATTATCAGTGCGCGACTTCGAGCGCTCGCGAGAGGCCGGCCAGACCTTTTACCCGATCATGAAAGGGCCGACGCCGTCATCCGTAGCCCGAGCGCCGCCGGTCCCGCGACCGCAGGAAATCGCTCGAGACGACGACCCAGCCGCTCTCGCTCTTGTTGTGCGCCACCGGGACGAGGACTTTCGATTTATGGAGGCGGAAGAAGGCCGCCTCGATGACCTCCTTCGCGCATCCGGTATGCCCGTTGATCCATCTCTTCATTTCCTCGAGCGAGACGAAGCGCGAATCCCCGCCGGCCGAATCGCCGAATTTAAACGAGTAATCGGCGATCCCCCTGAGGATGCGCTCGCGCTGGTCGGTGTCGGCCAGCTCCTGGATCTGCAGGTTGGCCGAGCGGATCCGCTCGGACAGGACCTTGATGATCTTCACCGCGAACTTGCCGTTGGTCAGGAGGAGATTCTCGAAGGTCGCGCCGTCGACGGATACGAGCACCGCCATGGTGATCGCGGTAGCCGTCGCGGATCGGGGCTTCCCGTCGATGAGGGCCATCTCGCCGAAGAAATCGTTGACCTGATTGACCGTCCGCAGCATGGTCTTCCCATGCTCGCCGCGCTTGGTGAGCTCGACCTCTCCCGTGAGGAGGACGTACATGCAGTCCGCCGGGTCGCCTTCCCGGAAGATCACCTGTCCGGGGTCGAAAAGGACTTGCTCAGCCTTGTCCATGCGGTAGATTCTAACGGAATCGCTCGGATTTGTCACATCATGGCCTTTGGGCCAGGAACAATCGATAAGCCGGGTTGGCCGATTCGTCCCAGTAGCGGTAGCCGAGGCCGTCGAGGAAGTCGCGGAACTCGCCCATCTCCCTGGACGGCACCTGCATTCCCACGGAAACGCTCCCGACGTCGGCGCCGTGGTTGCGATAATGGAATAGGCTGATGTTCCAGCCCGGGTGCATGCTGGTCAGGAACTTCATGAGGGCTCCGGGGCGCTCGGGAAACTCGAAGCGATACAGGAGCTCGTCCTCGGCCAAGGCCGAGGAGCCGCCGACCATGTGGCGCAGGTGGGACTTGGCGAACTCGTCGTCGCTCAGGTCGAGGGCCTCGAAGCCGTGCCGGCCCAGCCCCTTGAGCAGGGCCGCGATGTCGGCGCGGTCGTGTATCGACAAGCCGACGAAGATGCGCGCGAGTTTCGGGTCCGCTATTCGATAATTGAATTCCGTCACGTTGCGGCTGCCTATCAGGCCGCAGAAGCGCCTGAAGGAACCTCGTTCTTCGGGGATCGTGACCGCGAGGATGGCTTCCCGGCGCTCTCCGACCTCGGCGCGCTCGGCGACGAAGCGCAGGCGGTCGAAGTTCATGTTGGCTCCGCTCGCGACCGCCACCAGGGTCTCGCCCTTGGCCTTCTCGCGCCCGACGTAGGCCTTGGCCCCGGCGATGGCGAGGGCGCCGGCGGGCTCGAGTATGGAGCGGGTGTCCTCGAACACGTCCTTTATGGCGGCGCAGACCGCGTCGGTATCGACGAGGATGATCTCGTCGACGAGCTCGCGGCAGAGGCGGAAGGTCTCCGCGCCGACCTCCTTGACGGCGACGCCATCGGCGAAAAGGCCCACCCGCTCGAGCCTGACGCGCCTGCCCGCCTCGAGGGACCGCGACATCGCGTCCGAATCGACGCTTTCCACGCCGATCACCTTTATCTCGGGCCGTACGCGCTTGACGTAGGCCGCGATGCCCGCGATGAGGCCGCCCCCGCCGATCGGCACGAAGATCGCGTCTATGGGGCCTTGCCGCTGCCGCAATATCTCCATGCCTATGGTGCCCTGTCCCGCGATGATGTCGGGGTCGTCGAAGGGATGGACGAAGGCGAGGCCCAGCTCCGCCTCGAGCTCGCGCGATCGGGCGTAGGCCTCGTCGAAGCTGTCGCCGAAGAGGATCACCTCGGCGCCGCGCGCCTTGACCGCGTGCACCTTCACGCTGGGCGTGGTTACCGGCATCACTATGACCGCCTTGGCCCCGAGGCGCTTCGCGGCCAGGGCGACGCCTTGCGCGTGGTTGCCGGCCGAGGCGCAGATCACGCCCCGGCCCAAGTCGTCGCGGGACAGGTAGGCCATCTTGTTGTAGGCCCCGCGCAATTTGAAGGAAAACACGCTCTGCGCGTCCTCGCGCTTGAGAAGCAGGCTGTTGCTGAGGCGGGCGGAGAGGATGGGCGCCTTTTCGAGGGGCGTCTCGCCGGCAACCTCGTAGACGCGGGCGGTCAGTATCTTTTGGAGGTAGTCAGGCTCGTCGAGGATGCTCGAGTTCATGTTCTCCACCCCCTGCGGAGGGGTGCAACTATACACCATGTCCCTCTCCGAGGTCATTTCTTTTTTTGCCTTCGGGGAGGTCCAGGCAGTACTTTCTCACCCTATGGACAAATCGAAGGGCGCGACGCCCATCCTCGAGGTGCGCGACCTCCATAAGGCCTATGGCAAGGTCAAGGCGGTCGACGGGATCAGCTTCGCCGTCCGGGAAGGCTCCTGCTTCGGCATCCTCGGCCCCAACGGCGCGGGCAAGACCACGGCCATCGAGGTCATCGAGACGATACACGAGCCCGACTCGGGGACGATCCTCTACCGGGGCGAGGTCGTCGCCCATTCCTTCAAGGAAAACATCGGCATACAATTCCAGGATACCTCGCTCCAGGAATTCCTCACCGTCCGGGAGACCCTCGAGCTCTTCTCGAAGCTCTACCCGAAGCCGAGACCCATAGCCGAGATCGTCGAGGCCTGCTCCCTCGAGGAGTTCATCGACCGCGACAACCGCAAGCTTTCGGGCGGCCAGCGCCAGCGCATGCTGCTCGGCATAGCCCTCGTGAACGATCCCGATCTCCTCTTCCTCGACGAGCCGACCACGGGCCTCGATCCCCACGCGCGGCGCAATTTCTGGCGCCTCGTCGAGGGCATCAAGGCACGGGGCAAGACGGTCATCCTCACGACGCACTACATGGACGAGGCCGAGTATCTCTGCGAGGACATCATCGTGATGGACCACGGCCGTATCATCGAGGCGGGGAAGCCCCGCGAGCTCCTGCTCAAGCACTTCGGAGAGGCCGTCATCCGAGTTCCCGAGGCGGCCGTACCCTCCGGCGCGGCCTTCGGATGCCCCGCCGCCATCGAGGACGGCTTCATGGCCTTCAAGTGCGCGGACACGGACGCGAGCCTTCGCGAGCTCGTGGCGGCCGGCGTGAATCTCGCTGGGCTGTCGGTCGAGAGGCGCAATCTCGACGATCTCTTCCTCAAGCTCACCGGATCGGGGTTGGACTGAAATGAAGAAATTCTGGGCGGTCTTCGTCGCGCGCAATCTCGAGTTCTTCCGGGACAGGTCGACTTTCATCTTCAACCTGGTCTTCCCGATCGTCCTCATCTTCGGCTTCGCCTACGCCTTTCCGGCCGGAGGGGGCACGACCTTCAAGATAGGCGTGGTCGGCGGCATGCCCGCGGCCGGAAGCGCGTCCGACGTCGCCTTCCTCCATTATAAGCACCTCCAGTTCGTACCTTATACCGAGTTGGCGACCCCCCTCGACAGGCTGGCGCACGACCAGATCGACATGGTGATCGATTTCACGAAAGGCGACTATTACATCAACGAAGCCTCTTCAAACGGCTATATCCTCGAAAGAATGCTGGGGACGGCCGGCTCCGCGGGCTCAGGCGGAGCGCAGGCGGGCGTCTTCGCCAAGAAGACGGTCTCGGGCACCCCGATCCGCTACGTCGACTGGTTCGTCCCCGGCATCATCGGCGTCAATATCCTCTTCGGCAGCCTGTCCGGCGTCGGCTTCGTCATCGTGCGCTACCGCCGCAACGGCGTGCTCAAGCGATTCAAGGCGACGCCCCTGAGCGCCTTCGAGTTCGTGAGCGCGCAGGTCCTCTCCCGCTTCTTCATCGTAGCCTTCCTCTCGGCGGTCATCTTCGCGGGCACCGACCTCGTCCTGCATTTCCGGATGGCGGGATCCTGGGCCCTCCTGGCCCTTATCAACGTGCTCGGGATACTCTGCATGATATCGATCGGTCTGGTCTTCTCGTCGAGGATCAGGAGCGAGGAAGTCGCGGGCGGGATCATGAATCTCATCACTTGGCCGATGATGATCCTCTCGGGCGTCTTCTTCTCCCTCGAGGGCACGCCGCGGGCGATGCAGGTCGCCTCTCGCGCCTTCCCGATCACCTACTACATCGAGGCCTCGCGCGCGATCATGCTCGACGGCGCGGGATTGGCGAAGGTAGCGGGCGACATCGGGGTGCTCGCCGCGATGACCCTCGTCTTCCTCGCCGCCGCCGCGACCCTATTCAAATGGGAATGAGAGGGTCGCGAACGGCCTTGTCCAAGCCGGAGTAGGCCGGTAAACTGCCCCGCGTCATGCAAGAGCGTCCCGGTCGTTTCCTGATTCCCTATATCGAAGCCAACGCCCGCTCCTTCGCGGCGGCCTTAGCCTTCCTCTCCCTCGAGGCCGCATGCGACCTCATGCAGCCCACGATCATGTCGCGGGTCATAGACCGAGGGGTGGTCGCGCGGGATATCTCCGTCGTGCTCTCCCTCGGGCTCGGCATGCTGGCGGTGACGGCGCTCGGGGCCTTCGGGGCCACGATGCGCAACGTCATCTCGAGCAGGGTCTCGCAGCGCTTCGGCGCCGCCCTCCGCGGCGACCTGTATCGGCGCATCCACGGCCTCGACTTCACGGAGCTGGACCGCTTCGAAAAGGCCTCCCTCGTCACGCGCCTGACGAACGACGTGACCCAGGTGCAGAATTTCGCCAACGGCCTGATGCGGAT
>CAYNFM010000110.1:0-10508 GCA_964396415.1 uncultured Treponemataceae bacterium | reverse complement strand
GTTCCCCAAGACGCTCAGTACCCCAGACGCTACCGTAGGCGATGAACGCTTCCCCGCCATGAAATAAGCCGCTCGTTGATTGGGACTCGCCTGCGCTACTATCTCATTGCTTGTCAGATTCCGCACCCTTACTGCCCTGATATCGATCGCGTAACGTTTATTAGCTATATCTCTCGTAATGCCCCAGTCGATCTCGGCTGCAAGCGCGTTGGCCTTGATCGCTGTATCAAGCGCGACAATAGCAGCTTTGGGATCTGGTGTTATGCTGAGGTTGGCGACGAAGTTTACAGGAATCATCGGAAGACTCGGATCCGCTGAGGCGACGGTAAAGGGCCAGGTACGGGCGTTGCGGTCGAAGGTCCCAATTGCCAGTGTCACCCCGCTTCCAGTGACTGTCCACACTTTTGTTTTAAGCGTGTTCAGGGTATCGTCGAATTGCTTGCGCATTGTAGCAGTCTGTGATAGTCGTTGGGCCTCGATATTCTGGCGGAGAGCAGCGAGCTCAACCTGGCGCTTTGCCTGCAGGTCTGACTTCTCCTTTGCAACGCGGGCAGCGAACTCCGCGTCTGTCTCCGTGATGTCCGGCTGTTCTCCCGAAATTGTGGCCAGCTGTTTATCCCAGTTTCCGTTGCTCGCATCGAGATTTTTTTGGAGTGCAGCATTGTATTGGCCGTCAACTTCTTTCAAGACGGTCTCGAGACGCTCCACTGTGTCAATAATAATATCGGGGTTATCGCTCGCGGCGGCCTGAGCCAGCTTATCCAGTTCAGAGCGACGGGCAGAGGCCAGGGTTGAGAGGTCGTTCTGGGCCTTGCCGTTGGCAGCCTGTGCGGTAGCCCGCTCGGAAGCGAGCTGGACTGCCGTATCGGCGGTGGCCTTCTGCCTTGTAGCCTCCTTCGCCAAGTTGTCGACCTCGAGGGCTTTGGCCTGCTGGATTGCCTGCTGGCGCTGCTGCTCTACCTGAAGCTTCTGCTTGGGTTGGGCGTCGCTCGCCGCAGCTATCTGATTTTTGAGGTCGGCGAGCTTAGCGTCGAGACCGGCGAGCTCAGCCTTGCTTTTATCGAGGGCGAACTGAGCCCGTGCTGCGGCGACCGCTGGATCAATGAAATAGAATGGCTTCGAGAGGCCATTGTCGAATCTCGGCTGCTGCTTGTTCTCTGTCGTCTCCTTCACGTCAGCGATGACATTGGTCATAAGGTCGGAAAGACTCGTCCCTGGAATACTCAGATACTTGAGCATAGCCGCGGTAAAGACGCCATTCCGACCCGTACCGTCCAGGGCGGTGTTCCCAGGCTGGGTCGCGTAGGCGATGCAGGTCTCCACCTCGGAAGGAGCAGCAACGACCGCGAGACCACGAGCTCCTCCTCGACTCGATCCGGGGAAGGGGTTGTCCCGGCAAGCATCGAGAAAGACGAGTGCTGTCTTTACACCGGCTGTTTTCACCCGGTCGAAGAGATCATTGAGAGAGACCGAGCGCGATTTGGCCTGGGATGAGCTCTGGATGTCTTCCTTCACAGGAATGAGATAGTTCTCCCCGTCGACCTGCACCCCGTGGCCGGCATAGTAGAAGAGGGCTGTATCCTTCCCCTTGAGCATCGTTTGGAAGCTCGCGAGGGCATCATCCATTCCGACGAGGTCCTGGTCGGTGCGCAAGATGACGTCGAAACCTGCATCCTTAAGGACCGCCGCGATATTGGTGGCATCGTTGACGGGATTTGCTAGAGGGTTGCCAGTGTAGGCGGAATTCCCGATCACTAGGGCCGCGCGGCCATCAGCAGGCAGAAGCAGGGCGACAAATGAAAGCAAGGCAGCAAGGATGAGCAACCGTTTTAGGATCATTTCCCCCTCCGGAGGCCGATTTTGTATTCATGGTAGCCGGCCGCGCGCGTGGCGGCAAGAAGGGTTGCTCTTAAATGATGCATAGAGGGGTCGTCACAGAAAACGGAAAATAAAACACGTTATGGATGGGCCCCAGAGGGAAAGAATAAAAGAAAAAAGACCAAGAGCGGTGTTCGCTGTTTCTTGATCCTACGGCGTTAAAAAAGGGCACGAGAATCCCCGTTGCTTGGTAAAACTGCGTTCAATATATACTGTTTTGAGGATTCTTTAAAAGTGAAATCATTCCATCTCTTATTTCTTTGTAGCTTACTTGTTTGCCGATCTGCTCTCGACCATCCCCTGAATCTAAATCGGGAGTTCCTAAAAATATTTTCCACCCGGATGTAAATCGCATCATTGTTAAGTGTCCATCATTGCTTTCTTTCGCGAGGGTTTCCACTAAATTAAGCAGTTCCTCAATTGTCATCTTTTCATACGCAGGGCTACTCATTTTTCCCTCCAATCTGTTGAAAAATTGATCATTTGACACTCTATGCGATCCTCAATTATACGCCTCAATCCTTCATGCAAGGAAGACCTCGCGCTCGGCCTCGTAGTCGATCCCCGCGCGGTCGATCTTGCCGCCCAGGTCCCACACGAGGCGCTGCGCCCGTACGCAACGCGCCCGAGGGCCTCCAGCTGCTCCTGGGGGAGCTTTTCCAGGCCGGGCAGCGCGAGGATCCGCTGCGCGAGCTCCTCGACGGCGGCGGTACCGCCGGCGGGAATCGGATCGGCGACACTATTCACAGTTAGGGTATTTTTGACTAAAACCGCGAAAAGTCAATTTTAAGGCCTTCCATCAAACGACGGTTTTAAAGAAGAAACCCTCGCAGGGCAACAGAGGCCGAATTCTATCCTAAAAATGCCTTAAAACTCGTCTATTTATCAACAACCAGAAATCGCATAAGAATATTGTATGAGAATCGGCTATGTTCGAGTCTCCGCAACTGAGCAACCTGATTTCCCGGCGTATTGTAGCTAGGAAATTGGTAACTTCATATCCAAATATAAATTACGCATTGTTATGAGAAAAGAACATAGCTGCATTTGTAGCTATGAAATGTCTTCAGATGATGATATATTTCTGTTTAGGATAAAGACATCGATTATTCATAGCTACAATTTTCCGGGAAATTAGGGAGCAAATAGCCCATAAATGGGGAAGTTTACTTTCCGCGGTTTCAGTCAAAAATACCCTATTCCGGCCGACATGCCGAAACTGGCAGGTTTAGACCGGAATGCCTGGCAATTTACGCCCGGAACAGGTGGCAGCTTTCCGCCGGAATGGGTGGCAAATTTGGCCCGGAATACGCAAAAAGCATCCAAAAACTGGGAGATCATATTTCTCGCAAAGCATTGCCAGTCCTTGAATTGCGCGAATTTCTATGAGATTTTTATGACATTTGGTTAAACGTACCCACCGCTTTAATTATCCGAGATTTCCCAGTTGGGCTCTGAAATTCCTTTGAATCTCCTGTCCAACTATTTTTCATTGACATTCTAGCACCCCCATCCCGCCGATCAAGACCACCTAAGCTCCACCCCTGATAAAATCGGGCCACGCTTTTAGAGGGCGTACACCTCAATGCGAGATAATCTGGCCTGTGCCACTTCGGGCCACCTGACATGTGGCGCCATTGTTGTAACTGAGATTGCCCGTACCAGACATCGAGCCGCTAATTGTTCCGGTAGCATTCACCGTGCAGTTCCCTGTGCCGGAGAGGGTAAGCGTAATGTTTGTTACGAAAAAACTGCCAGCATCTACCTGGCCAGTCCCGATTGAGGTAAGTGTCATGGTTGTTGCCGATCCTGAAAGCACAATATTCCCTGTCCCCATGTTCTGGATTGAAAGGGTCGGCGACGCGCTAAGTCCCTGGCCCGTGATATTGCCAGTGCCCAAGGATTCAATGCTCGAGATGAGGGGCGCAGATACCGTGATCTCGATTGACTTGCTGGGACTGATCGAGATTCCGGACTGGACGCCGAGGTATAAAATGCTCCCCGAGATAGTGGCGGTCAGATACTGCTGAAGGTTCGAATCGGTAGACACAACCACACTAGCTGGGTTAGAACTGTTTTGGACGAGGGTGACATTGGCGATACCTAATGAGACGATACCCGTGAATGAAGCACCTTGAAGCCTTGTCTCGTCGACAATGGTGCCATTGCCCGTGATGGCGACCTGCGAAGAACCATAGGATATAACAGAACTACAGGATGTAACATCGAGAATAAGCATACAGAGCCCCGAAATTCGAAATAGAAGTTTCATTCTCTTTGCCCCAGTTGATTCTTAAGTGGGATTCCCCGATAAACTGCTGGTACTCGGGGGAACCCTTGGCCACGATTGTCCACAGAAGGGCTATTTATGCCCATCCCCTCGGAAAGGTAAAATCAGAACGAGTGCAAAAAGTAGACTTTTTGCACGGTGACTTCATCGGCATTCCCATCTCTCGGTCTCCTCGGTTTTGAGTGCAAAATCCTTTGCCGAAATCATAGTGCACTTCCCTCCGAAATGCGTTACCTTTTTGCACTATGGCGACGATCGTTCCCTCCGCCTTGGCAGCGGCACCGCATCGGGTCGGCTATGCCCGTGTCAGCACGCTTGGCCAAAACCTCGACTCGCAGATGGATGCGCTGCAACAGGCTGGCTGTGGAAAAATCTTCTCCGAAAAGATGATAGGCACGCGGATGGATCGGCCAGTCTGGGACCAGGTCCTGGAATACATCCGGCCAGGCGATACGCTCGTTGTGACCGAACTCAGTCGGATGACGCGCTCTTTGCTAGATCTACTCGAAACAACCAGAGTTTTGGAACAACACCAGGTCAACCTTGTGTCGCTACGTGAAAACATTGATACAACGACCGCTACCGGACGATGCTTCCTATCTATAATGGGTGCCATCCACCAAGTGGAGCGGGAGCTACGAGCTGAGCGGGCTGCAGCAGGGCGCGCCTCGGCCAAAGCGCGTGGAAAATCAGGCGGGCGCCCGCGAACTGATATCTCGAAGCTGGAAAATGCCAGGATTCTTTATGAAAACTCGGGGAAGACCGCTGCCGAGGTATGTGAGATTGCAGGCATAGGGAGGCGGAAGTTCTTTGCTTACCTTGCGGAGAAGAGGATGCCCTAGCCGGCGGCGTTTAGCATGGGGAGACCAGGGCCGTTATCGGAGTTCCTTCGCATGCTAATTTTACCTTTTCGAGGGGATGGGCATAAATAGCCAACGTGAAATGATGTTGGAGCGACAAAAAGAAGGAGTCGCCAAAGCAAAAGTCGAGGGTAAATACAAAGGCCGGAAACCATTGGCGACAGACATACGTGATGAGGTAATTCGTCTCGCTGCGGAAAGAATACAAAAAACCAAAATTGCTCGTCAGCTACACATCGGAGAGGCGAGCGTATACCGGATTCTCGCAGCAACCGTAAAAGAGGGGAAGTCTATTCCTGAGTAAAAAAATCAATTTGCCTCTGGTTGCACGACTGTTGGGGTACCCCCTCATACGTGCGCCACCGCACAGAACTCGAATAGAAGCCTGGGCATCACTATCCTAAAGGAATAGCCATGGAAGAAAAACTCAACTTCCGTCCGTTCAATCGCCGTATCCAATGGGCCGACATAATGCGCGTCCATTTCGTCATAGGCCAGGAGCCATGTCGTGCCGATGCCGAGGGTCAAGAGGGTGATCGGCAGTCCGGCTCGAAGGAAGGCGCCGAAGCGGAGGTCGATGCCCGAGCGTCTCGCCCCTTCGGCGACGATGAGGTTGGCGACCGAGCCCAGGAGGGTCAGGTTGCCCGCGAAAGTGCTCGCGAGGGCGAGCACGAGCCAGGCTCTGTTATGGTCGGCGAAGAGGGGCACGAGAGGCTTGAGGAGCATGACCGCGGGCACGTTCGAGACGAGATTGGATAGGATCGCCGTGACTCCCGAGAAGAGCGCGAGAGCACCAAGTCCCCCGCCAACGAGCGTCGAGGACCGCTGAAGGACGAATTTGAACGCGCTTGTATCCTCGACGGATCGAGTGATTATGAAAAGACCGGAGAAGAAGACGAGAAGGCTGAAGTCTACCTCCGCGAAGACCCTAGCTGGCTCGATCCTGCTCGTGATGAGGAGAAGGGCTGCCGCGGCCAGGGCGGCGACGGGAGGCGGCACGCCGACGAGGAGCAGGAATAGCATGAGGGCGGAGGCGACGAGGCTCTTTGCGATCAATGGCTTGTTCGCCCGCGCTCCGTCGATCGTCGGCGATGGCACGTAGAGGATTCGTTCGCCTCTTCGGAGCTCTCCTGGAAAGGCGATGACGATGACGATGACGAGCCAACAGACGGCGAGGCCGATGAGGGAGGCCGGCGCGAGAGAGGCGAAGAAGGAGAGGAAGGGTATCCCGCTCTGCGCGCCTATAAGCATATTCTGTGGGTTCCCGACGATCGTGGCGCATGAGCCGACGTTGGCGGAGGCCGCAAGGGCGACAAGATAGGGCACGGGGTCGCGCCTCGATCTCACGCATATCTCCGTGACCAGGGGCGTGAGCATTATGCATATCGTGTCATTGAGGAAAATCGCCGACAGCCCTCCCGATGCCAGCACCACCAGTGCCAATAGCTGCCGCGGCGTACGCGCCGCGGCCAATATGCGCGAGCTCGCCGCGGTGAAGAAGCCCGAGAGCCTGAGGTTCGCGACTACGAGCATCATCGACAGGAGAAGGGCGATGGTGCCAAGGTCGATGGCCGAGAAGGCCTCGGCCATGCTCAGCGCCCCCAGGGCGATGACGATGGCCGCAGCCGCCAATCCGATGCCGGCCCGATTCATCCGAAGATGCGGTAGGCGTCCGGCCGCGATGCCGACGAAGGCCAGGAGAAGCACCGCGTAAAGGACGATCTCGCTCAATGTCATGGTTCGCGGAATCGTCCCTTGCGCGACTATTCGTGATGATCGATCGATTCCGGCGAGGTCCTAGCCAAGATTTCCTTGGCGCGAGTCGTCTCATCCGGCGAGCAGCGGGCAAGCAATAGAAACTTGTCGGTCTTCAACGCGGTCTCGTACTTCAGTACGCTGTCCTTCGGAATGCCAATGCTGAACAAGCCCGCGCCAAACGCGCTCAAGCCGCCCACCACGACGGCGCCTTCCAACGCCCCGATGATCCATCCGACCAGAGGTCCCGCGACCAGGAGGGGGCCCACTCCCGGAATCAGGAAGAAGGCGGAGCCGAACAGGAGCCCCCACAGACCGCCCCAGAAGGCGCCTCTCGTGCCCCAGGCCATCATACGGTCGCCGATATTGTAGTAGCCGACGACATTCTCCTCGGTATGGGCGTCGCGCCCGACGATGGAGAGCTTCTTCATATCGAAGCCTGATTTTTCAAGCTCCTTGACTGCGGCCTCGGCCGCGGTGTGCGAAGGATAGATAGCGACGATGGCGTTGTTCTCTTTCATACCTCTTCCTTTCGTATTATCCGTGGGCCGCTCACTGTCGGCCGATTATTCGCGCTCTGGTTCATCAACAGGGAAGCACTTCGATCCGCCTCCATTATTGAGAAATCCGTATTCCCAGCCCTGCCACCCACAACTGCAGGATCGAACCAGATCCGTTCGGATAGGTAGTTGAGCTTGCATTCTGTCCTGCCCCCGATACGATTTCATCGCCGCGAAGGCTGCCGATTAGTCGGTATGACAGATCAGTCGCTAGTACGATTCTGTCCGAGAGTCGGATCCCCAGGGTAAGGCGAGGCTCAAGCATGAACCCACCGTAAAAATACTCGGTAAATGTGAGGTTACGCAGGACATGCTCGTCCGTCTGTATGTTCGAAAGGTAGGGCGAATAGCGCAGGGACCCTTCCAGACTCATAGGCCCTAGTGCAACCTCGATGGCACAGCCCAGGTAGGGAATGAGCCAGGACTGCCTTAGGGTGTCCGTCATTCCCCCATAGCTGACGCTGTACTGGGAGCCGTCCTTGGCTACGGTGTTCACCTGCACGGTGTTCCAAGCCTGCCAGCTCATCTGATGGTACCTCACGCCGATGAGGGCCTTCCAGTCGAACCACGATGTCTGGAAGGGGATCGCAGCTTCCACCTCCCCCTGCCAATTGGATTGTGAATAGGATGCGCTGCTAGAGTGCGCGTTGCTCAGGAAATTGCCGCTGTTGTCATAGATGTTCCAATCGTCGTCGGTCACGGTCTAGACCAACAGCTCCGTGGCCTCTAGGACGCGAAAACTGGTTTCGAGCCAAGGGGCCCACAGGATCCTCATATCCAAGGCGACGCCCAGCGATGGCGGGATCGGCCATACCAATTCGCTGCCCATGGAGCTGGAGACGGAGTCGGTGTAGACGATTTCATCGGTCGAACCGAGCATAAACACTGATCCGACCTGTCCAGAAAACCGCGGAAAGCTGGGTTCTTGCGCGATCTCGCCGGAGGGCTCGGACAAGCTTCGCAGAGTTCCTGGGCCGGCCCCAGGACCGTGAAGGATATCTTGCGAAAAACCGCCACTCGAACAAAGGAAAAGTAGCACTAGTGGCAGGTAGGGACGGAGAATATTTTCCCCGATAGAGTGACAGGAAGTCTTGCCTCCTTGATTCCTTTCGGCGCGATTCCACTTGCCGCAAAGGGCCGAGGTTTGTTGTGGCCGCGAGCTTGGCGACTCATGCGCGAACGACGCATCTGGAAGGCGGCAGCCATCAATGATATGGCGCTTTGTAGTTAGGCCCACGAGTCTAACCTCTCTCAATTGGGCGAAGGCATCGCGCCCCGCGCTCCCCGTCTCATTTTTCCGAGTCTCGCCTCAAGCTGTGTCTCGGACCGAGGCCGGTTCTTCGGGGCGCCAGCCATTATGGCAAAGTAGCCGAGACGTTGACGTCGCCCGTATGCAAGAAGGTCCCGCCTATGCCGCTAGCCGTGATCGCCACATCGCCATTGCCGGTGTTCGTTATCGTGACGGCGTCCGTGGCCGTGCTGTTGATCGTGACCGTTCCGTTGCCGATGTTGGTTACAGTCAGGGCTCCGGATCCCGAATTGGTGATCGTCATCGTCCCCTCGCCCGTGAGAGTCGCGGTGACCGCCCCACCCCCTGTGTTATTGGTGATGTTCATCGCACCGGTTCCAGTCACCGTAGTCAGCGTCGCCGCGATGTGCCCTCCGTTGTTCATGGCGGTGATGAAACCGTTCCCATTCACGGCGGGGACTACATCGGCCGAGTTCGTGCCGGTGATAGCGATATGGGAGACAGCCGGCACTACGACGGGGGTCCCACCCACGGCTCCGTATGCGCTGATAACGGTATTTACCATGGTGATGGAGGCGAATAGCGCCAGGGCCCGGCCGTTGAGCGCAGTCAGCGTAGTCTTGCCAGCCGTAGAAAACACGATGCCTGAGCTGGCGATGATGGTTCCGACCATGGTGCCGCCACCTGCGGCATTGATGATCGCTGCGCTGCCGACCTGCCAATAGACATTCTTAACTTGGGCGCCATTAGCGAGAATGATGCTACGTGCCGCGCCCGGAGTGCCCACCGTCAGCGTACTGGCCATTTGGAAGATCCAAACGGCATCCGGGTTTCCCTGGGCATCGAGAGTGAGATCGGATCCCGTCAGCAAGAAAGCCCCCGAGGCTGATTTGTAGACTCCAGGGGCCAGCGTAAGGCCGCCTAGTTGCCCAGCGCCCGGATCGATGCCGTTGGGGACAGCGGCGAGGAAATTGTACGCAGCCAGCGCATCGGTCGCGACTGATTGGGCGACTCCGAAAGACAAGGGCGTACCCGGTGGCGGCGCGTCTGTATAGATTTCGCCGCTGACCGCCCCGACGTTCAACGGCGTCTCCGTATAGGAATTAACAGGATCATGGAAGCCCGTGATCATGCCCGGGATTCCCGGTGTGCCCATATCGCCCGTAATCACGGTGGAAAGGCCTTGATTGGTGATTCCAGCGCCACCGCCAAACACTGCGAAGGTATCCGCCATGCCGAGGCTCGGGCCCCCGGGGCCCACTATGGCCGCCTTCGTAACCGTCGCGGCCCCCGTCGGATTATTGCATACCATGAGGGAGAAAGACAAAAGGACGATGCCTAACGATCCGAACACCAGTTTTTTCGATACTCTCATACAACCCACCTAGTGCAAATGGAATTTTCTTTCGCGAGCCTCCTTATTAATTGATTAACCAATTCAGCGGACGCGTTCCGTTGCCTAGCGCACATACGTTTGAACAAAATACCCGTAGTCTATTGTAAAGCGTGGGCTGTTCGGTTCGCAGCCAAGGGTATTTGATTTGCACGGACCTTCCGCGAATAAGGAGCTCACACCATGGATTTATTGCTGATTTTCGTCGCCGCGATCGTCGTGATCCTTTTCTTCATGGGCATCAGGATCATCCGTCCCACTCACCGGGGCCTCATCGAGGTATTCGGCAAGTACCGGCGCTTCGCCCAGCCGGGCTTCCACTGGGTCATCCCCGTGATCACGAGGATGTACCAGATCAACACGACCGAGCAGATGGTCAACGCCGAGCCCCAGGAGATCATCACCAACGACAACCTCAACGCTTCCGTCGACGCCCAGGTCTACTTCCGCGTCCTCCCCGACGAGGAGAGCGTCAAGGCCTCCCAGTACAACGTCAACAACTACCAGTGGCAGATCGTCAACC
>CAYNFM010000109.1:0-10577 GCA_964396415.1 uncultured Treponemataceae bacterium | reverse complement strand
GATCAAGAAGAGCGCCAATCCCGGAAAGGACGCGACTGCGCCGTTCCGATTCCTCAAGGAGGCGGGCAAGCCTCTCGGTCAAGGTGCAGTGGTATGTTGCGCTTCGGAGTATCTGCCGCTGGATGCAAAGAATTCGATCGTGCCATGGTGGCTTGTCTAGATAGTCCAGTTGAATCGAATCTGCTAATCGACAAGGGAGCTCGATGAGCAAGCGTATCAGAGAGACCGAGCGGAAACTAGCCGAGATATTCAATCATGAGATCACTCAAGCTCAGGGTACGCGTGGGCTCCGGCCGGAAGAAGGATGAGCGGATCCTCGAGAAGCCGATCTTCTGAGCGCAGCCTTCGACGCGGTTATTCGGCTTTACCGACGGGAGCCATATATACTGCGAACTCCTCGATCCCGTCGATGCCGAGGAAGCGGTCCATAAGACCCTGCTTGTAGTCGCCAATACCGCAGGTGCCACAGCCTATGGCCTCGCACGCCAAGTAGAGATTCTGGCAGACGTGCCCCGCATCGAGGGCGACGAGCTTGGCCGAGGAGATGGAATAGCGCCACTCGGTACGATAAGGCAGGGCCGACCAGATGAAATAGGCCGCCGCCCCCCTAAGCTGGCCGTCGGTCGCCGCGTTGAGCTCCTCGGCCATGCCCTCGCGGAAGGGGGTCACGAGGTATAATGCGTGTTCGATCGGCAGGTAGCGGTACAGGCCCATCGCGAGCCCCGCGACGCGATCGGCGTAAAGGTAGGTCTCGAAGGGATGCCGCGCGCCTCCCGAGGGCGCCGTGCGAAATGAGTACTTCTCCCGTTTCGCCCTGATGCCCTGGGTGGCGAAGAGGAGGAAGGATAGCTCCTCGAGCGAGAGGGGATCGTCGCGGAATTTCCGCCTGCTCCGCCTGCCTAGGATAGCCTCGACCACCGAGGGGCCCCGGATGCCCCAACCCTCTCTGGGGACGAGGGCGACGATGGTCCCCTGGGGATCGAAGGGCTTTTCCTGGGCGGGGCAGGGTTTCTTCAGCGCTTGATCGGTGGAGCCGAAATCAACCTCCCCAAAATTGCTCTTAAGGAATTCCCTCCCGGCTAGAACCTGGCTTTCGATCTCATTCATGTTATTTTTTGCATCCCGATGAGCCGCTCGACCTCGGCGGAGGCCCACGTTACGCACTTCATGCAGATGGACTCGCGCTGGCCATCCTCGGCGTGCTTCCGCTGCCCTTCCTCGGTGTTGAGATCGCAGCCCAAGAGCTCACCGCATAGTAGGCTGCCGAATTCCGCTCGGAAACCCGAGAGGAGATCCTTGCCGCGCGCAACCATCGCTGCCCTTCCCTCCGTGTCCTCCGCTTTCGCGAAGCCAAGCGACAAGCCGAGGGCCATGAGGCCTCCGGTGACGGCTCCGCAGGTGGCCTGAGTCCTGGCCATGCCGGCCCCGAAGCCGGAGGCTATCTTGAGCGCCTCATCTACGGCAAATCCCCGCTCGGCGGCATAGGGAGCAAACACCGCCTGGGCGCAATTGAAGCCGGAACCGAAAATCCGTCCCGATTCCTCGCTCTTCATGTCTACCTCCTCATCAAGGATATTTTGCCGCAGTCGCCGACGCCGGTCCAGTGCGCGCGTATTCGAGGCCGCCAACGGCAACAAGATCAATGCCGTCCTAATTGCCGAGCTCTCATCTCCACGCGCTTCCCTCGGCTTCTATTCCAACCTGACCCGCATGGACTGGACGTCTATTCATAGCTTTCGGCCCGGACCCGCATCGCCCTCCCGAGCTCGATCTCCCCACGGCCACCTGTGGCCCGGCGAATCCGGCGAGTCGGTTACTGACTCTTGCCTTAGTAATACGACATTGATAAACTAAAATAGGCGAAAAAGAAAGACATATTGCGCTTTCGATGTTGTGCTACTTAGGTAAGACTTAGTAGGTGGGCTTTCACCAACCTGACTCTATCTACTCGTCCCCTGATTGATTTTTGAGTAAATTTTAATCTAATTCTCTCTACTCCAATCAATAGGTATGGCGTAGGCTTTCACTGCGATGAGTTGGAGCGGCTGGGCAATGCAGGGCGATGAACTCCTATTGGTCTGACCAGACTTTAAAAAGGAGGTCAAAGGAATGAAAGCAATCGCCGTTAATGGAAGTCCGAGAAAGGATTGGAATACCGCAACCCTACTACAACACGCGCTCCACGGCGCGGCGTCACAAGGAGCCGAGACGAAGCTCGTCCACCTCTACGATTACGACTATAAGGGGTGCGTGAGCTGCTTTTCGTGCAAGTTAAAAAACGGCGACAGCTATGGCAAGTGCGCCACGCGCGATGATCTTCGGCCAATTCTCGCAGAAGCGACGGAAGGCGCTGCCATTATCGTGGGGGCACCGATCTATTTCGGATCGATCACCGGCATGACGAAGTCATTTCTGGAACGGCTCCTGTTTCCCTACCTCGTCTACGATCAGAACCATTCCAGCCGTTTCAAGGGTAAGCTTCCGACGGGCTTCATCTACGCGATGGGCGCGAACGAAAGCCGCGCGGAAAGCACCGGATACCCGCAAAGTTTCCGGCTCATGGAAGGAGTCCTCGGAAGGACATTCGGGTCTTCCGAGTACTTGGTTGTCTCCGACACGTACCAGTTCGATGACTACAGCCAGTACGAGACTTCCGGCTTCGACGTCGAAGGCAAGAAAAAGCGGAGGCAGGAAGTGTTCCCCCAAGATTGCAAACTGGCATTCGAGATGGGGGCCAGACTTGTCGGGCAAAGCGGCAGCCATTGAGCCTGGGTTCGCCACATCGTCGCTCTGGCGGAGGTAGGAAATGGAAAGAATAGCGTTGGTAACTGGTTCCACGAACAACGTCGGCAAGGCGATTGCCGACGCTCTGTCCAAAGACGGGTTCACCGTCATCGTCACATCCCGGCACGAGAAGGAGGCCGAGGAAGTCGCTGCTCACCTCGCCCATGAAGGGAACCACTATTGTATCGATTTTGCGAGCGCGGAGCAGATAGCGGAACTCTTTGAATGGATAAAAAAGACCTACGGACGACTAGATGTGCTTGTAAACAATGTTGCGCACACCAGCAATGAGTCTATCCTCGACTGCGACTTGGACACATGGGAAAGGACGATAAACACGAACCTGCGCAGTTATTTCCTATGTACCAAGTATGCTGCGGAGATTATGAAGACTCGTCAGGGCGGGAACATCGTCAATATCACTATCTCTAGGGCGAAGGGCATGCGAAATAAGTTTGCTTATGTCGTCAGCAAAGGCGGGATCAACTCGTTGACCGGCTGCGCAGCGGCTGATCTGGCGCCTTATGGCATTCGGGTGAACTCGATTGGAATAGGTCCGACGGGCGCTCCAGTCGGCAGCAAGGAGTTCCTGGATCGAAAGCGTGGCGAGGCAAACCCAGGAAGCGTTACCGGTCGAATCGGCCATCCTGAAGAGATAGCTGCGGCAGTACTATTTTTGGTGTCTGACAGAGCGAGCTATGTCTGGGGGACGATTGTCGATGTCGATGGAGGTGGTGGGCTTTCCTCATAAACCATAATCGATAGTTTAACTCTGGAATGCTTTGGCAAGGAGGAGCTATGAAGACGCGCCATCTTGGGGTCCATGGACCTGAGGTTTCGGCTGTCGGCCTGGGCTGCATGGCGATGTCAGGCACTTATGGCCCTGTGGACGACGCGGAGAGCATCGCCACCATTCAGGAAGCTCTCGAACGAGGAGTCACCCTGCTGGACACAGGAGACTTTTACGGCAGAGGGCACAACGAGCTTCTCCTGCGGGAGGCGCTGAAAGGGGGCAAGCGAGACAAGGCCTTCATCCAAGTGAAGTTCGGGGCGCAACTCGAGCCGTCGGGCCGATTCATCGGTTTCGATGGGCGCCCAGCCTCGGTCAAGACCTTTCTCACCTACACCCTGACGCGCCTGGGCACCGACTATGTAGATCTCTACCAACCGTCACGTCTGGACTCGCAGGTGCCGATTGAAGACACAGTCGGGGCCGTGGCCGACATGGTGAAAGCCGGCTATGTACGGTATATCGGATTGTCGGAAGTGGGAGCCGCCACGATCAGGCGTGCGCACGCGGCGCATCCGATCACGGCGCTGCAGATAGAGTACTCGCTGATGTCGAGGAGCCTAGAGAGGGAGATCCTGCCGACCTTGCGCGAGCTGGGCATCGGAGTGACGGCCTACGGCATCCTCTCCCGCGGTCTCTTGGCTCGCGTCGGGCCCCCGGAACGAGGGAAGACCGACATTCGCGGAAGGTTCCCGCGTTTTCAGGAGGGGAACATCGGACGAAATCTCGCTCTCGTCCAGTCGCTCGATGCGGTCGCGAAAAGATTGCGGGTCACTAGCGCGCAGCTTGCTTGCGCTTGGGCGCTCTCTCGCGGCGATGACATCATTCCGCTTCTGGGGGCGAGGAACAGGCGGCAGCTTCGCGATTCTCTCTGCGCGCTGGAGTTCTCGCTCTCGCCCTTGGATTTAGAAGAGATTGAACGGGCGATCCCCGTTTCTGAGGTCGCCGGGGGACGCTATGATGAAGCCGGAATGTCCAGCTTGGACAGCGAGCGATCAAAGGAAAAGTAAGATCTCGTATTGAAGTCATAAGTCCGGAATCCTTTCATAGATTGAAGTGGAATTGAGCGGAGAGAAAACCATCTGCCAAAGCCGGGCCAGTCCGGAACGAAAGGACGCCGCGCTGCTTAATAAATAGTAGCGCCACATCCTAAAGAATCGTTCTCCGTATTGATCCTTTATTTGGTCCCACCTGGAGATAAAGTTCGCGTGCCAGGCCATGAGTGTAGGATCGTAATACTGGGCGAAATTATGCAGGTCTTCGAGCTTGAATAGTCCCTCGGCAGCCTTGGCGAGCTGTCGGAGCGAAGGCACCATCCCATTGGGGAAAATGTATTTATCGGTCCACGGATCGCCGTAACGAGTGGACACGTTGCTGCCGATGGTGTGCAGGAGGAATAGCCCGTCTGGCGCGAGGCAGCGCGCCGCGATATTCATGTACGCGCGATAATTCTTCACGCCTACGTGCTCGATCATACCTACAGATACGATCCGATCGAAGGTCCCGTCGAGATCGCGATAGTCCTGAAGCCTAATCTCCACGGGCAGATCCCGACCTCGCTCCTTAGCTATCGACGCCTGTTCTTTCGAGACCGTGATGCCGATCACCTGAATGCCATGCCTCTGGGCCGCATACCGCGCAAATCCGCCCCAACCGCAACCAATGTCCAGGACACGCATGCCTTTTTCGAGTTTGATCTTTCGGCAGATGAGCTCAAGCTTGTCTTCCTGGGCTCCATCCAGATCTTTCGCGCGCTTCCAGTAGCCGCAACTGTAATTCATCCCTTTGTCGAGCATGATTCGGTAAAGGTCATTGCCAAGATCATAATGCCGCTCGCCAATCTCGTAGGCTCGGCTCTTGCGTTGAGCATTGAGGAACATCGATCTTAGCCAAAGGATGGCGACTCTCAATGATGGGCGGACCCTTTGCTGAAGATCGTTCTCGAGAATGCGCGTTATAAGCTCATCAAGCCTTTCGCAATCCCACCAGCCATCCATATATGACTCGCCCAAGGCGAGAGAACCCCCAGCGAGTACGCGACCGAAAAAACCCTCGTTATGCACGCGGAGGTCCCAGGGGCGCTCCCCGTTCACGGCTACGTCCGCAACCTCCAGAATTTCCTGTACGATACGTCGCGCGCCATCCATGATCACCTCCTATGAGTGTATTTGAGAGCGATGCACCTATATCGATTTGAAATTGGAGATAATCTCTCTTGTCTCGGGAATGGACGAGAGTTTGACCTTCGTGCCGTATTTCTCGATTTCTCCCCAAAGCTTCCAAAGCTCTTCGGATTTCATGGCCTTCCTCTTTGCGGCCACGCTCTGCCACTCGAAGACCTCGATGACACTCCTGTCAACGGACTTCATTAAAAAGGACGCCTCGGAGATTCCACCTAGAGAACGTAGCAATGGTGCGTGTTTCCGGATGCTAGACAGGAATTTACGTTCCATCCCCTCTTTTGCCCTGTACGCGACGATACCGATCAGGCCCATAGCAACCTCCCGCTCATCTGATTCTCTCCTAAAACTCGCCGGTTTGAAAGTATAATGGGGCCAAGGAGGTTCTTATGCCTAATCAGCGGCCGCTTTTCGGACGGACGATCGGGTATCAGGAGAAGGACTAGTCTAAAGCTTGTTTTGTGGCAAGCGCCACCGCCCGGCCCTTAAAATCAGATGGTCGGAGTGTGGCGAGTACTCGTCGACTTTGACTCCCCCTTGGTATGGATGTCGTTTTCAAGCGTACTTTCGCTCGCAGGAATATTAATGGCACATGCTCTCCCGTTCCGCCTCCGAGCATGGCCCGCCCCGATCAATCCCCCAACTGATGGAAAATCTCCTCGAATCTCCCGCTCGATTTCTTGAACGCGGAGAGGATGCCCGGATCGAAGTGCTGGGGCTTTGTCCGTCCGTCTCCCTCCAGCAGGATCGAGCATGCGGTCGAGTGATCGATCGCGGGCTTGTATACCCTCTTATTCCTCAAAGCGTCGTATTGGTCCGCGATAGTCACGATTCGCCCCTCGATCGGTATCTGCTCTCCCTTCAGCCCCTTCGGGTATCCGGAGCCGTCCCATCGTTCGTGGTGCGTCAGGGCGATATTCCTCGCGAGCGCCAGTCGAGGATGGTCGCCGAGAATATTGGAGCCGTGCACGGGATGCTCCTTCATGATCGCTGCCTCATCAGGCGTGAGCGGGGCCGGTTTCTTCAGGATGGCGGGCGGCGTATGGATCTTCCCGACATCGTGCATCGGAGCCTGCACGCGTATCGTCTCGATAAGCCGCTTCGGGTACCCGAGGATTTCGGCGAGGACCGCCGCGTACTCGCCGACGCGAAGGATATGATTGCCTGTGTCGTCGTCGTTGACCTCGGCGGCTCTCGATAGGGCGTTGATGGTGTAGATAAATGCCTCCTCCGTCTCGTGCACCTGCTTGGAGAGCGAGTTGAGGAACATGATGAGGAGGACGAGGTTGTCGAGGACCGCCGTGCTATGCGAGGTAACGTCGTCCGGGTAGCCTACCGCGATTACCGTGAATTCCTCGTCATGATAATAAACGAGATTGCTGACGTCGACTCCGGTTCGCACAAGGGTTTTCTTGAAAGCCTGCCATGAAGGCTCATCCAGCTCGGAGGCGTTCAGGTAGCCGATCGAGGGCTTTCCCCGCGGGAAGAATCCGTGTAGGAGCGAGCTCGAGAACTTCAGGCCGATGACGCTCTTGTCCTGCCTTCGATAGACGAGATTATTCATGGCTTCCGACTCCCTGTAGGATATCACGATCTCCTTCGGGGGCTTGATTGAGTCGCTTTCCGGAACGAGGAGCCGAGAGGTCAGCTTTTCGATATACGCGGCGAAATCGAATGCCAGGGGATCATAGCCGTGAATCAATTGCCTGCTGAACGATGTCAGTTCCCTGATATTCTCGTAGGCGTTCTCGACTTGCAGGTTGAGTCCCCGAACCTTCAGCAGCATTTCGATCCGCGTGGTGACCTCGAGCTGATTGATGGGCTTCGAGATGAAATCCTCGGCCCCCGCCGCTATTCCCTTGATGCGGTCCTCCTTCGAGTCGAGCGAAGTGATGAGGACTACCGGGATCTTCCTGAAGCGCTCGTCCGCCTTCAGGGTCCTGCATACCTCGAATCCGTCGATCGAGGGAAGCATGACGTCGAGCAGGATCAAGTCTATCCTCGTCTTCCCTACCTTCTCGAGGGCATCCTTCCCGTTGGCGACGCCCACGACTTCGTAGCCTAGGGGAGTCAGGATCGCGTCAATGAGGGCGAGGTTCGCAGCCTCGTCGTCGACCGAGAGAATCCGAGCCTTTTGCATTTTGGGTCTCCTTGATCCGACATTCATTCATGTTTTAGCCATCTATCCACCAGCTCGCGGAATTGGCGCGTATCGATCGGCTTCGATAAGTACTCATCGGCCCCCGCTTCCATGGCCTTCTCCCTATCCCCGACCATCGCGAAGGACGTAATCGCGATGATCGGGATACCGGATGTCGCCGGGATCCTACGAAGGATCCTCATGACCTCGTAGCCATTCATTACGGGCATTTGAATGTCCATGACGATGAGATCGGGCGGATCGGAAGCCGCAAACTCAACGCAGCTCCGGCCGTCGCCGCTTTCGATCACCTCATGCCCGGAAAAGACCAAGAGATCCCGCATCAGCACCCTATTTATGGGATTGTCCTCGCATATCAAAACTTTTTTTGCCATAGTCTCCCCGAATGCGGTCATGATGGTTTTTTATGAGGCGATGTCCTCGCCGCTGGCGCCGCCCAATCTCGCGATCGCGGGGCCGAGAGGAATCGCGATCGTGAACACGCTTCCTACGCCTTCCTCGCTTTTCACCGAGATGGATCCCCCCAGGATCTCGATCAATCTTTTTGACAGGGCCAGTCCGAGGCCCGTCCCCTCGTACCTTTTTTGGAGTGGCGATTCGAGCTGGGAGAATTCCTTGAACAGACGGCCGATATCCTCCTTTTTGATTCCGATTCCCGTATCGGCCACCGAGATCTCGATGAATCCCTCGCTCATACTGCGCGCGTCGATGCGCACGCGCCCTCCGTCGGAAGTGAACTTGACCGCGTTCGACAGGAGATTGAACACGATTTGCTTGATTTTGTGCTCGTCGGAGACTAGGTCGATATCGGCTTCGGGGGCTATCGAGCACTCGAGGGTTATGGAGTGCTTCAGCGCCCTCTCTTTCAGCATCGTTTGAGAGAGGTCGAGGACGGCGCGGATGGGAAAGGACGATAGGACCACTTCGGTCCTGCCGGACTCGACTTTAGACAAGTCCAAGATGTCGTTGATGAGGTCCAGGAGGTGGCGGCCACTCGTGTTGATGTAGCCGAGATACTCGTTCTGCTTTTCGTTCAATGGGCCATATAGGGAATCCTGTAACACTTCCGTGAACCCGATAATCGAGTTGAGAGGGGTCCTGAGCTCGTGAGACATATTGGCCAGGAAGTCCGATTTGGTTTTATTCGCTATCTCCGCCGCGACGCGGGCGAGATGCTCGGTCTCCGCCCGCTTGCGCTTGGAGAGATCGATGAAGAAGAGGGTATTTATCCCCGCCAGGATTATTATGGACGAGAGCGCGATGCTCTTCCAGAGCTGACGTATCAAGACGGCCGTCGCAAACCTGTCCGTGACGGCGATCCTAATGCTTCCGATGACGGCCCCACCGTAGGAAATCTCCTTGGACCCCACGAGATCCGGCGTCGAGCCAGCCGCGCCGGTGGGGGGAGCGCCGAGCGTCAGGACCTTCCCCGAATCGTCTCGCTCGACGCCTCCTATGAACTCACCATTCTCGTCGAAGGCGGTTACCGATCGTAGGTCGGGATAGCCCATCGCGCTCTCGAGGATGCTCTTGCTGGCGTCGAAGTCGAAATTCCAGAGTGGAAGTATGAGGGAGCCCGAGATCGAATCCAATACGTAGCTTTTCTCAGAACGGAGCCTGTCGCGCAAATTGGACACCTGAGTCACGTACAGGAACAGCACCAGGCAGATGGTGGTGAGAAAATAAACGAGGATCGAGGACGAGAGAAGCTGAAACCTGAACGAGGACGACCAGGGCCTCCTGGACTTATGCATATCCATTATCGGGACGGCCATCGCGAATCCAGCGACAGCGTCGTCGGAAAGGGTTCCTAGTCCGCAGCATCGGTCGCTCCCCTGGCTCCGAGGGAAGAAGATAAATTCTTCAGCCCCTGATTAAGCAAGTCGCGGAGTCGCTCCCCGCGGGCGTCTTTCTTGAAGAGGACGTACAGGAGCTGCGTATCCATGATCGGCTTCGCCGCCGATTTTATCTTTGCCCTATCCGCTACGGATAATTGGGCGATCGCGTGCTTTGCTTGGTTCTCGTCGCAGAAGCAGATGTCGATCCTGCCCGCGGCGAGCTTCATGAAATTCGCGGGATCGTCCTTCGCCGGATCGATCGTCGCGAAGCCCGGATCGCTCTTGATCCTCGCGCTCAATTGCTCATGATACGCCCCGAATACGGCTCCGCGAACGATGCCGATTCTCAGGCCCTTCATGTCGTCTATGGTTTTCCAGGAAAAAGGCTTATCGGTGTTGTAATAAACGTACCGCGTGGCCGAGCCTACCGGATCGCTGAACAGGTAGATCGCATCCCGTTCCGGGGTCTTTCCGAAGGGATACCCCCCATCGATGGGACTCGGGACATCATCGATCGCGGCTAGGATGCGCGCCCACGGCATTTCTACCCTGCGGATCGTTATCCCGACACCAGCATACGCATCCTTGATGAGTTTCGTCATGCTCCCCTGGTCATGGAGGTGACTATCCGAGA
The DNA here is from genome assembly GCA_964396415.1 of uncultured Treponemataceae bacterium. Taxonomy (GTDB): domain Bacteria; phylum Spirochaetota; class Spirochaetia; order Treponematales; family Rectinemataceae; genus UBA1306. The sequence continues at coordinate 190 of CAYNFM010000109.1, read as the reverse complement.
GTATGGCCCAAAACCCGGATCCAAGGACGACTTCCTCGGCCGCGAGCACAGGCGTGTACAGCGTAAGCGCGCCTAGAAGCACCGCAACATGGATTTTCGTCTCTGACTCCCTTTCCCACTTCACTACTAATAAAACCGGCTCTTCTCCTTTTCAAGGGAGATATAAGCATAGTAATCAAGATTTATTAGC
>CAYNFM010000108.1:0-10909 GCA_964396415.1 uncultured Treponemataceae bacterium | reverse complement strand
GCGCTATGACGGATCTTGCCAGGTTTCCGAGCGAGGAATACGGTTAAAAACCGTGACGGTCCCGCCACTGTAACCGGGGATGAAAGCGACGAGCCCTCCGCGAGAGCGGAGAGCGAAGCCATTGCGGCAAACCGCGAGAAGGCGTCGCGAGTAAGACGATCCGGAAGTCAGGATACCGATCGGAAGCCCAAACCTTCGAGGCAAAGGATAGGGCATAATGTATCCGATACGATGGGCCGTGCTGGCGTACGCGTTCGCGCTCGTCTTCGCGTTCCCCGACCATTGCCTACGGGCCGACGACGCGGCCGACCTCCCCCTCGATGACGTCTCGATAACCGCGACCCGCATACCGGAAAGCCCGAGCGCAGTCCCTCCGGCGGTCAGCGTAGTGAGCGCGGCCGATATCGAGGCGCGCGGCGCGAAGACGGCGGCCGACGCGATAAAGACCGTGCCCGGCCTCGCCATATCCGACGACGGTCCGGAGGGCGCGCAAAAGGCCGTTTCCATCCGGGGCTCCACGACCAACGAAGTCCTCGTCCTCGTCGACGGCCTGCGCGTCAACAACGCCATGTCCGGCTTGGCCGACCTCGCCGACATACCAGTGGACAATATCGATCGGATCGAAGTCCTGCGGGAGGGCGGCAGTGCCCTCTACGGCGGCGACGCGGTAGGCGGCGTCGTGAATATCATCACGAAGAAGAAGGCGGCGCCCCTCGTCCTTACCTTCGAGAACGGCTCCTACATCCCGACCCCCCACGTCGAGGGCTACGGCTTTTCCAAGGCCGAGGAGGGCGCCGACGCCGCGAGCCTCGTCGACCAGCAGAAAGCGATGTTCTCCTGGGCGCCGGCGGCGGGAGGCCTGCAGTTCCGCGGCTCAGGCAGTCTCACGAGGGCGGACAACGCCTATACCTTCATCGACTCGAACGGGGACAATCGCGTTCTCCAGAACGCGGCCCTCCTCGGCGGGGACGGCTCCTTCGGCCTCAGCTTCCCCTGGCTCGAAGGCAGCATCGCCGCGGATCTTTCCGGCGGCTACAGCCAAAAGGGGGATCCGGGGATTCAGAGCAGCCCTACGCTCGCAGCCACGGAGATAGACTCTTCCGGCCAAGGCTCGATCAAGTACTCGACCGACCGCTTCCTCGCGGACGCGCTCAGCCTGGACGCGACTTTGTATGCGCAGTATACGGGCATCGATTACGAAGACGCCGACTCGCCGGCCAATGACGGACGCAGCATGGTCTACGTAGGAGGCGGGGACATCCAGCAGAAAGCCTCGATCACCGATTCTCTCTCTTTCGTCTACGGAGGCTCCTTCGCCTATACCCAAGCCCGAAGCGATACGATCGGCTCGCCCGCCCGCATCGCCGGCGGCGCCTACTTCGAACCCGTCATGGAGGCGGGGGCCTTCTCCTTCCGCCCCGCGATCCGCTACGACTATTACTCGGACTTTTTCGCGAACGATCCCCTAGGCGGGATAGGGGCGACGATGGCGATCGCCTATCGCCTTTCCGAAGCCGACGTCCTCAAGCTCAACCTCTCCCGCTCGTATCGAGCGCCGACCTTCGAGGACCTCTACTGGCCCGCCTCCAACGGGGCCGAGGGCAACCCCAGCCTCCAGCCCGAGACGGGCTATGCCGCGGACTTCGGATTCGAGCGGCATAGCGGGAGCTTTTCGTACAGCGCCGTCGCTTACCTCCGCTACATCGAGAACGCGATCATATGGCAGCAAGGCTCCGACGGGATATGGCGGCCGAGCAACTTCGGAGCCGCCCTCTACCCGGGGATAGAGCAGGATCTCGAGACCGCCTTCGCGGATCATTATACGGCCAGCCTCAACTACAGCTATCTCTACAGCTACGATCTTTCGGGCGGCCTTTCCCTGGGGGACGACCAGCGGCTGCCGATGATTCCCGTGCATAGCCTGAATGCCACGATCGCCTACGAAGCCGGGCCGCTCTCATGGTCCGCCACGGCCAAGTACGCGAGCCTGCGCTTCCTCACGACGGCGAACGCAGGCTACCTGCCCGACTACTTCACGCTGGACGCCGTCGTCAAATGGAAATTCACGATGCTCCTTTCGGCCTACGCGGCAGTGGACAACCTCTTCGACGAGCAATACGAGATCGTGAACGATTACCCCATGCCAGGCACGAGGCTCCGGCTGGGAATCGAGATGCGAATTTGAGCTTTCATCCATCACAGCGCGATAGGAGGCTATCATGAGAACTTTTATTTCAGATAAGGAGCGAGCCGTGACCGGGAGAACTCTTCGTCTCGGCGCTTGCGCGGCTGCGCTCATCGCGGCAACCCTCGCGGGCGGCTGCTCGAACCCGGCGGGCACGGGGTCGACGACGCCGGCTGCGTACACGACCTATCTGTATATGACAGACGGTAAGAACGGGCATGTATACACGTACAACCCGGCAACGTATGCGGGCTCTTCATTGCCATTGCTCACGACCACAAGCGGAAAAGCAGCGGGAGAAATTAAATTCTACAATGGGATCGGGTATGTCGCCATGGGTTTAAATGGGGGTGGCGTTTATTACTTCGATCCTTCCAAATCAGCGCCGATCGCCAACCAGATTGCAGGAACCGGCAATTTGGATGCCGAATACTTCGCGTTCTATAGTTCGACGCAGGCGTACGTAAGTGTCGTTTCTTACCCGTCGGGGTGCGTCTACACCTTTAATCCTTCCAATCTTGCATCTAGTTCTTCTGTTGTCCCGATAAGCGGGACCACCGGATATATACAAGAAATCATAGTAGGTCCTGATGGAATGGTTTACGCCGCCGATGATAGCGGTACTGGTACAGTTCTTCAAATCAACCCAGCGGCCAATACAATGCAAAAATCCTTCAACGCGAGCGCAGCGGGAACGACAGGCCTCACGCCAGGAATCTACAACGGTACACCTGGTGTATTTGTCGCGAATACCGGTGGCTATTCTTCATCCTATGCCCCTCAACCTGGTTCAATTGATTTTATCAACACTAAAACTGGAACAATTTCAACGGTAGTAGCCGCGTCGACGACTCCTTATTTTTATCCCGGTCGTCTCATCCAGCTATCCAACGGTAATCTCGTAGCCGTAGGCACAAGCTTCATCTATTTGGTCGCCTTATCCGGAACCAGCGCGACCGTAACCCCTCTGACAGACTCGCTACCATCCGGAGCCAGCTATAATTATAGCATCGCCTATAGTAATGGTCTTATCTATGTGCCCGTCAATAATTACAGCGCATATGCAAGCTGGCTGCATATTTTCAATACAAACGGAACACAGGCCCACAGTCCCGTCTCGGTCATGACAGGAACCGACAATCTTGCCAACATCGCCTTCTACCAGGATTGATGTGACTAAAGACTTTCAACCGAATAGGATGGACAGGAAAAAGAACGCGTCGTAAGGCTATGAACCTCGAACAGGGGGTTCTTAGCCCTTTAAATATTCAATCTCCCGGCGGAATTACACCCATCGCGCGGAGCTCTTCATCTTCGTTCGGGGCGGGAATCGACGTATCGTCGTTGGCAAGAATGCGGAGAATCGAACGCCTGGCCAATAGCTTTTTAACTGACGCGATCTTGCTATCAGTCATTTGGCGTTTTCTCCCGCCTACACGCCCAAGCTTTCGGGCAGTTGCAAGTCCAGCACGAGTTCGCTCGATCGTCAATTCACGTTCCATTTCAGCCAGGCTAGCCATGACGTGGAAGAAGAATCGGCCTGATAGCGTGCCGGTATCGATAGTGTCGGTGCCACTTACCTTGCCCTCATAGAACTTTTTGCAACCAACCTTTTTCAATGCAGCAATCTGAAGAGCGAGGTTCTGATCTTGCGTCGAAACGCGCGCAGAGCCGATCAACTTGAAATTTCATCCTCTCGGTTTCAGTAACTTCATGCAGTGACCAGCAGGACCTCTCGTTCTTCGGCTCGCCATGCGGCATAGCGAAGGGCCTGCATAATGTCATCTCGTTCGAGGTACGGATAGTCCGTAAGGATCTCCTCGACGCTGTGCCCAGCGCCGATTTGTCCCACGATCATGCCGACTGTGACGCGCATCCCGCGAATACACGCCCTGCCACCCATCACGTCAGGATGCTGGGTGATTCGATCCCATTGTCCCATATCGGCTCCTTATCGAAACTCATTATTAGGCTAGCTTGGTGAGAATATAATTTCAAGAAGCATTTTTGAGAACGGAACTACCTTGAATTCGCTTGTTTCAGGGTGATGCAAGAAGACTTCTCAAAAAACAACGTTTGTGTAATGCACGCGCGTTCTTTCAAGGCCGAAGAGGTAGACGAGGAGCAGGTGATGGCGAGCAAAAGCGAAGCTCCTGGTACGCGACGACACGTTGTCTGAGTTGGGGTGACAGTAAATTGAAGCGAGCGATCTTACGCAAACGGGGATAGCGGAATTTTCGGCGGTTTGGGCGTACACCTCAAAGTAGGTAAAATCCTTCCTCGGCCCCGCGTGCCTCCAGGGAAAATACGCGCACCGCAGGATGGACCGATTGAAAAGCAAACCGCTGGATCATCCCAATCAGCCTGGGCCGGATTATTTCTAGAAAAAGCGTCTCCTAAATTGCTCACTCCCATGGATTGAGAATCTCGACCCGCAGCTGCCGAAAATCTTCGACGTTCCGTGTTACCAGGACGAGATCGCGCGATATCGCCGACGCGGCGATGAGAGAATCCATCGCGGAGGGAGGCCGCCCGAGCGATTCGGCTTCCGCGCAGATCTTCGCCCATACGCGAACGACATCGGCATCGACTGGAATGAGCCTCGTCCGACGGGTCGAAAAAAGTCCTTCAAGCCAGAGTCGCAAACCATTCCGGCGCGCGCCAGTATCCATCCCTTCGACACCCCGGAGAAGCTCGCCCAATACGAGCGTGGAAAGGAAAACATCCGCTTCGGACACGGACGATGCCCATTTCATGGTACCCGCATTAGGAAACGGCTTGGCGAATTCGGAAAAGACGCAGGTATCGAGAAGGAACATCCTAGAGGTTCACGATTCGCAATGGCGAACCATCCCTCTCGACGACGAGCCCGGAGCCCGCGAGAGGCGATGTGAGGAGAAAATCGGCAAGTGTGGACGACCGTTCCCTGATCGACCGCCATTCTTCGGCCGAAACGACGACGACTGCCTCCTGTCCATTCCGCGTGACTTCCTGCGGTCCCTCGTTGCGGGCACGTTCTACGAGCTCTGAGAATCTGTTCTTCGCGTCCTGTAGAGACCAACTCATGGATACCCCCAAAAAACAGGCTAGCCAAGCTAGATAGTATCGATTAGGGAACGCTTTTTCAAGAAAATTTCCCTAAATCGCGGATTCGTTTTGACTGAGCGCCTATATATTGGGACCAAAACACCTCGTCCGGCAACAAGTATCGATACGAAATACACTTAGAGCGGGCAACGAGCATTGTCTCATCCTAGATCAAGATTACAGAATTTGTAGGAATTAATTCGATCAGTGGTCGAAGAGGAATTTACCACTGGTCGCGGAGGAATTTACCACTGGTCCAGGGCTGTCTCGATCAGTGGTCCAGGGAGATTTTATCAGTGGTCGCGGCCGGCTCGACCACTGAAGAATTTCTTCCGAGAAATTTACTCAGCTTATATTGTCTGAATTAGCTAGACGTCAGCCCTCGACTTCACCCCGCCCCCCGCTTGAAAAGAGGCTTGCCGACCCGCTCGATATGAGAGATCAGTTCCGGATTGTCGATCCGCTGCCTGACGGCGAGGTCGATCTTCCATGGAAGGAGGAGGTCGTCTATCTCGTCTTCCAGGCGCATGAGCGTAGAATAGTCGAGCTCGGGAGCATCGAGGCAGAGATCGATATCGGATCGGTCGCGAAAATTCCCCTTCGCCCGCGAGCCGTAAAGGACGATAGCTTCCACTCTGGACTCGCGGGAAATGACCCCCAGCAATTTATCGAGATAGTCCTTGGGGATGCCGTATTCCGCCTTCGTCATGCCCGCGCTTCCATCGCCTCGAGAAATAGGCGGAAGGCCTGCCAATAGCGATCGTCGATGGCCTTCGCGATTTCCGCCGCCGTCTCGAGATTGTAGGTATGGGAGGACTGGTTCCTGCTCCCGATCATCTCCATCCACGCTTCGCCGTCCTGGATGAGCCCCATCCTGAAAGCTTCTCGCGTGGCGTCACGGGAACCGGAAATATCCGTATTGCCCTGGTACTCGAACCAGTCTTTCATGATATTCCAGGCGAGCTCGTGAGTGAACTCGAAGGCTTGGATGAGCCCTTGCCGCTCGAGATCGCTCAGGCTCCGCTGTCGCGACAGAAGCACCGCGTCGTCGAGACGCGCGAAGGCCTTCCTGAAATTCTCGAGCCTCTGTTTCCACCTGATGTCAGCGTCCATTGGAAGAGTATAGCAAAACGGCACGTGCCGCGCCATGACGCGAGGGGCTGCGCGAGATGAAGGGATTGACGAAGCCCTCGAAAAAGCAATAACTTGAAATTGATCTTTGGGGCGGGGTGCAATTCCCCACTGGCGGTAAAGCCCGCTACTTCCGGAGCTCCACTACGGAGACTTCGGAACTGAACCGGTGAGACTCCGGTGCCAACGGTACAGTCCGGACGGGAAAAGATCGAATTCCCTTTCATTTCGAATGCAGGCCTCGTCGGCGTGCATTCCTCCCCGCCCCGGAAGGAAGCGTATTTTGTGCTCCGACCAATCCTTCATGGAGGGGGCGATCGAGCTCGGCAGGCGCTCTCTACCGCTGGCCGGGATCAATCCCGCGGTGGGCGCCGTCCTCGTCGCCGGCGGCCGCGTCCTAGGCGAGGGCTATCACCACGGACCCGGCACGCCGCATGCCGAAGCCGCGGCCATCGCGGCCGCGCTCGGGACCATAGGCTCCCCATCGACGCTTCCTGCGGGCTCGACGCTCTACTGCACGCTCGAGCCTTGCTGCCACTCCGGGAACGGAAAACGCACCCCCCCCTGCACCGAGGCGATCATCGCCGCGGGCGTCGAGCGCGTAGTCTTCGCGTGCAGGGACCCCAATCCCCTCGTCTCGGGCCGAGGCGCCCTTCGGCTGCGCCAGGCGGGCATCGCGGTAGAGGAGGGCCTGCTGTCGGACCGCGCCGAAGGCCTCCTCGAGTCCTTCTCGGTTTCGATCCGCGACAAGCGCCCCTTCATCCGCCTTAAATGGGCTCAAAGCCTCGACGGCCGCGTCGCATGCCGCGGCGGCGTCTCGCAATGGATCACGAACGAGGCCGCCCGCGCCGCGTCGCACGACCTGCGCTCGGGCCACGACGCGGTCATGATCGGCGCCAATACGCTGCGCGTCGACGACCCGCGACTGACCGCGCGGACGGCCGCAAGCGCGGGCCGCGCGATGCCCCGCAGACTCGTCCTTGCGGGGCGACGGCCGCTCGACCTGGCTTCATGCCTCTTCTCGCCTGAGCTTCGGGAAGGGACTACGGTCCTCGCCGCGTCGGCGAGCCCCGCCCTGGAGCAATGCCGCGCCGAAGGCCTTCGCTCGCTCGAGATCGGCCGCGATAAGGGAGGATTGCCCGACCTGGAGGGAGCCTTCCGCGCGCTCTACGCCGACGGGATCGGGTCGGTCATGGTCGAGGGCGGATCTGCTCTCCTCACCTCCCTCCTGAAAGGCGGGCTCTGGGACGCGCTCACCGTGTTCGTCGCGCCGCTGATACTCGGCGAAGGCATTGACGCGGTGGGCGATCTCGACGTCCTATCTCCCGATCGCGGCATCGTGTTCGAAGACTTCCGCTTCGAGTCGGGCGCGGGCTTCGCTCGAATCGACGCGACGCGCGGCAGGACCGAGGCCGAGAAGGAGGAAGCGCGATGTTCACGGGTTTGATCGAGGAGGTCGGCGTGATCGGCTCGCTTCGAGCCGAGGCGACGGGAATTACGATAGGAATACGCTGCCCTGCCCTGGCTCCCGCTCTCGCAATAGGCGAGTCGATCGCGGTGAACGGAGTCTGTCTGACCCTCACCGAGCGGGGCCGGGACGACTTCGAAGTCGAGGCCGTCGGCGACACGCTCGAGAAGACTACCCTTCGCGGGATGAGGCCGGGCGCTCGCGTCAACCTCGAGCGCGCCCTCTCCGCTTCGGGCAGGCTGGACGGCCATTTCGTCACGGGACACGTGACGGGAAGGGCGCGCATCAAGTCCTGGGGACCGGCCGCGTCGGCGACATCCTCGTCTCCGCGGGAGGCCCTCGAGGCCTGGTTCCTCGTAATCGATCTCGATCCCGCCTGGGCAGGCCGCGTCGCGGCCGAGGGCTCGATCGCGATCGACGGCATCAGCCTCACGGTGGCCGGCATCGAAAATTCCGAGGCGCGGATATCGGTGATCCCGAGCACGCGACTCGCCACTTGTCTCTCGGACAGGAAGGCGGGGGACGAAGTCAACGTCGAGCTCGACGTTCTGGCCTCCTACGTCTACGCGGCCGTCGCGGCCCTTTTGGGAGCGGATGCCGCCGACGGGATCGCCCTCCGCGGCGGCCCGCGCCTCGATATGGAACGGCTGATATCCTGGGGGTACAGATGAATACGCAAAACGCCGTCGGAGCGGCAGAGCAGGGCTTGCTTCGCGTGGAGCGCGCCATCGACGATTTCAGGGCGGGGAAAATGGTCATCGTCAGCGACGACGAGGATCGCGAGAGCGAAGGGGACCTCATGATCCCGGCGGCCAAGATCGGCCCCCAGGACGTGAACCTGATGGCGCGGGAGGCCAGAGGCCTCATCTGCTGCGCGATCGACGCCGCCACGGCGGAGCGACTCGACCTGAGAATCCAGGCCGACGAAAGGCGCCCCGCCCTCCACGGCACCGCCTTCACGGAAAGCGTCGACGCGAGGGAAGGCGCGAGCACCGGAATATCGGCGGCGGACCGGGCGCTCACCCTGCGCGCCCTGGCCGACCCCGACTGCCGTCCCGCGGATCTCGGCCGGCCGGGGCACGTCTTCCCGATCGTGGCCCGAGGGGGAGGCGTGCTGGAGCGGCGCGGGCACACGGAGGCAGCCGTGGATCTCTGCTGTTTCGCGTCTCTCCCTCCCGCCGGCGTCATCTGCGAGATCATGCGGGAAGACGGCGGCATGGCCTCGGGCGAAAGCCTGAAGGCCGCGGCGGGGCGCCTCGGCCTGACCCTCGTCAGCGTGGAGGACATCGTCCAATACCGGCGTCGCCGGGAAAGGCTGCTGCGACCGCTCGCGAGCGCGGCCCTGCCCACGCGCTCGGGCGATTTCACGATCCACCAGGTCGAGTCGCCCTTCGGTCTCTCGGGCCAGGGGATACTCATCCTTACGAAGGGGAAGGACCTCGAGACGCTGCCGGCTTCGTCGGAGCGCGACACGGAGCCCCTCCTCGTCAGAGTCCACTCGGAATGCCTCACCGGCGACCTCCTCGGATCGCTGCGTTGCGACTGCGGTGAGCAGCTCGAGGAGAGCATGCGCCGCATCGACGAGGCCGGGGAAGGGGCGCTGATCTACCTGCACCAGGAGGGCCGCGGCATAGGCCTCGCGGCGAAGCTGCGCGCCTACGTCCTGCAGGACCAGGGACTGGATACGGTGGAGGCCAACCTTCGGCTGGGCTTCCCCTCCGACATGCGCGACTACTGGGAAGCCGCCCAGGCGCTCAGGCTCCTGGGCAGGACCAGGGCGCGGCTCCTGACCAACAATCCCGACAAGGTCGCCGGCCTCGAGGAGTACGGCATCGACGTGGTCGAGCGCCTTCCCCTCCTCGTTTCCCCCAACCCGCGCAACCTGCGCTATATCGAAACCAAGCGCGACCGCCTGGGTCACGCGATCTGAATCGGAGGCAAAGAATGAACCGGATCGAAGGAACTCTGAATGCCGAGGGAAAGAGAATCGCCCTCGTCGCGGCGCGCTTCAACGACCTCATCGTGGGACGGCTCATCGAGGGCGCCCTCGACTGCTTCGCGCGCCACGGCGGGGACGAGAAGGACCTGACCCTCGTCCGTACGCCCGGGAGCTTCGAGATACCCCTCGTCGCCGGCCGAATAGCCCAAAAGGGCGTCGACGCGGTCGTATGCCTGGGCGCCGTCATCCGCGGCGGCACCCCCCATTTCGATTACGTCGCGGCCGAGGTTTCCAAGGGCGTCGCCGCCGAATCCCTCCGGACGGGCAGGCCCATCATCTTCGGCGTGCTGACCTGCGATACCCTCGAGCAGGCCCTCGAGCGCGCCGGCGTGAAGAGCGGTAACAAGGGTTGGGACGCGATGCTCTCGGCGCTCGAGATGGCCGATCTCATGGGCAAGCTCGGCTAAGGGGATCCCGGCCTATCGGTCCTCGAGCGAATACCTGACCGCGAGCGCGAATTCCAGCTCGCGCCGGGCGGGGTTGTCGAGGGGGAAGACCGAGGAGGCGAGGCCGAGGGCGGCGCGATCCAGGAGGCTCGAGCCCGAGCCGGCGGCGAGGCGAGCCGCGACGAGCCTGCCGTCCGGAGAGACGCGGAGCCTCAGGCGGACGACGCCTTCGGCGCCGCGGCGGCGAGCCGCCTCGGGATAGGTCTTGCGCGCCTCGATAGCCGCGCCGACCCGCGCGGCGAAGACCGCGCCGGGATCTTCTTCTGCCTGAGCCTTCGCGAGGGCCCCATCGCTTCCGGGACTCGCCGCCTCGCCCGACACGACGGCGGCCGCTGGGCCGCCGGGGCCCCACGTCGCGTCCGATGCCTTGCCCGACGTTTCGCTCGGTAGCGCCGCCGGCGCGTCGAGCGCCGCTGAATGTGACCTCCCTTCCCCCTCCGTAGCCTCGGCGGCGGCCTCGATCGATTCCCGAGCCGGCTCGACGACGGCTTCTTTCGATTCCCCGGGTTCGGCCGGGGTGGCCGTCGGCTGGACCTTTACGGACGATGCGGCCGCGGGCGATACGGCGGCGCCCGCGGCCGCGTCGAGCAGGT
>CAYNFM010000107.1:8535-11001 GCA_964396415.1 uncultured Treponemataceae bacterium | reverse complement strand
TTGGAAAGGAGGGGCCCGGGGAGGGAAACCTTGGACAAGGTTGCCCTCCCCGGACGATCCTTTTCAAGCGATGACCTATTTGGGCCTTCGGTCGACCACGCGCCGCAGTTTGCTGCCCTCGGAGCGCTCGATGCTCTCGGCCTCGACGAAGCTGACGCGGGCGCGGAAGCCGAGGGTTTCCTCGAGCCGCGAGGCCAGGCGCCTGCGCAGGCCTTCCACCTTGGCCGCCTCGTCGAGGTAAGGGAAGGCCCCGGAGACCTCGGCCTGGACCTCGACCGAGTCGACGCCTTCCTCGCGGTCGACGATGATCCGATAGTGGGGCTCTATGCCCTCCACCTTGAGGAGGACGTCCTCGATCTGGGAGGGGAAGACGTTGACGCCGTCGACGATGATCATGTCGTCGACCCTCCCGGAGACGCGGCGCATCCGCGCCAGCTTCCTGCCGCAGGGACAATCGCCTTCCATGACTCCCGAGATGTCGCCCGTCCTGTAGCGGATGAGGGGGAAGCCCTGCTTCGTGATCGTCGTGAAGACGAGCTCGCCCTCCTCGCCGGGGGGCAGGGGCTTCGAGGTCTTCGGGTCGACGACCTCCATGATGAAGTGGTCCTCGCTGACGTGGAGGCCGTTCCGCTCGGAGCATTCGAAGGAGACGCCGGGGCCCATGAGCTCGGTGAGGCCGTAGTTGTCGTAGGCCTTGAGATGCAGGCCGCGCTCGATCTCGTCGCGCATCGCCTCGCTCCAGCTCTCCGCGCCGAAGAGCCCCGTACGCAGGCGCAGCTCCTCGGGGTGAATGCCCTGGTCCCGCAGGTAGGTGGCGATGTGGAGGGCGTAGCTCGGGGTCCCGACGAGGGCGGTGGTCTTGTAGTCGCGCATGACCATGAGCTGCCGGCCCACGCTCTCGCCGGAGGAGGGCACCACCGATGAGCCGATTTTCTCGGCTCCGTAATGGAAGCCGAGCCCGGCGGAGGAGAGGTTGTAGTTGAAGGCGATCTGGACGAGATCGTGCTCGGTGACGTCGGCGGCCCTGAGGACGCGGGCTACGAGAGTGGCCCAGGCGGCGATGTCGCCGGAGGTGTAGCCGACGACGACCGGCTTGCCCGTGGTGCCCGAGGTCGAATGGATCCGCACGATGTCCTTGAGAGGGACGGCGAACATCCCGTAAGGGTAGCTCACGCGCAGGTCTTCCTTCGTAGTGAAGGGGAGCTCGGCCAGGTCAGCCAGGGACCTTATCTTCTCGATGTCTATCCCGAGGCGCTTGTAGCTGTCGCGATAGAAGGCCACGTTCTGGCAGGCGCGGTTGAGGGTCGCCTGGAGGCGCTCGATCTGGGCCTGTTCCAGGTCCGCCCTTTCCATCAGCTCGTACGGGTCGGCTCGAGTCATGTACCCTCCCCCTCGTCGTCGATCGACGAGTATTCCTTGCCGAGGTAGGCGCGCTGCACGTCGCGGTTCGCGAGGAGCTCGGGCCCCGTCCCTTCGAGGACGAGGCTCCCGGTCTCCATGACGTAGCCGCGGCTCGCTATCTTGAGGATGGCCTTCGCGTTCTGCTCGACGACGAGGATCGTCTTCCCCCGCGCGCTCAGGGAGGCTATGGCCGAAAAGATCGCTTTGATGACGAGGGGGGCGAGGCCCATCGAGGGCTCGTCGAGCATGACGAGGTCGGGCCGCGACATGAGGGACCTCCCGATGGCGAGCATCTGCTGTTCGCCCCCCGACAAGGTGCCGGCGAGCTGTCGCTCCCTCGTGCCCAGGACGGGGAAGAGGCGCAGCACCGCTTCGAGGTCGGTCTCGGATTCCGCGCGGCCCCGGCGCCCGCCGTAGCGGCGACGGATCGCGTAGCCGCCCAGCTCGAGATTCTCCCGGACGGTCATAGGGGCGAAGAGCTTTCGTCCCTCCGGGACGAGGGAGCAGCCCAAGGCCAGGATCCTCTCGGGCTTCGAGAGCGTGATGTCCTCGCCCTTGAGGGTGACGCTGCCGGCCATGGGCGGCACGAGACCCGCGAGACTCCCCAAGAGGGTCGACTTGCCCGCCCCGTTCGCGCCTATGATCGCGACGATCTCGCCGGGAAAGACGTGGAGCGAGACGCCCTTGAGCACCTTCAAGGCCCCGTAGCCGGCCTCGAGGCTGCGGGCCTTAAGCATCGTCCTCTCCCAGGTAGATGTCGATCACTTCCCGGTTGCTTTGGATCTCGCGGGGCGTCCCCTGGGCGATCTTCCTGCCGAAGTCGAGGACCACGATCTCGTCCGAGACGTCCATGACGAGGGACATGTCGTGCTCCACGACGAGAATGGTGATGCCCCTGCTCCGGATCAGGGCGATGAGCTCGCAGAGGACGCAGGTCTCGCGTATGTTGAGGCCCGAGGCCGGCTCGTCGAGGAGGATGAGCTTCGGCTCGGCCGCGATGGCGCGGGCGAGCTCGACGGATCGCTGGATGCCGAAGGGGAGGGAGCCGGTCTCCTTGTCGCTGTA
>CAYNFM010000107.1:0-8435 GCA_964396415.1 uncultured Treponemataceae bacterium | reverse complement strand
GCGATGAGGTTGAAGAGGGTCGTCTTTCCGGCGCCGTTGGGACCGATCACGGCCGTGACGCGGTCGGCCTCGACGTCGAAGCCGACGTCGTCGACGGCGCGAAGCCCCCCGAACGAGCGGCTTAGGGCCGCGACCTCGAGAAGGCTCATTCCGCGGCCCCCTTCCCGCGGTCTTGCGGCGCCCCGGCCGCCGATCGGGGCCTTCCCGTCCTTGCGGCGAGGGCCGCGCGCGCGGCGCGGCGCAGCGCCCGGCCTTCCGGCGCGAAGAGCATGACGGCGACGAGGATGAGCCCGAAGACGGCGTCGTCGTACTTGCCGAAAATCCCCCGCAGCGAGAGGAAGTTGAGGACGATGCCGGCGACGAGGGTTCCGGTCAGGTTGTCCATGCCGCCGACCGCCACGATGGCGACGTAGCGGACCGACTTCACGAAGCTCGCCTCGCCCGGTCCGATGCTGCCGTCGTAGCGCGTGAGCAGGACCCCCGCGACCGCCGCGTAGACCGCCCCGATCACGAAGACCTTGAGCTTGTAGCCGGCGATGTCGACGCCCATCGCGCCGGCGGCCTCCTCGCCGTCGCGCAGGGCGCGCAATGCCCTGCCCGCGCGAGAGTGGACGAGGTTGACGAGGGCGAGGAGGCCGAGGGCGAGGACGACCCAGGCGATTGAGAAGTTCGCCGCGCGCGCGGCCTTGCCGCCCGTGACGACGAGGCCGGGCAGTATCGCGAAGGGCGATACGCTCGAGAGGCCGTCCGCGCCCCCGAGGCCCTTCGTGCCGCGGGCGATCTTCTCGATGATGATCCCGAATCCGAGCGTGGCCATCGCCAGGTAGTGGCCCTTGAGACGCAGCACGGGCGTCCCGATTATAGCCGCGACCAGGGCGGCGAGGAGGACGGCGCAGGCGCAGGCGATCCAGGGCGAGATCGAGGGGTCGGACTTCGAGATGAAGGCGGAGGCGTAGGCGCCGATCGCGAAAAAGCCGGCTTGGCCGAGCGAAATCTGGCCGGCGTAGCCCATCAGGGCGCAGAGGCCCAGCGACGCGAGGGCATAGTAGGCGGACATGGTGAGCTGGGTGAGGAGATAGGCCGCGTTCGCGGCCGCGAACAGGGGAGGCAGGAGGAAGGCGCAGAGGGCGCAGGCGAGGACGGGCAGGTATCGCTTGAGGCCGGCCATCAGAATTCCTTCAGCGAGGCCGCTCGCGATCCGAAGAGTCCGGTCGGCTTCGCGAAGAGGACGACGAGGAGGACGCAGATGGCGACGGCGTCCTTATAGGCTTCGGGGATGAGAATGGTGGAATAGGACTCGAGCATCCCCAAGGCCAGGCCGGCTATCACGGCCGCTCCGCTGTTGCCCAGGCCGCCGAAGGCGGCCACGGTAAAGCCCTTGATCGCGAGGGTCGCCCCGATCGCGTAATGCGTCTGGGTGAGGGGAGCCACGACGCAGCCTGCCAGGGCCCCTATGCCTGCGCTCATGCCGAAGGCCATGGCGACCATGCGATCGGGATCGATGCCGCAGAGGCTCGCTCCGTCGCGGTCGGCGGAGCAGCCCCGCATCGCCTTCCCCGTTAGCGTGAATTTGAAGAAGGCCGTGAGACCGGCTACGATGAGGGCGGTCGCGCCCGCGACCCAGAAGACCTGCGGCGAGAAATTGGCGCCGAGGAAGGAGACCGAGGAGACTTCGTTGCCGCTGAAGAAGGGCAGGGTTCGGACGGATTCTCCCCAGGCGAGGAGGGCCGCCTCGCGGATGAGGATGGAGAGGCCGATGGTCGTGACGATCATCTTGAGGACGCCGCCGCGCGCAATTCGCCTCAGGAATACCCGCTCGACGGCGACCCCGGACATCGCCGTAAGGGCGACCGCCGCCGCCACCGCGAGCCAGAGCGGGAGAAGGCCTGCCAGGGTGGAGGCTATCATGCCCCCGAGCATCGCGAATTCGCCCTGGGCGAAGTTGATGATGCCCGTGGCGTTGTAGATGATGTTGAAGCCGATGGCGACCGCCGCGTAGATGCTGCCGTAGATCAAGCCGGGGAAGAAATACTGTAGCAAGAACGCGTGCGGCATGCTAAAGGCGGCCTATCCGGCTATTTCCCCTGATAGAGCGTGAATTTCCCCTTCTTCACCGTCACCATGACGACCGAGTCCATCGCGAGGCCGTTGTGGTCGGCGGCGGAGAAGTTGAAGACGCCGGCCGTGCCGGAGAAGCCTTTGATCCCCTCGAGCGCCGCGGCGATCTTGTCCGCGTCCGTGCTCTTCGCGGACTCGATGGCGGCCTTGAGTATGGTAAGGGCGTCGTAGGCGTGCCCGCCGAAAGTGCTCGCGTCCTCATTATAGAGCGCCTTGTAGTCGGCGTTGTACTTCATGAGGAGCTTCTTTTGCGGGTTCGAGTCGGGGAGCTCGCTCGCCACGACCAGCCTCGAGCAGGGGAAGATGATGCCGTCGGCGGCCTCGCCCGCGGCCTCGACGTACTTGATGTTGGCGAAGCCGTGGCTCTGGAAGAGCTGCGCCTTCATCTTGAGTTGGGCCATGTTCTTCGCGACGATGGATTGGGCGGGCTCGATCGACCAGTTCACGACGGCTTGGACCCCGGCGGCGTTGACCTTGGTGAGGAGGGCGGTGAGATCTGTCGCGTCGGCGTCGTAGACTTCGGAGACCGCGATCGTTATCCCGTACTTCGAGGCGTACTTCTCGAGCTGGGCCTTGCCGCCGTTGCCGAAGCCGGTGTTCGCGGCGATGACTCCTATTTTGGAGATCCCCATCGCGTTCATCGTTCGGTAGATCCACTCGGCTATATAGTTGTCCTTCGGCGGCACTTTAAACACGTATTTGGCGACCGGAGTGGTGATGGTCTCGGCGGAGGCGCAGGAGATGAGGGGCACTCCCGCGCTCTGGCAAATGTCCTTTATCGCCATCGACTCGCCGGAGGTCGTCGGGCCGATTATGGCGACGACGTTCTCCTCGTCGATGAGCTGCTTCGCGAAGGAAATCGCCTTCTCGGCGCTGGCGCCGGAATCCTTGACGATGAGCTGAACCTGGCGTCCCAATATGCCGCCCGATTTGTTGATGTCGTCGACGACCATCCTCGCGGTCTTGTCCTCGGGCGCGCCGAGGTAGGCGGCTGGGCCCGTAATGCCGAAGATGGCCCCGATTTTGATCGTGTCGGCCGCGTAGGACGAGGAAATGAAAGATAGACCGAGGGCGCACAGGGCGGCGATCTTCGCTACGGTTCCGGTTCGCATGAGGATCCTCCTTAATATATATCGAGCTCGTAACGCTCGCTTCGCTCCATAGCGCGCGGGGAAGCATTTGCATGATTCGCTTTCAGCCAATCGCGCGTAACTATAGATAGGAGCGCAGGGATAGGGCAAGTACCCGCCGACGACGCCTCGGGGCCGCGACTATCTTGTCCGCGCCGGCGAACGTGGCGAAAGACCCGGTTCCAATGGTTCTCTCCTCTTCCTCGGGTTCGATGCCGAGCCGATCGGCTAGTCGGCGGGTTCAAAAAAACCGAA
This sequence comes from uncultured Treponemataceae bacterium, assembly GCA_964396415.1. Classification (GTDB taxonomy): domain Bacteria; phylum Spirochaetota; class Spirochaetia; order Treponematales; family Rectinemataceae; genus UBA1306. The sequence continues at coordinate 4,932 of CAYNFM010000107.1, read as the reverse complement.
TGCTGCCACGGAGCTAACGCGCTATCAAGGAGAAATACGGCTTCGGCGCGGCCCATTACGCGATCAACAGGCGCCGACCCATAGCCGCAGGGCCGCGAGGGCGCGGTCGGCGCTCCTGAAGGTCGGGATCCCCCGCGATTCGAGGGCGCGGGCGAGGGGGTCGAAGAGAGGGCCCGAGTCCACGACCGCCACCCAGGGCTTGCTCGTTTGCGCCATGAGCCGGCCGTACCGGGCGGCCAGACCGTCCTCCCGGCCGAGATCGCCGGCGTAGTCCGGCCCCGAGTCGAGGCTATGAAGCGCCGCCGTCAGGGGGACGATGCCCGCGAGTCCGCAATCGACTCCGGGATCGTCCATGATTGCGCGGAAGCATTCCTCGTAGGCTTCGTCGTCGGCCATCGGCGTCAGGTCGAGGGGATTGTGCACGTCGACGATCTCGCCGATGCCCGCCTTCTCGAAGGCCGCCCCGAGCCGTCGCCTCGTCTCGGGCGAGAGCGAGGCGAGCCGGAGGGCCCCGAGGTTGTCGGCCGCGGCGACGCACTCGAAGCCCGCGTTGGAGAGGGCCCCGAGCCTCCTGCCGCCGCGCTCCTTGCCGCGCAGCAGGGTGAAGGCGGCCAGCGCGTCGTCGAACTCGTCGAGGCTCTCCGCCACGATCGCCCCCGCCTGGGCGAAGAGGGCGCGGGTCACCGGATAGTCGCCCGCGATGCTCGCGGTGTGGCTGGCGCTCGCCGCCGCGCCCGCCGCGCTGCGTCCGGCCCTGTACACGATGACCGTACGGCACGTAGACGTTATGCGGGCGCAGGCGCGGAGGACCTTCTCGCCGTCGAGGGGCTTGAAGCCCTCGATATACACGGCGAAGACCCGTATCGACTCGTCCGCGGACAGGTACTCGAGGAAGTCGCCCACGGTCGCGTCCATCTGGTTGCCGCAGGTAACGACGTACTCGGGCGCGAGCCTCGGATGCTTCGAGAGCCTCGTGATGGCGAAGGCTCCCGACTGGGAGACGAGGGCGACCGGGTCGGGCGGGCCTTCCCGCCGGGGCAGCTTGTGCTCGGGTATGAAGAGCGTGTTGTACCGACCCGGGGCCGAGAGGACCCCGAGGCAGTTGCCGCCGACGATGATGGGTCCGCCGCCCGATAGGTAGCCCGCGGAGCCGGCTTCGGCGCCACCGCCTGCGCGCGAGCGCTCGAGGGCCATGGCCATGCGGGCAGTGATGGCTTCCGTCCCCGCTTTTTCCTCGAAGCCTCCGGGTATGACGATCACCGACTCGGCCTTGTCCGACTCGACGAGGTCGGCGAGAACCGAGGGAGCGGAGGAGGCGGGCACGACGAGGATGAAAAGATCCACCTTCTCGGGGAGGGAGGCGACGTCGGGTACGCATCGGCAGCCTTCGATCTCGGTCGCGTCCGGCTTGACGACGTAGATTCGCCCCGGATCGAAGCCGTTCTTCAGCATGTTGCGAAGGATGATCCTGCCGTTGTTGATCGCCTTCCCCGAAACTCCCACGATCGCCGCGCTCGCGGGCTTGAGGAGGCGCTCGATCTTGGCCAGGGGGCGCGCCTCGGCCTTCGGGTTCACGATGCGGCCTTCCCCGCCGGCGGAGTCGGTCAACGCGAGGCCCGCCGGCAGGGGCCCGAGCTTCGCGAGGGCGTCGAGGGCGACGAGACGGGCCGTAGGGCCCGATCCCGTCAGCGCGAAGGGGTTCACCTCGAACTCGAGTATCCCGACCGAGGCGAGCATCGGAGCCGCTCGGACGAAGGCGGCCGCGAGATCGGAGAGGACGCCGGGACCGATCGCCGGACCCGTCCCCCTCAGGCCCCCGCCGAGTATGGCCTGCAATGCGTTGCGCGACAGCTCGCGATCGATGAGCTCCCTTCCGGCGGTCGCGGGCGATAGAAGGATGGTCGCGGTCCCGGGTCTGAAGGCCCCGGCTATGTACTCGGCGTAGATGCCGCCGAATCCGACGCTCACTATCGGGCCGAAGTCCGGCGCCAGGCGGAAGCCCGCGATTATCTCGTGTCCGAGGCTCGGCTCGAAGGGGACGAACTCGTTGATGGAATAGCCCTCTACGGTTTGCCCGGCGAATCTCGCCTCCATCTCGGCGACCGCGGCCTCGACCCCGGCCGGCGAATTCCGCGCCATCCCGACCCCGCCGACTTCGGTCTTGTGCAGGATGGCGGAGCTCACCACCTTGACGACGACCGTATCCCCCGGAAAACCGGCGGCCGAGTCGAAGGCGCCGTCGCGATCGATCGCCCTCCTCGCTTCGGAAGCGTCCCTGACGAAGAGCCGCCGCGGCGTCGCGAGGCCCATGGCGTCGAGGAGATCCATGCCTTCGAGCTCGGTGAGGGCGGGCCGCCCCTCGGCCATCGCGCGGGAGACGATGCCGCGGATGAGATCCTCCCGTAATACTGTAGCCACGCGCCCCCCGGCCGATTCAGAAGTAGAGCTCATATTCCTGCGGAACCGGCGCGGCCCGGACGTAAGCGGCGTCCTTCCCTTTCGCGGCAGCCCATGACTCGAGGAGCGGAGGCGGAAAGACTGGCGCCAGATAGGCCGAATCCGCCGCAAGCCCATCCAGCGCGAGAACCAGGTCGGAGGGGAGCCGCTTGGCATCATGGCCTCGGCCATCCGGATCGGGGTCGGCCGCGAAACCCATCGCGACCGGGTCCAGGGCGCGCTTCGCGCCGTCAATCCCCGCGAGCAGCATGGCCGACAGGAAATAATGAGCGTTGGAGGTCGCGTCGCCGACGCGGAACTCGATGCGCTCCCGGCCGCGCTTCAGGTATCCCGGCACGCGGATCGCGGCCGCGCGCGAGGAGGAGGCGAGCGAGGCGACGGAGGGCGCTCCGCTGCCGGCCGCGAGGCGGCGGTAGGAGTTGGTGCTCGGACAGGCCCAGGCGAGCAGCGAGCCGGACAGCGAGTGCTCGAGGATGCCCGCCGAATACGACAGGGCGAGCGGCGAAAGCCCGAAGAGGCCCTCGCCCGAGAAAAGGGAGGAGCCGACGGCAGACAAATACTGATGTATGTGGAGACCCGAGCCGGACAAAGCCTGGATGGGCTTGGGCATGAAGGTCGCGAAAAGGCCGAGCTCGTCGGCGCAGCGCTTGACTATCCATTTGGAGAGGACTATGGAGTCCGCGGCGACCGGCAGGGAAGCGAAGTCGAGCTCGATCTCGAGCTGGGCCGCGGAGGTCTCGTGATGATGGTACTTCACCCCTATGCCGGCCGCCTCGAGGGCTATGACGGCCTTCATGCGGAGGGCCTCGAGGCGATCCTCGGGACCGGATCTCAAGCTTCCCTGGGTCGGACCGAAACGCGGCAGGTCGTCGAGGCCCTCGCCGATTCCCTCGGAGCTCTCGACGAAATAATACGAGCGGCCCATCCCGGTCGCGTAGCGTACCTCGTCGAAGGCGAAGAACTCGAGCTCGGGCAGCATCATCGCGTCGTCGGCCAGGCCCGACGACGCGAGCTCGACGAGGGCGGCGCGGGCAAGCGCCCTGGGGCATTGCGCGAAGTCTCGACCCTCGTCGTCCCGCAGGTCGCAGAGGACGTGGAGGATGCTGGAACCGTCTTTCTCCTCGACGAAGGCCGCCGAGGCATCCGGGACGGCGGCCAAGCGACTCCCCGACTCATCGGAGAAGCCGAAGGTTCCCGCGTCGACGCCGACGCCCTCCTCCCAGCGCGCTTCGGTCATGTAGGCGCGCGGAAGAGAGATGGAGCGCGGGGCCCCGGTCAAGTCAATAACGAGGAGATCGACGAAATCGACCGTCGATAAGTCGCCCGAGTATCGGGTCAGCTGCATGAACGCTCCTTGACGCGGGAATATGCCGCTGGTCGATCCTCTCACATACTAATCCGGCATGGGCGAGTAAGCAAGGACGCCCGCAGGAGCGGGAAGGCTAAAACCTGTCGATGACCGTGACACCGCTTCCCTTGAAGTCGTCCATCTCGGCGAGGGCGGTAAGCGATTCCTCGAGCGTAATGGTCTTCCCGACGAGAAGATCGGGTCTGAGCTTGCCGGCGCGGATCATCTCGAAAAGGCGCTGGTACTGATAGGCTTGAATCCCGTGGCTGCCGACGATCTCGAGCTCGCGCGCGATGACCTTGTCCATGGGAATCGAGGGACGACTGTGTTCTCCGAGCATGAGCCCGACCTGGACGTGCCTTCCGCGCTTGCGCAGGCAGGATACCGAGTCGAAGCAGGTGCCAGGGCTGCCCAGGGCGTCGATCGACAGATGCGCGCCGCCCCCCGTGATCTCGACAATGGCCTCGACCACGTCCCTCGTTTCCCGGGCGTTCACGACCGCCGCGGCGCCGACCGAGCGGGCCAAGTCCAGCTTGTCGGCGGCGATGTCCACCGCGACCACATTGGCCCCGGCCGCGCTGGCGATCATTACGGCCGAGAGGCCGACGCCGCCGCAACCGTGCACGGCCACCCATTGTCCAGCGGCGACCTTCCCCTGATCGATGATCGCCCTGAAGGAGGTCACGAAGCGGCAGCCGAGGCTGGCCGCGGTGACGTAGTCGATCTCCTCGGGGAGCCGCACGACATTGACGTCGGCGTAATCGACGGCGACGAGCTCCGCGAATGAGCCCCAATGAGTGAAGCCCGGCTGAAATTGATGATCGCAGACCTGATGATTGCCCGAAACGCACTGGGGGCAAACACCACAACCGCAGACGAAGGGAAGCGTGACTCGATCGCCTGCCTTCCAGCGCTTCACGCCCTTGCCGACGGCCTCGACGACGCCAGCGAACTCGTGACCCGGGACGTGTGGCAGCTTGATATCCGGGTCGTGGCCCATCCAGCCGTGCCAATCGCTACGGCAAAGGCCCGTCGCCAGGACGCGGATGACGAGACCGTTCTCCCCAGGCTCGGGGTCGGGCAGGCTCTTGATCGCGATCGGCTTTCCGAATTCCTCGTAGACGGCG
>CAYNFM010000106.1:0-11223 GCA_964396415.1 uncultured Treponemataceae bacterium | reverse complement strand
GATCACCAACATCGTCGACCCGCTCATGGTCACCGCCGACTACGTCGACAAGGTCGCCAAGGGCGTCATCCCGCCGGAGATCACCACCGTCTACAAGGGCCAGTACAATCTCATCAAGACCAACCTGAACGCGGTAGTGAAGATGATGAGCGAACTACTGTCGGAGACAGACAAGCTCGTGAAGGCGGCCATCGCCGGACAGCTGGACACCAGGGCCGACGCCGGCAAGTTCCTCGGCGGCTGGAACCAGCTGGTCAAGGGAGTCAACGAGACTCTCGCCGAAGTCATCACTCCCATCAACGAGACCGTAGCGGTGCTCAAGCGCCTGGCCGACGGCGACCTGACACTCAGGATGGCCGGCGAATACAAGGGCGATTTCGACATACTGAAGACCGCGCTGAACGACTCGCTGGAGGCGTTCAATGACACGCTCAGGCAGGTGAACATCGCGGTGGACCAGGTGGCCGAGGGCTCCCTGCAGGTGTCCCAGGCCAGCCAGTCGCTCTCGCAGGGCGCGACCGAGCAAGCCTCGTCGCTCGAGGAGATCACCTCGTCCATCACGGAGATCTCGAGCCAGACCAAGCTCAACACCGAGAGCGCGGTGACGGTCAACGACCTCGCCAAGACCGCCAAGAACAACGCCGAGCAGGGCAACCTGCAGATGCAGAACCTCGTGGCGGCGATGGCTGACATCAACAAGAGCGCCGAGGAGATCAAGAAGATCGTCAAGGCCATCGACGACATCTCCTTCCAGATCAACCTCCTCGCCCTCAACGCCAACGTCGAGGCCGCGCGCGCAGGCAAGTACGGCAAGGGCTTCGCGGTGGTCGCCGAGGAGGTGCGCAATCTCGCCGTTCGCAGCGCCAACTCGGTCAAGGACACGACGAGGATGGTGGACGACACCATCTCCAACATCGAGCGGGGCAACAGCCTCTGCGATCTCACGGCCAAGCAGCTGGCGGACATCGTCGGCGGGGCGGGCCAGGTCGCGACCCTCGCCGAGGAAGTGGCCACGGCGAGCAAGGAGCAGACTCAGGGCCTTGAGCAGGTATCCACGGGCCTCAACCAGATTGACCAGGTCACCCAGGCGAATACCGCATCCTCGGAGGAAAGCGCCTCGGCGTCGGAGGAGCTGTCCTCGCAGTCGCAACAGGTCAAGTCCATGCTCTCGCGCTTCAAGCTCAAGTCAAAGGAAGGTAAGCTCGACAACGCCGAGTTGATGCAGATGCTGCGCGCCGAGATGACGAAGCAGGGTAGCGGCAATCGCTCGGGCTCCCCGGCCGCGGTGATCGCTCAGAGGCCAGGTCCGTCGAACGGCCGCAAGGCCAAGGTGATGGCGATCGACCCCTCGGAGGTCATCTCGCTCGACGACGATAACTTCGGCAAGTTCTAGGCAAGGGAGAGAATGGCCATGGCCGAGCTAAGCACCAAGCGCGCCGTCCAGGACGAGGACCTCGCCCTGGACGAGGAGAACGAGGACACGCAAGCCAACAAGTATCTCTTCTTCAAGATAGGGCTGGAGTCCTATGGGATCGGGATCAGGCACATCATCGAAATCATCGAGCTGCAGACGATCTCCGCCGTACCGGACATGCCCGATTACGTGAAGGGGGTCATCAACCTCCGGGGTAAGGTGATACCCATCGTCAATCTGCGGCTCAGGTTCAACATCGCTGAGCGAGATTACGACGACCGTACGTGCATAGTAGTGGCGGAAATCGACCGAGTCCTCATCGGCCTCATCGTGGACACGGTAGAGGAGGTCATGGAGATCCCGGAGAGCAACATCGAGCCGCCGCCCCGCTTCAAGACCGTCTCGGGCAAGGACCGCTACATCTCGGGCATGGGCAAGGTCGGGGAGCAGGTCAAGATCCTCATCGACGTCGAGAAGATCGTCCGGGACGAGGACATCGGCGGCATGGCCGCGAGCGCCGCGGACGCGAGGTCCTCGGCGACGGCGTCGGCGGGAGCTTGATGGGCGTCTGCGTGGCCCCAGAGGACGTACTCCCGCTCGCCGACGAGGACTACCGCTTCGTCGCCTCCCTGATGTACACGCGCTTCGGCATCCAGCTGGGGAATGCCAAGCGCGTCCTTGTAGCCGGGCGCCTGACCAAGCGGGTGCGGCAGCTGGGCCTGGGCTCCTTCTCGGAGTACTTCGGGTTCCTGCGCGCGGACGCGAGCGGCAACGAGCTATCCGAGTTCATCAACCGCCTTACGACCAACCACTCCTTCTTCAACCGCGAGAAGGACCACTTCGAGTTCCTGAGGCGGGAAGTCTTCCCGGCGCTGAGGCGCGGCTTCGAGCGGGAACCGCGGCGAGCGGTCCGCATGTGGAGCGCGGGCTGCGCCGCGGGCGAGGAGGTCTACACCCTGGCGATCGCGCTCCGGGACTTTTTCGGTCCCGAGATCGACCGCGCGGACTTCGGCCTCCTCGCCACGGACATCTCGCTAGCCGCCCTCAAGGCCGCGAAGGCCGGGGTCTACCAGGCCCAGAAGCTCTCCGAGCTGCCCCTCGCGACCAAGACGGCCAGCTTCCGTGAGACTGGACCGGATCTTTTCGAGGTCGCGCCCGAGCTCAAGCGGATGGTCCTCTTCAAGCGGCTCAACCTCATGGCCGAGAGCTTTCCCTTCAAGTGCGCCTTCGACGTGGTCTTCTGCCGGAACGTCATGATCTACTTCGACCAGGAGTCGCGGTCGCGGCTCGTGCGCGCCTTCTACCGCTACGTGAAGCCGGGCGGCTACCTCTTCATCGGCCACTCGGAGACGATCCTGCGCGCCGACTGCCCCTTCGAGTACGTGAGCCCCGCGATCTACCGAAAGGCGGGAGCCTAGGTGGGCCCCATCGCCAGCGGCACCGCAAACGGGGCCGCAGCCTACGAGGGACCGGGGGCTCGCATCCGCGTCCTCGTCGTCGACGACTCCGCGATCGCGCGAGAGCTCCTCGTGCGCGGTCTGTCACGCGAAAGCGGCATCGAGGTCGTCGGCACCGCCGAGGATGCCTACGCCGCCCGCGACAAGATCGTCTTCCTCAAGCCCGACGTGCTCACCCTCGACGTCGAGATGCCGAGGATGAACGGGATCGCGTTCCTCAAGAAACTCCTTCCGCAGTACCCGCTGCCCGTGGTCATCGTCTCGGGCCTAACGGTCGAGGGTTCGCGCCACGCCCTCGAGGCCCTCGACGCCGGAGCGGTCGCCGTCGTGGCCAAGCCCGCCGCGAGCGACCGCGATGGCCTCGCCGCCATGCTGGCCGAGCTCGCCGAGGCCGTGAAGGACGCTGCCCGAGCCGACGTCTCCAAGATGCGGCGCGGCGCGGTCCTCGCCCTTGCGAGGGCCCGCAGGGGCGCGAGGCTCGAACGCAAGCCGCCGGCACCGCCCATCGGCGCCTCGGGCGAACGCTTCGAAGCGCCGGGCGCCCGCCGGATCATCGCCATCGGCGCCTCGACCGGCGGGACCATGGCCCTCAACGCCATCATTCCCTTCTTCCCCGAATCGATGCCGGGGACCGTCGTCGTGCAGCACATGCCGCCGGTCTTCACGCGCCTGTTCGCCGAGTCCTTGAACCGGATCTCCAAGGTGGAGGTGCGCGAGGCCCAGGACGGGGACCTCGTCGAGCCGGGCCTCGTCCTCGTCGCTCCGGGCGACTTTCACGCCAAGCTCGTCTCGCGGGGCGGGACATGGAAGGTCTCCTGCGTGCCGGGACCCAAAGTCTCCGGCCATCGCCCTTCGGTCGACATGCTTTTTTCCTCGGTCGCCGACGTGGCCGGGGACAGGGCCGTGGGCATCCTCCTCACCGGCATGGGCCGCGACGGGGCCGAGGGCCTGCTGCGGATGAGGCGGGCCGGAGGGCGTTGCCTCGCCCAGGACGAAGCCTCCTCCGTGGTCTTCGGCATGCCCAAGGAAGCCTGGGAGCTCGGCGCGGCCGAACGCCTGGTGAGCCTGGATCGCGCCGTCGACGAGCTCCTCGCCTGCCTCGCCGATTCCGCGACCCCCGGCCGGCGGACCATCCAGCGGCATCCGCCGATCGGCAGAAGCGCGGAAAGCACCGAATGAGCATACGTACCGTCGGTATCGGCGAATGGGCGGTTTCCCGAGAACTCTCCGACATCATCAAGACCTACGCTCTCGGCTCGTGCGTCGCCGTCATCATCTACGATACGCGACTCCTGATAGGCGGCATGATCCATATCGCCCTCCCCGACTCGAAGGTGGACGTCGATAAGGCCCGCTCCCTCCCCGGCTACTTCGCCGATACGGGCCTCCCCGTCATGATCGAAGAGATGAAGCGCCAGGGCGCTCTCCGCGGGAACGTTTGGGTCAAGCTCGCCGGCGGCGCCTCGGTGATGGACCCGGGCGGCTTCTTCGACATCGGCAAGCGAAACATTCTCGCCGCCAAACGGATACTCTGGGGCAGCTCCCTGGGCCCCGTGGCCGAGGATTCGGGCGGGACCCTGTCGAGGACGGTTTCCCTAGCCGTGGCCGACGGGGAGACGACGATCTCCTCGGGCCAGGAAACCTGGACGATTTGAGGAGGCCCGCATGAAGAATTACGGTCGGGTGCTGATCGTCGACGACTCGTCGACTTCCAGGATGATAATCCAGCGTTGCATGGAAATGGCGGGCATCGGAGTGACCGAGTACCTCTTCGCGGAGAACGGCCTCGACGCCTTTGCTACCCTTCGCGCGAACTCGGGCATCGAGCTGGTCATCACGGATATCAACATGCCGAAAATGGACGGGAGGACCTTCGCGACCTTGCTTCGCGGCGACTCTTCGATGGCAAGCATCGCGGTAGTCATCGTATCCAGCATCGCCGACTCGGTACTGGAAATGGAGCTCCGCTCCATCGGCGTCAAGTCGGTGGTCAAAAAGCCTGTCTCGCCCGCAAAGATGCTGCAGGCCATCGGGGAGGGATCATGAGCGAAGCCATCGATCCCGCCAAGGCGGCGGCGGCGCTCATGCAGGCCCTCTCCTCGACCTTCGCCGAAATGGCGTTCATCGACGTCGAGCCCGTCGCGCCCGGCCGGGCGGGGCCCGACCGTTTTTCCGCCAAGGCGACTTCCTTCGTAAGAGCCGCCATCGACGTGCTCAGGCCCGTCTCCTGCAGGATCGAGATCGAGTGTCAGGCCTCGCTCAAGGAGAGGATAGAGGCCACGCTTTTTCAGGAACGCCGCGATGAAGCGCCCGGCGAGGATGAAAAAAATCGGGAGGACTCGCTCCTCGAAATCCTCAATGTGATCTCCGGTGTTTTCCTGACGGCCTATTTCGGTCCCGGCCCGGATATCAAGCTCGAGCTTCCTCAATACCTCTACTTCTCAGACGGATCGGAAGGGGCCATACTTGCGGAAGCGGCGGCGGATGCCGAGGGCGATCCGATACGAGCAGTGCTGCGTTCGATCAGGTACCGGTATTGAGCTCATTTGCTCTTTTGTGGAATAAGCAATGCCACGAGAGTGCCCGGGCCATTCCCCCTCGACAGTTCCGCGCCGATTTCCGAAGCGAGAAGCGAGACAAGGCTCTGTCCGAGAGAGTCGCCGGAGGTTTCGGCGGCACCCCGGTCGGCAGCAAGGCGGATGCCCGGGCCGTCGTCCGCAACCGACAGCTCCATCCATCCCTCCTCCAGGCCGCGCAGCGACACCCGAATGAGACCGCCGTTGCGCGGGATTATCGCGTACTTCAGGGAATTGGTGAGTAGCTCGACGACAATCAATCCGAGATACAAGGTATCGTCGACGTCAAGGCTCACTGCGGCGAGCTCGAGCTCAAGCTTGGCGGGACTGTCGGCAGGCAGGAAGGTCGAGAAGACACTGCGGCAGAGTCTCTCGAGGTAATCGTCGAGCCATATTTCCTTGCCGATCTCGCCCTTGTACAGGAGCTCGTGGATGAGGGCGATGCTGCTGATACGGGCCTCGAGTTCCTCGAAGCCGCATCGGGCGTCGTCCTGAGCGCGCCGGCTTTCAAGCCCGATCAGACTCGCTATGATGGTCAGGTTGTTCATCACGCGATGGCTCGCCTCGCGGACAAGCATCTCTTTGACCTTCAGTGCGTCGAGAAGGCTCGCTTCGGCTGCCTTCCTCAGAACCAGCTCGCGTCGCAGCTCGGCTAAGGAAGAAACGGCCTCGGTCCTATCCTCGACAGTGAAAAGGACGACCGCTCCGCCTCGCATGGCCGAGGAGACGCAGCTGTAATGCCGCTCCCGGTCGCCTTCCCGTTTGCATACGAAGAGTTGGGCGTTGAGCTCGTATGAAAAAACGACCGGCGGCCCGCCTTCGAACAGGGTCTCGATCCTGCTCGAGTGCCTCGGCATGGCAAGCGCGGGGAATATGCTCCTCGCATCCCGCCCCATCGCTTCCTCACGGCCTCTGCCCGTCCAGACCTGGAGGCTTCGGTTCCACAGCCGGATTGTCCAGTCGCGGTCAATGGCGAAGAGACCTACCGGGACGCGGTCGACGACAGCCTCATCTAGGCCGTCGGAACCTTCAGGGGTCTCAGCCATGCGCGAGGCCTTGCATAGATAATGCGAGCCTTTCCAGCGAAGAAAGGGATAGGAAGAAGATAATGTCCCCGTCGACTTCGATGGCGGCGACACTGAATCGGGCTCTGATGAGTACGACGGTCCCTTTCCCATCCGTGGGTATGGGAACAAGATCTCTTGCTACCACGCGAAGACAGAGGGGCACCATATAAGTGAGCTCCATGCCGAGGTCGTTCGCCATAGTGCCGAGTATCGCATTGATGACAATGTTGCCAATCTCGGAAAGGGTCCCCCTTCTGATCGATTCGATGTCATCCGATACCAGGCCCAAGCCGACCGTCACTCGATCTGCAAGGCGCTCAGCGTCCGTGGGCATGAAGACAAGGTGAGCCGTGCCCTCGAATCCTCCCGAGAACCCCATCTCGATCACCCGAACGTATTCACCCTTTTCAATGCCAAGAGCCAATGGAAGTTCGGAGACGTGCAGGACGCAGTACTCGCGGTCCATAATGCTGACCGGAGACTCGAGCATCTCGCCGAGGACAGCCGCAGCCTTGCCCAAGCCCTTCGCGACAATATCAGCGAGGAGCGTCAAGTCAGGTAGCTCGTCTTTCATGACTAAGCTGTTCCGGCGGCCGCATTTGCCTCGGCGATCGCCGCTAACAGCTTGGCGCGGGTCAAGGGCTTATTTAACACGACATGCCCCCCCAGGGCGGCGACGATGTCTCTTGTCCTTTCCTGCAGATCTGCGGTCATGACAACGACGGGCAAATGGATACCCCTGTCCTTCATGGCCGCGAGCACCGCGGCACCGTCCATTACCGGCATAAGGAGGTCGAGGAGGAGGAGGTCGAAGCATTCTCGGCTGAGGAATTCAAGCGCCTCGGCGCCGTTCATCGCCTCGACGATCGTGTAGTCGCCGCCGACGAGCTTCGCTACGATGGCCTGCGAGATGGGCGAGTCATCGACGACAAGAGCAATGGGCATGTATCCGACTTCCGCTCATGATCCAAGTACCGCCGCAACAGATGCCAAAAGTCCTTCCTTTTGGAATGGCTTCACGAGGAAGTCCTTTGCGCCGAGGCTCAATGCCTCGTTCTTGAGGGCTTCCTCGTCCTGAGTCGTGAGGACGATGACGGGAAGTCTTTTTAGAGAGGCATCGCCGGCCCTCTCTTTGAGGAACTCTATTCCGTTCATCTCGGGCATGTTCACATCGAGTATTACGCAGTCGAATTTCTCCGAGCGAGCCTTCTCGAGGCCGACCTTCCCGTTCTCCGCTTCCGCATAACCGTGCCCCGCGCCTGCGAGCGCGACGCCTACGATTTTTCTCATCGTCGCCGAATCATCCACGACCAGGAAATTCATGGTCCTGCCTCCTTTATCGCTATTTTCTCTTCTTTGGTCTTTACCTTGGAGAGATACTCGCCTTGCAGCTCGCGGAAGCGTTGCATGGCGGAGACGGGGTCCGGCAAGGTGAACACCAGCGGTTCGGCTTCCTTCAGGCGAAGCTTCAGGTCGTCCATCATGCCGAGCGCCCCTTCCAGCATCTGTCGCGTGATGTCCTGAAACTGCAAGGCCTCGATGACATGATCGAGGTTTCCTCGCACCTCTATGCTTATGGACGCGAGCTCCCGGGAGAGCCCCTCGGTGGCTTTGGACGAGGAAATGAGGGCTTCGACCGCCTCGCCCGAGGAGGCAATGCCGCCGACGACCTCGTCGTTGAGCCTCGTCGAGTGCTCCACCATCTCCCTGCCGAGCTTGGCGCCGTACTCTTTATATTTTGTCAGGAGCCCGACAATGCGATGCGAGAAGTCGACGGTTCGGTCATTGATCTTCCGTAGCTCGTCGACGATGACGCGGAACCCGCGCCCCTTCTCGCCGATGTGCGCGGCCTCGACGGCCATGTTGAACGCGATGAGCCGCGACCGATCGGTAATCTCTTCGATCTCCTTGACCAGGGCTATGCCCATCTCGATCTCTCTCGACATATCGCGGAGCGTCGCGACGTTGCTGCGGTTGGACTCGACTATGCGCGACACCGCATTACGCTCGGCCTCCATGGCCGAGCGTGTGTGCTCGGCCACCGCCGATATCGACTGAGAGGAGCCGCGCCCCTCGATACGTTCAAGGAGGCTTCGAGAAGATATTGCCGCCCGGTCGGATGCGGCTTCCACGGCCTTGAAACGGTCGAGCAGGGCCATCGTCGCTTCCTCGGTCTTCGGAGAGACGAAGGCGACGACCGAGCGCGCTATCGGCAAAATTATCTGCGCTTTGGAGAAAGCTTCGGACGCGGCCCCGTCCTTTAGGCTTGGCAAGGCGCGGAGGGAGTCGGTGATTGCGCGCAGAACGGCGGCGAGCGCTTCCAGGTTTTCCGTATTTGCCGGGGATAATCGGGAAAGGGTCTGTCGGACCGGAGTAGACCAGGCGGGCCCAGCCTGTTCGAGGATATCCAATATTGCCAGGCTCATGTCGTTGACGGCGTCGTGGAGTTCCGGAAGGCCGCCGGAAGGAGGAGGCTGCACCTCTACCACCCGCGAAACGTCGGCGCGGACTCTGCCTGGCAGGCTAAAAATCATGACAAGTAAAAGGATAGGTCGGTCTTTGGCGCCGAACAATAGGACGATTCCTACACTTCGCAAAAATAGGATACAAATGGGCTCCCACCGCACATCGAAGTTTTCTAAAACATAAGACGTCGGCTTACACTTGGGATAATGAGTCCGGCCTAGTTCGAAGAGGTAAACAATAGAGGTTTGGAGTTGTCTACAAAATCGTGGGAAATCCAGTCCGCAGCTCCCCGGATTTTCGGACTGTTTGCCTCTTCCCTCTATCTCCGAAAAGCGCTAGATTCCGCCCAGATTGCGGTCGGTCCGAATCAACAACCCCGCAGCGAGGAGTATTCGACCCACCTGCGAATAAAGCCGCCCATCCTGGGAGCTTCGGGCCCATCCATGACCTCCCCCCGGGTTGGATGACGCGCATCAGTCCATTTCGAAGAAAAGCGGCTCCTCCCCGACGGCGGACACCACGGGCGCGTAGCGAGGCTTCGACGGCAGGGCGAGGCCCTCTCCGCTTCCGAGCAGGATATCCTCGCCGTTGAACGTGACCCATGCCTTCCCGGAAAGGACGCGCATTCGAGCGGCCGCCTTCGGAACCCTGATCGCCTCGCCATGGAGGAGAGCGAGGCGCAGGCTCCGCTCTCCGCGATCGGTCGCCAGGCCGCCGAATACTTCCCCGATAGGAACGCTCAATCCACCGTAGATCATGGGACCTCCCCCGGCTCCGGCTTCACGAATGGAGCTATCGCATAGGATTCCTTCATGGTCATGAGAACGATGTTCGTGACCGACCTCGAGCTTTTCGTGCAATCCTTTATCTTCGAGAGCAGGGCCTGGAGCTCATGCGTGTCCGCGACCCTCAGCTTCAGGACGGCGCAGTCCTCACCGGCGACATCGTGGCATTCGAGGATCCCCGGCTCCGAGGCGCAAAGGATGGAGAGTCTGTCGAGGGTATCCTTGACGTTCTCGTCCCTCGAGTCGCCGAAGCTTAGACGCACGAAGGCAAGCAGCCCTCTGCCTAATTTCGCCGCATCGACCGTCGCGATATAGCCGGTAATGACTCCCTTCTGCTCGAGTCTTCTTACGCGCTCGAAGACCGAAGAGGCGGTGAGCCCCACCGCCTGAGCGAGATCGGCATTCGAAAGCTTGGCGTTGCCCTGCAAGAGGTCGACGAGTTTGCGGTCGATTTCGTCTATCATCAGATTAATATGCTGAAATCAGAGCCATTTGTCAAACAATATTTGTGAACTTTTGGATATTACGAATATTATTCGGTTAATCGAGCTTTAACCGGTTTTCTGGAACTCGAGGCCGTCTCTTCGGCGTGCCGGCAAGGGCGGGGCGCCGGCACGCGGCGCCCCGAAGCGACAGGCTGCTAAAGGTAGGCGACTTCGCCTATCTCGATCAGGTCCAGCCCCTCGACCTCTTCCTTCTCGCTCACATGGACGCGCGTGATCTTGTTGATTACCCAGAGCATGAGGAGGGTGAAGAGGAAGCCGTAGGCGGCCACGCCGATGTCCGAGACGAGCTGCTTGAAGAAGAAATCGGCGTGTCCGTCGATGAGGCCGGAGGCGAGGGCCGAGGGATCGTGGCCGGGGAAGGTCACGGCCGCCGTGCCCAGTATGCCGAGGAGGAAGGTCCCGAGGAAGCCTCCGACGCCATGGACGCCGAAGACGTCGAGGGCGTCGTCGAGCCCCGCCTTGTTCTTGATCGTGACCGCGACATAGCTTGCGACGGAGGCCAGGACCCCGATAAGGACCGCGGAGGCCGGCGTGACGAAGCCCGCGCAGGGGGTCACACAGGCGAGGCCAGTGACCATGCCGGTCAGGAAGCCGGAGAATTTCGGCTTTCGCTTGAAGATCCAGTCGAGGAGGAGCCAGGTCGGGCCGGCGAAGGAGGCGGCTATATCGGTATTGATGAAGGCCGATGTGGTTATGGGATCCACGGCGAATTCGCTGCCGGCGTTGAATCCGTACCAGCCGAACCAGAGTATGGCCGTGCCGAGGGCCACGAAGGGCAGGTTGTGCATGCCTTTGTCGTCGATCTTGCGCCTGCCTACGAACAGGACCGAGGCGAAGGCGGCGAAGCCCGCGGAAACGTGGACGACCATGCCGCCGGCGAAGTCCTTGACGCCCCAGGTCGCGAGGAGGCCGCCGCCCCAGATGAGATGGACGAGGGGGAAGTAGACGAAGG
>CAYNFM010000105.1:0-11469 GCA_964396415.1 uncultured Treponemataceae bacterium | reverse complement strand
GCATGGAGCATCGTCTTCTTGGTCATGCCGGGGATGACCTCGCCCGCGATCCCGACGTCGACGAGGGTCGGCTTGCCTTTGAGGATACGCGACGCGGCTTCGATATTGGCCGCCTCGACGTCGACGCGGGCGTGAAGCGATATGCGATCGAGGACGGCGAGCATGCGCGAGTCGCCGCCGGCGGGAGGCTTCCAGCGCACTTGGACGGCTTCGGCGCCGCAAGATCGGAGGTTCTCCGCGAACGACTCGAGGCCCAGGTTGACGGCCTTGATCTCGGATCCGAAGAGCCCGAGCGCGGGCGAGGCGAAGGCTTTTTCGCTCATCGAGCGCCTCCCTTCGGCCGCGCGCCGGCGGCCTTCTCTACGATTCGCGCCGCCAGCGTCGCCGCGCGGTAATTGGAGGGCATCACCACGCAGCCCGCGGCCTCCAAGGCGGCGACCTGGGAGGCAAAGCCCTGGAAGTCGCCAGGCGTCCCGATGACGGTGGCCACGACGGGGAGGTAGCCGCCGCGCGCCTCAGCCGCGCGCTTCGCCTCGCGCAGGGCCGGGACGAGGGCTCCCGCGGGGTCGGGATGCGAGCCGTAGCCGAGGACGACGTCGATGAGGACCACGGCGATCGAGGAATCGCCCGCCTCGGCGAGGATGCGCTCGTTGCGCCCGCTCGGGTCGATCATCGGATGGGGCTTGCCTACGGTGAAGGCGTCGTCGCCGAGATCCACTATCGTGTGCTCGACCGACTTCCTCGGGTCCTTGAGGAGGAAGGCCGGATCGGCCTGGTTGTTCGAGAAGACGCGGCCGGTACGCCGATGGAGGAGGAGCAGCGCCTCATCCGCCACCGTGCCGCCGGTAAAATATCCTCGGAGGTAGACTTGAGACTTCGCGAGGCGCCGAGCCTCGCGCTCGGCGATAGCCTCGATTACATCCTCGCCCGCGGCCTGCTCGAGGCCTGGAGCCACCGGGCCGCTACCCGCGAGCTCGACCGCGAGCGAGGCCGTCCCTTCCAGGCTGGCCGCGAAGCGGATCGATGCCGAGGCGGCGCCCTGCTTCGGGTCGAGGCCGATAAAGTGAACGACCGCGGGCTTGCCCGCCGCGCCGAGGGCGGAGACGACCTTCGCGGCCGCCTCGGAGGCCGGCGGCTTCGAGATTACGACGATGACCTTGGTATCCTGGTCCTTCGCGAGGGCCTCGATGCCCATGAGCATCGTGATGCCCCCGACCCTGGCGTTCTTGAGATCGCGACCGCCGGTGCCGATGGCCTGGCTGATCCCCGAGCCGAAGCGGTCGATCAGGCATGTGACTTCCTGAAGGCCCGTGCCCGAGGCCGCGACTACTCCGACGGGGCCGGGTCGAACCACGTTCGCGAAGCAGAGGGGCATGCCGTTGATGATGGCCGTTCCGCAATCGGGGCCCATGACGAGCAGGCCCTTGGAGCGGCCGAATTCCTTGAGCGCTATTTCGTCCTCGATGGAGACGTTGTCGGAGAAGAGCATGACGTGGAGGCCGCTTGCCAGGGCCTTGCGCGCTTCGCGGGCGGCATAGGCCCCAGGCAGGGATATGACGGCGATATTGGCGCCCGGCAGCTCTTCGAGGGCGGAAGCGAGGCTCGCCGGCTCGCGTGCGCCGGCGGCGAGGCGCGAGCCCTTGCGCGCGAGGAGGCCCTTGGCCGCCTCGAAGGCCGTCCCGACTGCCGCCTCGTCGGCGCAGTCCACCGCCATGACCAGGTCGTTGGGCCCGGCCCCCGCGAGCTCGGCCTCGGCGTAGCCCTCGGAAAGGAGAAGCTCGAGATTCAGAGGCGTGCCCATCGCGACCACCGCGTCCTCGACCTTTCCGACTTCTTTGAGCTTTTTGCTGAGGGACATCAGGAAGACGGAATCGAAGTAGGAATCCTTTTGGACAGTCGCCTTTTTCATGGCCTGTCTCCTCGCCTCGCGAAAATGTATATGGAATTATATACCCTATTGTATACAAGTCAACGGAAATCCCGGTTAGCTTCTTGCCGTTCTTACGCGATCCGGGATAGGTTTTCAAGATGGACTTCGCCCGTATCGAAATAGAGGCGGCGACCCTTCTCGCCGCGCCCGGCGGGGCCCGCGAGAGGCTCCAGTCCCTCTGCGAACTTATGAAGCTGCGTCTTCCCTATTATGATTGGTTCGGTTTCTATGTCGCTCGCCGTATCGAGCCACTGCTCGATCTTGGGCCATATTCGGGCGAAAGCACCGAGCATGTCCTCATTCCCTTCGGACGGGGTATCTGCGGCCAAGCGGCGGAGAGCCGCCGGACCTTCGTCGTGGACGACGTGAGCGCGCAGCCCAACTACCTTGCCTGCAGTCTGAAGGTAAAGTCCGAGATCGTCGTTCCGGTCTTCGCGTCCGCCGGATCGGATCCCGGCGAGCTGAGGTTCACGGGGGAGATCGATATCGATTCGCACACCGCGGGGGCCTTCAAGCGAGAGGACCTCCTCTTCCTCGAACGTCTGGCGGTTCTCGTCTCGGCCGACCTCGAGGCCCTGCGGAAATAGCCCGAATCTAGATGCTATAGCCGATCAGCCTTCGTCGATTCATGTCGTCCTCTCGACGCTCCCGAGGTATGTATCCGCTTGAGAATCAATCAGCCGGTTCCAGTTCAACCGTGAAATGCCGCATGATCGGGGCTTCCCGCGTTATGCGATAACCTTGAGTAATGCGGTCCCGTCTCTCATAGACCGATCCGATGACGGCCGCGACGTAGGCCATGTGGCCGTCGGTGTAGGTGCGCCGAGGCACGGCCAGCCTCAGAAGCTCGAGGCAGGGATATCGGTTCTCCCTCGTGACCGGGTCGCGGTCGGCGAGCATCGTGCCCACTTCGACGCAGCGTACGCCCCCCTCGACATAGGCCTCGACGCCGAGGGTCTGGGCGACGAACTCTTCTCGGGGAACTCGGGGCAGGAAGCGACAGGCGTCCACGAAAATAGCGTGGCCGCCATAGGGCCTAAGGACGGGAACGCCGTAGCCCTCGAGGCTGGCGCCGAGCCGGGCTACCTGGCCTATCCGCGACTCGAGGTAGTCGAACTCGGTCGATTCGCGCAGGCCCACCGATAGGGCCCCTAAGTCCCTTCCTGCCATCCCTCCATAGGTGTTGTAGCCTTCATACATTATATTGAAGGGAATCGCCTCGCGCAGGAGAGCCTCGTCTCGGAAGCAGAGCAGCCCACCGATGTTGACCAAGCCGTCTTTCTTGCTCGACATCGTGCAGCCGTCGGCATAGGAGAACATTTCCCGCGCTATTTCCCGTATGTCTTTCTCCGCATATCCGGCCTCGCGCTTCTTGATGAAATAGGAGTTCTCGGCGAAGCGCGCGGCGTCGATGAAGAGAGGCACCTCATAGGCGCGGCATAGAGCGGAAACTTCGCGTACGTTGGCCATCGACACGGGCTGGCCGCCCGAAGAATTGCAGGTGACGGTGAGCATGCAGAGCGGGACCTGGCTCCGGGGATGTCCCTTGAATACCGATTCCAGCTTCTCGAGATCCACGTTTCCCTTGAAAGGATAATCGGATACAGGATCGAGGGCCTGGGCGGTCGTGCAATCGATCGCGCGGGCCTTCCTGAACTCGATATGGCCCTTCGTGGTGTCGAAGTGGGCGTTGCCCGGCACCACCTTTCCCGCTCCCTCCGTCCCGACGCCGATCAACGCCGAGAAAAGGACGTTCTCGGCGGCCCGTCCCTGATGCGTCGGCAGGAAGTAGTCGAAGCCGAGTATTTCCCGGACCGCGTCCTTGAGCTTGTAATACGAAGAGGCGCCAGCATAGCTCTCATCCCCCAGCATCATCTCGGCCCACTGCGCGGAGGACATGGCTCCGGTGCCCGAATCGGTGAGGAGGTCGATGTAGACATCCTCGGCGCGGATATTGAATAGATTGTATTTCGCTTCGACGATGATCCTTTCGCGCTCTTCGCGGCTGATGCGCCGAATCGACTCGACCGTCTTGATCCTATATGGCTCGGCCCAGGGGAAATCCATAGTTGCCTCCGATCTTCTCGCTAACTGTATCCTTCGGTCTTGGGCTAATCAAGCCGAATCAACGTAATTCGCTTTATCGTAATTACTTATAGAAACAACGATAGGGAGGCGAGATCTTCGGACCGCCTCACCGCGCCTTGCCCCGACCTTGAGCCTGGGATAGGATGCGAATGGAGGACTGAGAGATGGCGTTATGGTCCGATGATGATGTCGAGCTTCGAGGCTATAGGCCCCGACTCGAGGACGAGCCGCGGGCCGCGAAGGATCCTCGGGGCTATCGCGGTCGGACCGTCGTAAGGACTCTCGCCCTGCTCGCAGTCTTGCTTTTTCTCGCCGTCGTTGCGGGCAGCGTCTATGCTATCGCCGCGGGTACCAGGCAGAAGAAGCTCGCGCGCGAAGCCGACAGGGCGCAGACGGCGGCCGAGCTCGCGGGCCGCGCTTCGTTTACGGGAATAGGCACGATCCGAGCCAGGAGCGCCGATTCCAAGGCCGCGGTGATCGTGGCTACCATAGCTTTTCCCTATGAGGCGGGCGACCGGGCCTTCGCCGAGGAGCTGGGGCGCAAGGCTCCGGTACTGAGGGCGGCGGCCGTCTCCCTGCTCTCGTCCAAGAAGGCCGCCGATCTGGCGCCCGCCTTCGAAGGCGCGGTTAAAGCGGCGCTCCGCGACGCCTTCAACGCCAGACTCTCGCTCGGCAAGGTGACCGAGCTCTGGCTATCGGATTTCGCGGTGATCCAGTAGCCCCGGCGACGGCCTCATGCGCCCGTCGCCTCCGCCCACGTCTTGTAGAGATATCGCTTGATCTTGCGCGAGGAGGTCTTCTCGAACTCCTCGGACCGGATGCGAAAGTCGGAGATCTTCTTGTAGGGCGGAAGCGAGCGGTTGAGGCGCTCCACCTCGGCCCTTGCGAGCTCGCGCACCGCCGCCGAGTCGGCGGCGACGGCCTCGCCATGGTCGGCGGCGATCGACTCGAGATCGGGCACGAGGACCGCGGCGACCGCCTCGGCCGCCACGCCGGAGGCCGCGCCCTCGGGGACGGCCGCGCCCTTGGCGATCATGCTCGGCTTGCCGACGACCAGGACTTCGCGAACGACTCGCGAGCCTTCGAAGAGGGCCTCGATCTCCTCGGGATAGATGTTCTTGCCTCCCGCCGTGACGATGATGCTTTTGATGCGGCCGCTGATATAGATGAAGCCGCGCCGATCGATCCAGCCGAGGTCGCCCGTGCGGAGCCATCCGTCCTCCGTGAAGCTCGCCTTCGTCGACCCGGGGTCCTTCCAATAGCCCTTCATCAGGGAAGGCGAGCGGACCTGTATCTCGCCTACGGACAGCTCGTTCCGGTCGGCGATGCGGACTTGAGTCCGGTTCACGGCCAGGCCGGCCGAGCGATGATCGCGATGGCGCGGCGTGTTCACGGCTATGAGGGGGCCGTTCTCGCTCATGCCGTATCCTTGTACGATGCAGAAGCCGAACTCGTCGAAGACCCGGGCGGTGGCCGGGTTCAAGGGCCCGCCCCCCGCGACGAGAAGCCGCAGCGAGCCGAGGCCCGACTTCGAGCGAAGGCTCTTGAAGATGGCCCGTCCCAAAGCGGGAAAGCCGAGGCTGCATCCCGCGCGCGAGACGATGCGCAGTACGCCTACGGCGAGCCGCAGGGGCGCGCCCTTGGCCTTGACTCCTTGATCCAGGGCCAGGGCGAGCTTGTCGTAGAGAAGGGGTACGGCGATCATCACCGTTCCGCCCGTGTCGCGGACGTCGTCCACGATGACCTTCCCGACGACTTTCTCGACGATCGTGATCGAGGCGCCGACCGCCAGCGGCGAAACGAGACTGCAGGTCGTGGGGTAGGTGTGATGGAGGGGCAGGACGCACATGAAGACATCCGCTTTCGAGATGGGCAGGGAATGGATCGAGGCGTCGAAGTTGGCGATGATCCCCGAGTGGCTGAGGACGACGCCCTTCGGGGCGCCGGTCGTACCGGAAGTGAAAATGATCGACGCGTCCGCGTCGGGAGCGATCGTCTCGGGGGCCGGCAGGCCGGGGCCGCCTGCGAAGGAGGAGGCTTGGCTCCAGGTGGCGAAGGAAAGCGAGGCGGGACCCGCTCCGGTCGGGCCCGAGCCGTCCGGCGAGTCGAGCAGGATCGCCGCTTTCGCGCCGTCGAGGCCGGAGAGCAGCCGGTCGAGATTTCGCGAGAAGCGGCCGCTCGCGATGACGGCCCCTATCTCCGCGGCCTGAAAAACGCGGCCGACTTCGTCCTCCGGCAAGAGCGCGTCGATCGGCACCGCCACGAAACCCGCGGCGACGATGGCCATGTACGCGCAACCCCATTCGGGGCGGTTCTCGGACCAGATAGCCACGCGGTCGCCGCCGGCAAGCCCTCGCGAATACAGGAAGGACGCCAGGGCCGCTCCCTCCCTGCCGAGCCGCTCGTAGCTCCATGCCTCGAATTCCTTGGCGCCTCGCGCCCTGTAGCGGAAGGCGACGCGATCGGCGAAGCGAGCGGCGATGTCCCTCAGCATATAATTGAAGTTGGGCCAGTCGAAGGATGGGATGTCCGTCGCGAGGTAATGCTTGATCATTCTTGGCTCCGCAACAACGAATACTAAGCGCCGCAGGGTCGATGGGCAAGGGCAGGGAAGGAACCATCGAATTCGGGCTCATTCGAAGGATCGCGCGTTGCTCCGATCGATGATGAAAGTCTCGATGCTGATGACCTTGCTCAATTTCTCGCCTCGGATCGCCTTGAGCACCGCCTCGATTGATTCCTTGCCGATGAGATCCCTATTCGTATTGAGGGTCGCGGTCATTCCTCCGTTAAGGATGCTCTCGATGGCGTTCCTGTTGCCGTCGATCCCCAGGACTATCATGTCCCGTCGTCCCTGCTTCTGGACTTCATCGAGCGCGCCGAGAGCCATTTCGTCCGAAAGCCCGTAGAAGACGTTGATGTCGGGATTTCCCGAGAGGGCCCCGGCGGCGGCGTCGAAGGCGATCGCCCGATCCCAGTCGCCGCGGACCGTCCTCACGACCGATATCTCCGGCGAAGACTTGAGCTCGTCCAGGAAGCCGCCTTCGCGCTCTTTCGTGAACTGGCTCGGAAGGCCCTCTATGATGCAGACGCGCAAGGGTCCCCTCGCTATGGCCTTGAGGTATCGAGCGACCTTCCGCCCCGCCTCGAGCTGATCGTATCCTACGTAGGCGAAGACCTCCGCCCCGTGCAGGGGCGTGATACTGTTGAATACCACGGCTGGCACGCCCGCTCGGTTCGCCTTCCGCAGCGCGCTCACCAGCGTAGGCTCGTCCGTTGAGCAAAGGCATATGCCGAGGGGGGCGCGTTGCAGGACCTCGTCGACGACGCGCAGCATCCCGTCGAAATCGTCCTCACGCAGGGGAGAGGCGACGTCGAGCTTGAAGCCTTCGGCCTCGCAAGCCGGCTGAGCTCCCGCGATGACCTCGGCGTAGAACGGGCTGATCGTGCCCGGAGGCACGAAGCCTATGGCTCTATCGGAGGGCGATGCGTCGGGAACCCCGTTCACGAGAGCCGGGACGGCCAGCGCGAGGATCAGGGTGCCGATCGGCCTTTTCATGCTACCCTCCGCTTTCCAGGAGCGAATGCTTCTTCATCCGATTATACAGCGTACGTCGGGAAATCTTTAGACTTTGCGCCGCAGCGGATCTGTTGAAGTTGTTGTCGATGAGAGCCGCGATGAGAGACTCCCGCTCGATATTCTCCTCCATCGCGCGGATTCCCTTCCCCTGGATCGGCGAATCGCCTAGGGAGAAGTCCTCGGGGCGGAGCGTAGAGTCGTCGGCGCTGAGCAGGACGGCGAGCTCGACCGCGTGTTTGAGTTCCCTGATGTTCCCGGGCCAGGCGTATCGCCTGAGCCGCGCCATGGCCTCCGTGCCGACAGCGATGCCGTGCTTGCCGAATTCCGCCGAGAAGCGGTCGAGGAAATGGGTGACGAGCATTTCGATGTCCTCGCGCCTCTGCGATAGGGGCGGCAGCTCGATCCGGATCCCGTTCAACCTGTAGTAAAGATCGGTCCTGAAGGATCCGACGCGCACGCTCTCGATGATGTCCCTATTCGTGGCGGCGATCACTCGCGCATGGAGCGGTTTCGGCTTGACCGAGCCTACCGGCTCGAAGGCCCGCTCCTCGAGTACTCTCAGGAGCTTCGACTGAAGCGAGAGATTCATGTCGCCTATCTCGTCGAGGAAGATGCTGCCGGAACCCGCCGCCTCGAACTTGCCGGTCTTGTTCCTGATAGCCCCCGTGAAGGCTCCCTTCTCGTGGCCGAACAGCTCGCTCTCGATCAGCTCCGCCGGGATAGCCGCCATGTTTATGCCGACGAAAGGCCGGTGCCGCCTGGGGCTCTGCTCATGGATGCATCGAGCGACGACTTCCTTGCCTACGCCGGAATCGCCCAGGATGAGGACCGGGATGTCGTAGTCGGCGACTTTATGGATCATGTCGACTACCTTGGACATCGCCGCGCTCCTGTATATCAATTGCGGACGGTCCCGGAGGCCGCCGTTCCGCTGCTCTGCCGAGGCGGACTGGAAGGCCTCGGCGCACTGCTTCCGCACCTCGTCCATCTCGAACGGCTTCCTGAGATAATCGGCCGCGCCGGACTTTAGCGCCTCGACGGCCGTATCGACCGTCGCGAAGGCCGTTATGGTGATGATCTTCGTGCCGGCGCACTTCAGGGGCTCCAAGAGTCCTATGCCCGATTCTTCGGGCAGGCATATATCTACGAACGCGAGGTCGTATGTCCTTTGCGCGATGAGCGCTTTGGCCTCCGCAAACGAGGCCGCGATGAAGGCAGTATATCCCTCGAGCGCCACGATAGTCCGGAGTGCATCGCGAATTCCCTCCTCGTCGTCGACGATGAGAACGCGGAAATCAAGCCGCTCCAAGGATCCCTCCTGTCCTGAAACTGACCGTGAAGCACGAACCTATCCCCGGAGAACTCGAAGCCCGGAGATCCCCGCCGAGATTTCTCATGATGCGCCGACTCACGAAGAGGCCGAGCCCCGTTCCGGATTCATGGCCCCTCGGCCTCAAGGGCTCGAAAACGCGCTCCAGATCCTCCGGCGCGATCCCCCTCCCGTTGTCCCGTAGCTCGATCACGGCTTCGCCCTCGCGAATGCCTATCCTGGCAACGATTGACCCGTCAGGCCGTTCGATCGACTGTACGGCATTATTTATCACATTGAACAGGACTTGCTTGAGTCCTTCGGGAGAAGTGCGCACCTGGAGCGATCCGACCTCCTCGATAAGCGACGCGGTTATCCCACGGTGCTTGAATTTGATATCGAAGACGTCGAGCATGTCCCTCACTATGGCGTTGACTTCGGTCCATGCCTCCTGATACGCGTCGGCCTTGACGATGCCGAGAAGGCGCTCGAAGAGCCGGATGATGCGCCTCGCCTCCGCCTCCATCCGGCTGAGGAAGCGCGATGCCTCGGCCGGCGGCAGGCGGTTGGTCGATAGGAGCTGTATATGGGAGAGGAGCACGCTCATCGGATTGTAGATGTCGTGCGCCAACGCCGAGGCGACCTGCCCGGCGGCCGCGAGCTTCTCGTTGCGGACGAGGGCGTTTTCCAGCGCCCTCTGCTCGGTGACGTCGACGATCACGATGATGGCCCCACCGCGCTCGCCGTCGAGGGGGGCGGGGAAAGCATCCAGCGTATAGGCCTTGCCGGTCTCCGCGTCCTCCACTTCGACCGGATCGGAGCGCGCCTTGCCTCCGCCCTCGGCGTCCTGGCGCGGGATGAGGCGCTCGACGATCTGGCGATGCCTCCCGAAGAACGGGATGGAATACAGGTCTCCGCCCGCGGCATCCGTCGGGAAGTTCAGCTCGAGGCTCGCGCTCGTATTGGCGAGAGCCACTCTGCCGTCGGCGTCGACCGCGACGCAACTCACGAGGAGGTCCTGGAAGACTGCCCCGATATAGGCATTGAGAAGGGCCAGCTTCCTGTTGCGCTCGTTGAGCGAGAATTCCTTGGCCTCGAGCTGGAGCGCCATGTCGTTGAACGACTCGTAAAGTTCGCCTATTTCGTCGTTACGCTTCGACTTGATCCTGTAAGCGAGGTCCCCTCTCGAGAGGCTTCCGGCCGCGTCTGCCACCGATGCCAGCGACGAGATGATCCTCAACCCGACGAAATAGAGAACCGCCGCCGGGAAGGTGATGCAGAAAAGCAGGATGCCGCCAAGGATCGCCGTCGTCCTCCGATCTTCAATGAGCATTTTCCCGGCCTTGACGACCAATTCGGCGCTAGCCGTCCCCTCCTGGCCCGAGAAGACGAGGGTCGATGTCCCGAGGTACCTGTCATGGCTGCTCTCGAAGGAGAACGAATCGAGAATCCCCGCGTCGAGGCGCGACGCGGGAATGCTGCCTATCGCCGGAGAGCTCGAAAATAGGAAGCTCCCCTCTCTTCGAATTCCAAGCTCGACTCCGTGAGAGTAGGCGAAAGCCGCGAACCATCCGGAATCAAATATCCGCCTTAGTAGGGCGAGACCGACGATCCGACCATAGAGTACGACCGGGAAGATCATCGTCGCCCGTACGTCCGAAACCTCCGCGCGATAGACGACCCTATCCATCGCGTCGGAGCCGAGCTCGTTTCCCAGGGACATAGGTATGTCTCGATTGTCGCCGATGACAAGAGAGCGCTTGAAACCGCCGGGACCGGAAGAGTAGAGCGCCAACGAGTCCACTTGCGAGCGCAGTACGAGGTTTTCCAGTTTGGTCGCGAGCAAATCGGGGGTCAACCGCGCGGTGGCGGCCCCCAGAAAGCCCCTGACGTCGTCGAGATTGGCCACCATGACGGTGTCCTTCCGAAAATCCGACTCGAAGGACTCGAGTTCCCGATTCAATTCGAGCCTGACCTCCTTCAATGAAAGCCGTTTCAAATCCTGTTCGCGTTTGATGAGTTCGGAGCCGGATACGAGGACGACGATGATGGCGGGCACTGACAAGAGGACGATCGACAACAACAGCAATTTAGTCCGGAGACGCATCGAGGCCTATGATAAATCAGCCGTTCTGATTTGTACATTGAAATGGTCAACCGAAGCTCTTTTAATATGAGGATGTATTTTTAAAGAGCCATTATGAATTGCGGCATTTGCGCACGATTTCTAAGAAACCGGAGCAAATGCGAAGCCAATTTCAAAAGCAGCCGACTTCTGAAATTGGCTCAACCTTCACGCAATTATGCGATCCCTCATTTTATGACGCGCAGCGACTCGTGGTCTATTGTCAAGGCGACCACGATAAGGAATACGATTCCCTTTACGAGCTGCTGGGTCGCGGGAATAGGGAAGACCATAGGGAGGCACATGTCCAGCACGCAATAGGTCAGCGTGCCTATGATTATATTGGAAAAGCGCGCTTTCGCGCCGCCCGAGATCGGCATGCCGCCGAGAACGAGGGCGATGAGTATTTGGGTCTCGAGCTGGCTTCCGGCCGTTCC
>CAYNFM010000104.1:0-11849 GCA_964396415.1 uncultured Treponemataceae bacterium | reverse complement strand
CTCTCCCTGCATTTCAAAAAACAGCCTAATCGTCACTTAAAAAGGCAAAGCGCCAAAAAATAATTGATTATAGGATCTACTTCGGTAATTTGTAATGAATTTTTGAATCGTTTCACGGCAATTTTGGTGAAATACGGTTTAAGTTGATCCAAGCCATTATCAAGCGAGAACGAACGCTCGCTGAATCGGAGAACGGTGCCTTTATGCTCCAAATAGGCGTATAAAAGCCGATTAAGCTCAATCATGTCGTTTTTCTCTTGAGTCGCGGGGATAAAATAGCCATCGTTCGTAAGAACTCGTTTTATATGAGCTAGCGCCTTTTCCTTGTCGTCGATATGATACAACATATTATTGGCGAGAATGATATCGAAGGTCCTATCCGGATACCTGATGGTTTCCGCATTTACGATCTCGTAATTGAACTTCCTTTCAACCTTGGATAATGTTTTTTTAGTTTCTTCGAGCATTCCTTCGGAATAATCCGTTAGGGTGAGCTGCCAACTCTTCGGAATGGAGTGTCTATTTGCAAGCCAGAACAATCCAGTGCCGCAGCCTAACTCTAAAACGTTTTGATTCTCTTTCTTCGGAAACAAGTTGAAGAGCCACTTTGCCTTTGAATCTTGGTTGGTTCGAAAATTCGCATTCAGAAATAGTCGAGCTTCATAGTTTCTGGAGTTAGCATATTGATTGGAATTTATCAAGGCATACCCCCCGAACATTTAGGATGATTTTCATGATTTTGCCCCTCTTGAGGAAATGATGATTCGCAAGCGGGTACATACCTGACGCTTCGCTAGACTTCGTTCGAAGCTCCGCACAGGGTTCGTCCGCTCCGACTTCGATTATACTGCATGGGTTAATAGACAGGTATAGGATTTTCATTGAAACCGCATGCCTTAGCGCCGATCATGATTTCTTGATTTTCTATTAGCCGGATACCTTTATCCCGAAAAACCATTTGGGCCAAACGGTAAATCCTCCGTCAAAAAGGCTGCCTTTCCATGCGGAGCCTGCCTGAAGCGCTTCGGGGACCCTGTCGCCGAGGGCATCGATGTCCATATCGGCCTTGAGGCCGACGAAAATCTGTAAATCCCGACAAATAGGCAGGCCCACGGTGATTTTCGCGGAATGATAGGGCCTGATCATCGACCAGCCGGCCCAACGGCTCCAATCGCCGCGCCAATCGAAGGAGCCGTAAGGCAATGAGCCAATCGCCTGCTCGGCGGATACATCCACATCGATGTAAATATCGAAAATTCGCGCGCGAGAACCCAGCCCGAGGCTCGCGACCGTGTTGCCGAAATCGAAGCTCCAATTGTCGTAGGGCGCCCCGAATCCTGCTATCGTGTATAGATAGGGCGTACCTAATTGCCAATAGCCATAAACATACGAAGTGGCCGGTTCGTACATGAGACTCAGGGCATGAATGCCGTTCCCCGCGATATTGACGAGACCGATCTGTGCGCCATCGATAGTGTCGGCGATATTGACGAGCCCGACTTGCAGACCTTTCACGTTTCCGGCGCTGTTGAACAGGCCGGCCCCCTGGCACCCGTCCACCTCGCCCGAGATATTGAATAACCCGGCGCCTTGGACTCCTCGGATACTCGCGGCCATATTGAAGACTCCCGAGCCCTGGACGCCGACAACCCGCTCTTTGCTGATGTTGAAGACCCCGGAGCCCTGAACTCCCGAAATGCTTTTTGCGATATTGAAAATTCCCGAACCCTGGATGCCGGATACAGAATCATCGGCGATGTTGAAGACACCCGAGCCCTGGATACCGTTGACATCATCGGCAATGTTAAAAATACCGGCGCCTTGGGCTCCCTTTACGCTTTTTGCGATATTCAGGACGCCCGCGCCCTGAACGCCTCGCAGATTTTTTGAGAAATTGAACACTTCCGAGCCCTCGACTCCGGAAACATTGCCTACCATGCTGCCGATCATTCCACCTGCGATCGAGACATCATACAGTCCGAGCGGGAACGATATGCCTGGAACAAGAGATATCAAAATGGGAGTATAAGGGGCATAGCCATCCTGAGGCTCGGAAGCCGCGGCTGAATTCCCTATAGGCTCGCCGGAGTCCTGAGCGAAGGCGAAGGCGGCCCGGCCAAACATCGCTAAGGCAAAAAGGAAGGAAAGTATATGCCGCATGATTCTCCCCTCATGCTTTTCAACACCCTCCGAGCATCGATCTGCCACCGGGGGAACGCGATTTATCCCGGATTCCCGTGTTTGCCGCATATCCTTTAGGAAGTAGGATCTGATTGATCGATTATTCGCTTTATGTCTATGCCGTCCGGCTCGGCATTTTGCATCGTTTCCCGGAAACTTGACTATATCCCTGGTTTTATTACATTATGCCTTTGGAGGTACCGGATGGCCGAGGATACCGATTCCCTTCTCAGCAAAAAAAAAGCGCAACTAAAATATAATGAGATATTGATAGAGAAACTTGATGAAATGATAGAGAAGCTCCGAGTGAAAAAAGACCAAGAAAATGACATAACGGCTAAGGCAAAACTTGAAAAGGATATCGAGTCGAGGACCGCGATGAGGGAAAGCCTCGTCGGGCAAAATAAAATAGACGCTCAAATAGTCCTAAGCCTGATGAAGTAATCCGATGATTGACGCGGCGATAGAAAAGTCGTCATCGCATCGAAAAAGGGCTTAACCTCGCGGCCCTTTTTCGATGCTTGCGTCAACTGTAATGTTCCCGGGTCAGTAAAAGCCCCTCGGGGCGGCAGAGGGAGAGCGCCGAGCCGGCGTCAGGATGCCGGAGCCAATAGACGCTTCTCCTCTTTCAGGAAGGCGCGATAGTCGTGGTGGAAAACGAGGAAATGGCTTTTTAGCCATCCCGATAGGAAGGCTAGAATCTGGATGGAGACCCCAACTTTCTTTTCATGGTACTCTTGGATGAACTCTTTCAGTATTTCGATAATGCGAAAAAGCTCGACCTTATTTTCCTGCTTTTTGGGGCAATCAAGCCTGCTGAAAATGTCTTCTTCCGTCCTGGCATGCCGGAGAAGGCCCTCATATAATTCTTTGAGGAGTCCTTCAAGGTATTCGTCCCATGTCTGGGGTTTCATCCCGTCAAAAAGAGCATTGAGTATCCGTATCAGCTGTTTCCGCTCTTCGTCGACCTTGAGTATCCCGATGCCAAAGCGCTCGTCCCACTCCATGAAAGCCATATGTCCCTACCTTCTTTAATAACTTATCGACAGTTGGGAGAAGGTCTTTACGGTCTAAACGAATTCGCCTAGGCCAGGCGATATGTCTGGATCTTCTCCTCCTTCCCCTTTACCTCGACGGCCTCCATCCTCTCGGCTTTGGCCATCGACGCTCCGGCGAGGGCGTATACCGATTCGGAGACGAGGAAGGCGGAGCCGAAGACCTTGTTGAGCTGCTCGATCCTGGAGGCGAGGTTGACCGTATCGCCGATGATCGTGTATTCCTTGCGCTCGCGGGAGCCGACCGTTCCGGTCACGGCCTCGCCGCAGTGGAGGCCGATCCCGATGCGCGTAGCGGGCAATCTGCCTTCCATGTTCATCCGATCCACCGTTTCGCAGATCTCCAAGCCCGCCGCGACCGCGTTCGCGGCATCCCGCCCGTCGGAAAGAGGCGCCCCGAATACCGCCATGAAGCCGTCCCCGAGGAACTTGTTGATCATGCCATTGTGCCTGTTGACGACGGGTATGAGCTCTCCGAACAGGATATTGAGGAAGTCGACGACCTCCTGGGGCCCGCGGGTCGAGGAGAAGAGCGTGAAATTGCGTACGTCGAAGAACATGATCGCGACGTGCCGCGTCTCGCCCTCGAACTCGGTTTTCTGAGCCAGCAGCTTGTCTACGACCTGAGCCGAGATATACTGGCCGAACATCGATACGATCCGCTCCCGTTCTCCCGATAGGCGCAGGCTGTTCTCGACTCGTTTCCTGACCTCGGCCGCGACGTAGCCGGCAATGGCGCCGCTGAGAAGCAGGAGGGCGGACTTGGCGAGAACCGGCATGAAGGTGTCGAAAATCCCCGTCCCCGTCCCGGGCGGGAAATAGACGAGGCCGAGGGACCCGTAGGCCGCGGCGCTGAGCGCTCCGGTCGCGAAGGAGAAGAGGAATTTCATCCGCAGGATCGATAGGAGGATGAAGGGAAAATAGACGAACACGGCAGGCGAGCCGAGGGCGAGCGCCGGCGACAGCTTGGTCGCGAGGACGATGAGCATGCCGGTGACGAAGGCGGTCTCGATGAGGATGTTCCCGTACCTGGGCCCGTCGAAGACGGTCGTCCGCCTGGCCACGAGGCGAGAAAGGAAGGCATGGAAAAGCGCTTCATAGACGAGCATCAGGCCGAGAAGCAGCACGAACATGCCGATGGGGAAGGCCCCGCCCAGGTATCGGGTCGCGGAAGGCAGTCTGGGCAGGAGGATGTATTTCGCGCCGAGAGCGACGATGAACAGCGCGGCGAAAATGCCCATGAGCGACCGTCCGCGGATTCGCTCTCCCTTCAGCTCCTCGAGAGCGAGCAATTCTCGGATCGTCGCCCCTTCGTCGAGCTTCGTAAACAGCCTGAACATCGTTCCCTCCCTCG
Source organism: uncultured Treponemataceae bacterium (assembly GCA_964396415.1). Classification (GTDB taxonomy): domain Bacteria; phylum Spirochaetota; class Spirochaetia; order Treponematales; family Rectinemataceae; genus UBA1306. Next base: position 7,259 of record CAYNFM010000104.1, on the reverse strand, counting down.
CCCGGCCGGTCGAACGCGCGTCCGTCGGGATTTTGCCGCGACCTACGGCGCCGAAATCCGATGCTCCATCGTCGCGGTGGACTCCTCGACGGCCGCCTTCGGGCCGCCTGGAGTCGAGAACGGCGCGCCGCGCTCGGCCGGCGTATTGTCGAACTCTGCTTCGGGGGAATCGGCGAGGCATATCTTCTCGTCCTCGAAATGCTCGAGCAGTCCTTGGATCGCGACATTGTAGTCGCTGTGTCCGGTTTCGTCGAATTCCCGTCGCTTGGCGACGCAGGGTGACATCACGACGATCCGGTGCTTCTTACGGCGTGGCTGCTGATCTCAATTTTAATAAATCCGAATACTATATCAAGTTAGCATTTCATTCTATAGGGCTTGGAAGCCTCGCCTCTTTATCCGTAGAATGAAGAGATCCGGTCGACGACTACAGGGGATGTTTTGCTAAAAGGCATGGGAGCGTTGTCGTTCTCTTTCAATTCCTTCGGCCTAGCGGCCCTGGCGGCATCGGCGCTCGCCGTCTTCCTCGTCGCCGAGGGGCTCAGCCGGAGAAAGGCTCGGGGAGCGAAGGTCTTCGCGGCGCTGATGGGCTCGGTCTTCGTTTACTGTTTCGGTACGGCCTTCGAGTTCATGGGGCGCGACCTCGGAACCGTCCTCCTGTGCACGCATTTCGAGTACTTCGGCCTTTCCCTCCTGCCGACCATGATAATCCTCACGGCCCTCGACTTCTGCGGACTCTGGCCCCGCGATCGAGGCGTCCTTTTCGCGATTCTCTTCACGCTTTCGGCCGTGACGCTCGGGATGCAGCTCACGACCGAGACCCACAGGCTCTACTATATCGACCCCGTCCTGCGATCCGATGGACCGATCCCGATCCTGGTCTTCGGGAAGGGGCCGTTTTACCTGGGCTACCAGATATACCTGATAGCCTCGCTCCTCGCACTCGTCGCTCTCGTCGTACGGCAAGCGATAATCTCGTCGGGGAGCCTGCGCGCGCAGGCCCTCCTCATGCTATCGAGCTTCGCGTTTCCGATCTCTGCCTTCTCCATATACGCCTGGCGCCTATCGCCCTGGGGAATAGACTTGACTCCGCTCAGCTTCCCGCTGATGGGACTCGTCATCTCCTTCGGGCTCTTCAGGTTCCGCTTGTTCGATCTCGAGCCGATAGCCCTTCGGGCGGTATTCAGGACTATGAGCGAAGGCTGCATCATCGTCGACGCGAAGGACAGGCTCATCGACTTCAACGAATCGGCGAGGGCGATCCTGCCGCGGCTCTCGGAGGCGCGCATCGGCGCCGACTCGGCCGTCGTCTTTTCCGACCGGCCGAAGCTTCTCGAGTTCGTCCGCGGGAATGCGGACGACTCGCTCGAGATTCTCGTTGGAGAGGGAGAGTCCTCGAAATGCTACGACATCGTCACGTCGCTCATTCGAGACCATGGCGACAGAGTCGTCGGAAAGACGATCGTGGTCAACGACACGAGCAGGCAATACCGGCTCGCTCTGCACTTGCAGGAGCTCGCCACGAGGGACTCGCTGACGGGTCTCTACAATCGACGGTCCTTCCTCGATCTCGCCGGCCACTTCGTCGATCAGGCGGCTCGGAACGATCGTTCGATTTCCTTCATCATGCTCGATATCGACCATTTCAAGCGCGTCAACGACGACCATGGCCACCTCGTCGGGGACAGGGTGCTGGCCGAAGTCGCGAGGCGATGCCTTCACGCCGTAAGGTCCTCCGACATCGTGTGTCGTTTCGGCGGCGAGGAATTCGTCATCATGCTCCCCGAGACCGCGGAGGAAGGCGCCTTGCTTCTCTGCGAGCGTATCCTCGATGAGATCAAGGATAAGCCGATTATCGTCGATGACGCCGCCTTCAAGATGACGGCGAGCCTCGGCCTCGCCGTCTCGCGTTCCCCCGTCGCTCTCGGCACCGAGGAAATATTGCGCCGAGCCGACCAAGCCATGTACGAGGCTAAAAGGGCGGGTAGATGCCGAGTCCACCGATTCGAGGATAGGCCGGAAGCATCCGTCGACTGAAGGCCGATCCCGGCCCTCACGCCCCTGTCAGCTCATGGGCGTCGGAATGCAGGAGGATCCCGTCCTCTCGCAGCACGCGATCCTCCTGCTCCGCGATCTCGCGCGCTATTCTCAGGACTTCGCCGCGACCCGCGAAACGGGCGATGAATTCGGGGGAGCCGAAGAGGCGGCTGTCGTGTACCGCATCGAAGGAGCGCCGAGGAAGGAAATCCAGGGCGCCTGTCTGGCCGAGGTCGAGCCTGTAATGCTCGAAACCCTCCTCGTCCAAGTCGCCGGCGTCGACGCCGACCGCGTGGGCTCCCAGGCTGACGAGTATCCTGCAAAGCCAAGGCTCGAAGAGGCTCGTGTAGCCGCTGGCTCGCTGCAATCTTAGCGGGCCAGCGCCGATCGTCGGCAGGATCCTCGTCATTCCCGGAGGAGCCTTGCTCGTCGAGGAGCCGCAGGCTAGATCAAGGATCCTCTTTCCAGCGAGCGCGGACAAGCGCCCATAGGCGGCGACCACGCGATCATAAAGCTCCTGGACGATCTCGATAGTCTCGGGCTCCCGCGCTATCTTGTCGGCCAAGCCGAAGTGCTTTTCCAAGGATTCAATCGATTCGGCGAGGATACCCTCGTCAGCCTTGCGTTCCGGAAGGCGCGTACGGCTGAGGATGGCTCGTTCGACGCTCATCGGCTTCCTTCGCGGCTTTTTTATGGCAGCAGGACGATCTTGCCGTAAGCGCCGGCCTCGAGGACCTTGCGATGGGCTTCCGGCGCCTGGGCGAGCGGGAACTCGGCGCCGACGATCGGCCTCAGGGTCCCATTCCCCAGACCGGCGACGATGGCCGCATGCGCGCTCGCCGAATCCTCGTCCGGTATATTCCACAACAGCATGCCGAAGACCGCGGCATCCCGCGACATGAGGTCGCGTGGATTTATCGTCGTCTCGCCGCGGCTGCCGATGACTACCACTCGTCCGCGCGGCGCGAGCATCTTCAGGTCGGCGCCCAAATTCGCATTGGCGAGCATCTCCAGGATGACGTCGAATCCCTTCCCGCCGACCAGCCGAAGCGCCTCGTCCCGATAGCCTTCCTCGCGATGATTCACCGCTTGGTCCGCGCCTTCGCGGAGCGCGAGCTCGCGACCCTCGTCGCTGCCCACGGTCCCGATCGTCCTCATTCCCGACGCGCTGGCGAACTGAAGGGCCGCGATTCCGACTCCGCCGCTGGCGCCATGCACGAGGAGCGTCTCGCCCGCGCGCGCGAGCGCCAACTGCGTAAGCGCCCGGTAGGCCGTGGCGTAGGGGACGAAGACGCCGGCGCCCTGGGAAAAGGATATTCCCTCGGGGAGGCGATGCACCCGCGATTCGAGCGTCAGGGCGTATTCGGCATAGGTCCCGCTCAGCGAGCCGGCGACGTAGACTCGATCGCCAGGCTCGACGAGGCTCACCCCCGGCCCAACCGAGTCTACGAGCCCCGCTCCGTCGGTCCCCGGCGTGAAGGGCAGGGGAGGCTTGTTGGCGTAGGCGCCGCTCCTCGAGTAGGTATCGGCAGGGTTGACTCCAGCCCCGATCACGCGGACCAGTACCTGCCCCTCCCCCGGGACCGGGGTCGGCGCCTCCTCGAGCCTCATGACCTCTGGGCCTCCGTACTCCCGTACGACGATGGCTTTCACGATCGGGCCGCCATCGGAACGGAGAGAAAGGGCGCGGCCAAATTTCGTCGGTCCGCATGGTTGCAGTTGTCTCTAGGGGCGCTTTTTTGAGGCGCCGCGGTGAATATCTCGTTCAGCATACATTCAAGATAATGGAATTCTCCTTCCCGAGCCATTCGAAAATTGCCGGGGACGAGCATTAAGGCGTTTAAAGAGTCGTCTCGGATAGAGTAGTTATTTCTCCGACGGTCGTCTGCGAGCGCTCAGCCAGCCTGCGGACCTCGGCAGCTACGACCGCGAATCCCTTGCCTGCCTCTCCCGCCCGCGCCGCCTCGATTGCCGCTTTAAGGGCCAAAAAATCCGTTTGACGGGCGATTCCCTTACCGAAGGAACGATACCTTGTAGCTTCTTTCTTGAACGTCATCAATGGGAAGGAAGACGCCTGGACCATCAGCTTGAGCGCCGGAAGATGACGCCTCGAAACGACAATGGGAGTGATAGGAAAAGTTATAGTCGCCCGCGGTCGCTACTGCCTCCGGTGAGCTTGATGACGATTTTTCGGCTTCAATCCGTCGTCGAGGCGCATCGCTTCAATCGAAGTGCGTTTACGATCGATTCTGGAAGCGAAAAGAATGCTGACTTCATATAAAAGCACCAAGGGGACCATAACCGTCAAGGGAGCGACTATCGGATCGGAGACTGGTGTGATGATCTCCGCGAAGGCGAAAAGGATGAAGTACGCGATACGGCGCTGCGCGCGGAGCTTGCTCGCCTGCAGGATTCGCAGTCGGACCAGTATGATCAGGAAGGGCGGCAGCTCGAATACCACGCCACAGGCAATCATGAAGAAGGTCACGAATGATATGTAATCGTCGGCTGAAGGAAGATACTCTATCTTCGCAGGGAAAAAAGACAGTAAGCCCGTGACCATCATGAAAAGCAAGTAGAAGGCGAAAGCCATGCCCGCAAGGAATAGGAAAAAGACGCACACGAGCATCGGCCCAATAGCGTTTTTCTCTTGTTCATGCAGGGCGGGACGTATGAACTTGTATATTTGCAATGTCCATATCGGGCTGGCGACGATGATGCCCGCAAACAGCGAAAGTCTCCACCTGATCATAAAACCGTCGAGCAAGTTGAAGGCCTTGAGGTTTTGATTCTTCATCGGCATCAGAAGGATTCGAAGGATCGAGTCGGAAAATAAGAATGCCAGAATCGTAGTCGCTACAATGGCGACGATAGAGACGAGAAGCCGTTTCCGCAGCTCGCTGAGATGGGCGAGCAACGGCATTTCGGATCCGCCTCCATCCTCCATGCTAGTGTTCGTCCTTGAGCTTCTTGCCGCAGGCGTTGCAAAACAGCGCATGGATTGGATTAGGGCTTCCACAATGGATGCAGAAGTTCCCGGCAAGGGGCTCTTCGCCGCTGGTCTTGGCCGCATCGGCCTTCGAAGCGTCGGACTCCTGAATGCCTTCCTTGAATCCGCTGCTCATGTCTCGGGCCCCGGCGCGGAGGTCGCGGAAGAAGGACCCGATGCTGCGTCCCAGTCGCGGCAAGCGGGCCGGGCCGAAGATGATAAGGGCTACTATCGCCACGACGATCAAGTGCCACGGTTGAATCCCAAAAGGCATAGATCACCTCCATTCCAATAGCTCGAGCTGATTCATTGTACATTTTTTAGAAGGGGAAGGCATTAGAGGCCGCGCTTTTGGGCGAGGTATCGAAGAGATCCGGCGATGGACTATCGGCGACGGCATGCACGAGGAGTCCGGAGACGGAGATCGCCCTATCGGGGCGGACGGGGCAGGCGTGGTGGCAGGCTCCGCAGCCGATGCAGATTGAACTCGTGAAGCCCGGTTCCGGCAGGCCCGTGTCGCCGACTGCCATCCGGACCGCCCCCGTAGGGCAGTGCTCAGCGCAGGCCCCGCACTTGGTCCGGTTCGTGAAGACGATGCAACGATCCTTTACGAGTGTCGCGTCGCCGATCTTGGTCAATCGTTTCTTCGCGAGGCTTAGCTTATCGAGCGCTCCGCTCGGACAGACGTCGAGACAGGCCGTGCAATCGAACTGGCAATACGATATGGCATGGTCGAGCCTGGGCGCCATGAATCCTCGGACTCCGAGCTGGCCAAGCGCTGGCTGTAGCACCTTCGATGGACAGCGGTCGACGCAGAGTCCGCAAGCGAGGCAGGCGCCGAGAAAGCGTTCGAGGGAGCGAGAGCCCGGCGGCGTCACGGGCTTCAATGCAGCGCGCCACCTTCCATCTGCCGGGGAGCCTATCGCTCTTGCCGCGTAAGCGCGGCCCGGCAGCGCGGCCAATGCGACAGCTGCGATGCCTCCCCCGAGCGCCGCGATGAATTGACCTCGGCTCAAGCCCGATGCGCTGCGAGCGGGGACTCGCCGTATCGGGCCATAATAAAGCGCCCTGGTCGGGCAGGCGCCGATGCAGGCGAGGCAGTTTATGCAGCGGGTCGCGTCGAGGCGCTTTACCGCGGCATCGACGCAGGACGCACGGCAAACCGAGGCGCATGCGCCGCAGGACAGGCAGGCGTTCGGCTCGAGGCGAATCCGCAGAGGGGCGAAACGGTTCAATACCCCGAGCGCCCCGCCGATCGGGCAGAGATTTCCGCAAAACCAGCGACCGCTCAGGAAGGACGAGGAGAGCACGGCAGCCAGTGCGACTCCCGATGCAATGACGGTCGCGGCGCTCAGCCCCGGAATATCCTCGCGTCGGGCGAGCTGAACGAGGGGCCGCAGATCATAGGTGAAGAACTTACCGAAAAGCGACCAGGGATCTATCCACGATGCCAGGCCAGTGGCTCCGACGGCTACGAGGCACAGGGCTGCTACGAAGGCGATCGCTCGCGCGGGTCGATTCGGCCCGCGATACGCCCGATTTTTCCCGCGGAGAAGGGAGACAAGATCCTGAAGCGTTCCCAAGGGGCAGAGAGCGGCGCAATACCATCTACCGAGCAACGCGGAGAAAACGATCGTCGTCAGCGCCGCGACGCAGCCGATGAAGCCTCCCGCGCCGAAACCGGCTGCCATCGAAGCGAAGGCGCGCTCGGCGGCAGGGAAGAGTTGCCACGAGGCCACGACCCTGGAAATGGAATCGGCCGCGTCTCCGGCATCCAGAAAGCCGAAAGCCGTCGCGGCGAGGACCATGACCGCGACGACGATTCTCGCGGCGCGAGCGGTAATGGCCCCACGACAACGTGATCGACTCATATGGTAAGTCTGTGGATATTCAGCTTCGTCAAATCGGATGTCCCGAGACCTCTCTCCTCTCCCTTTGCGATATAGCCAAAATCATTCGGCGTCTTCCCGAGGGTCCTCGCCGATACTGCATCGATTGCGATGATGTCGTTGGAGAGGATCAGCATTTGCTGCTCGTTGTATTGGCTGCCCGCGTGCCCGCGAGGCCCTCCGGTGAGCATGATCTTGTCCGCATCGACGATATTGAGGGCGGGTTTGCGGAAAAGGCAGGAATCCGCTATGCATTGGTCGAGCCCCTGCGCGTGGAATGCCTCCCGGTCCCAGACGATGCCCATGAGATTCTTCATGGCGCAGGTCATGCCCGCGCCCATATG
>CAYNFM010000103.1:0-12010 GCA_964396415.1 uncultured Treponemataceae bacterium | reverse complement strand
GCGTAAGTCGGTCCTATGGCTTTCTTGCCCTAGTCGCTCGACGTGGGTACATTTGGTTTCCGACGCCCCATAATGAAGGTAAAATCCACGCATACTCCAGGGGTTCAAAGCTCGGGTCGAGCTCATGCGCTTCCACCCCATCCCGGCCTCGCCCCTGAGCGGAGAGACTAGTGAAGCCGTTTCGCGGTTGGGCTGCGCGGCTATGAATCATTAAATTCGTTGGTTTAAAGAATGCACCGATCGGTCTGAAAGTTCCGATAGACCGCTTCAGGGAAGCAAATCCAATTGCCCGTCATCGATCCTGCGCGGGGCTCCCGCGCGAGCCCGCCCCGGTCGAGCCTTTCCGGATTTACCCGCGGCGATAGCCTTCTCGACCCGCTTGACGTCCCTGGCGCTCCCTATTTCCCTCCAGAGAGTCAAGGCCTCGTCCAGGACCCCCGACTTCTCGAGCATCCTGGCGCTTCCGGCCTCGTCCCGCGCGGCGCGATAGCAGCGCAGCGCTTCGTCCCACCGCCTCGCCCTCTCGTACCAGATCGCGGCGAGGTCGCGCCGGTCATGGGCGTCCAGGTATTCCGCGATTTCGTCCTCGAGCCTGAGGTATTTCCCGAAGGCCGTGAATTCGTCCTCGGTTCCATGCTCGAGGTACCAGGCGAACAGGTCGCTCGAATGCCCGACCTTGATCGCGTACAGGAGGCTGTTCCGGTGCTCGAGCCCATCGGGGCCGATCAGCGCGGCTTCTTCGTGCCCCTTTATCAATTCGAGGAAGGCCTTGAACCACGCGGCGGACGGACCCTTCGCCGCCGCGGTCTCGATCCTTCCGACGAATTCCCTGAAATAGGCGTTCGACTCGCCCATTTTGCGAACCGCGTTCCTCCACATGAGGAGCAATCCATTTATGTGGCCGATCCGGATCAGGAAGTCCAGTATCTCGACGTGCTTCGGGTCGGCGAGAACCTTGTATGCGCCTAAGTCCTCCATGGGCAGGAGGGCCGCGAGCTCCTCGCGGAATTCCGGATTCCGCGCGTCGGTCTCGCCGCGGCAGCGGCCGAGCGCCTCGAGAAGGTAGGGCCACTCGACCAGGTAATACGGGCCGAACCTGGTTTCCGTCAGCGCGCTCGCCTGATGCATGACCGCCTTATGATTCAGGTAAAAGTTCTTCTTCTTCCGCATGAAAGTACCGAGTTCCTCCAAGGCTCGATATTTCAGGAAGAAATCGAAAGCCCGATCGTCCCGATCCAATTCGAGAAGGCATCGGTAGGCTGCCTCGATATTGCCGATCGCCATGAAACGATTGGCCGCCGGCTTGGGTTCGCCTTCGGCTTCGAATATGCGGCCTTCTTCGTTGAGCTTTTCGGCGAGCCGGCGATCGACGTCGCCGTAGAACTCTCCCTTCATTATATATCGTTCTAACAGATCGACGACTCGCGGCGAGTCGGGGGAGACGAGCTCCTGCTCGATGGCCGCTCCGTGATAATTCTTCTGTCTCTCGAGGCAGATCGAGGCATTGGCATGGTCGCCCTCGGCCATGAATCCCGCGAGGGCGAGGTCATACTCCCCTTGTCCCATGAACAAACGCGCCGCCGAGCCTCGTTCGCCGAGGGCGGCTAAGCGGACGGCGGCATGGAGGGGCTTCTTCTTTTCCCAGGCGGCGGCTTCTTCGCGAAGGGTCGCGACGGCCGCAGGCTCGGTCTCGATCCATTTACGCATCGCCGCGACGGCTTTCTCCGGCTCGCGCCGATCGATAAAAGAGGCCGCTGCCTTGTCGTAGCGGCCCGCCTTGAGCCAGCAGTCCGGTATCTTCTCGTACTGGCGCGCGAGGATGAAGTAGCGAACGGCCTTCTCCCATTCACCCGCGGCGCAATAGGCTTCGGCCGCCTTCTCCCGATCCCTGACCTTGCGCCAGCACTCGGCGGCTTCTGCATGACGGCCGCACTCGCCGAATGCCTTCGCGGCCTTCTCCCAGAGCCGCATCTCGCGGCAGATCTCGCCGACGGCGGCCCGATCGCCCGAACGCTCTAGGTCGCGAAGGGCGGCGTCCCTGTCGCCGAGCTCGAGCCAAACGGCCGCGGAGGCGCCGAAGTCCTTCTCCTTCTCGAGGGCGCGGGCGAGGCAGACTCGGCTTCGCTCCCCATCTCCCGAGCTCTCCCAGAGCGCCGACGCCTTGCGGTAATCGCCCGACTCCTCGTAAGCGGTGGCCGCCTTCCGATCGAGGCCGGCCGATCCGGGAAGGCCGACGGCCTTTTCCAGGAATCCGGCTGCCTCGGCGAACCTGCGCTCCGCGTAGAGCCCCAGGCCCCGCGCGAGGCCTTCGCGAGCCTCGTCCCCGGCGTTCTTGTAGCACTCCGCCGCGGCCTTCCAGTATTCGCGCTCGTAATAGTACTCGGCTTGCTCCCGCCATTCCTCGGGCGTGGATACCGCGCGCCAGGAATCGCCGAGGAGGCCGGGATCCTCGCTCCGAATATAGAGATCGGCGAATTCGGCCTGGTTCCAGAAGTCGAGGTTCTCCTCGTACACGACCAGGGCATTCCTGGCGCGAGTCACCGCGACGTAGTAGAGATTGATCTCGTGGACGATTCGCGCCTCGTATTCCTTGGCCAGGCTATCGTCGCCCGCTAGCCTCCTCCACAAGGCGGCTATGTCGCCCATGACGGGCGTGAGCTTCCAGAGCAGGGCCGAGTCGAACTCGAGACCTTTCGCCTCGACGACAGTGAATACGAGATCGGATCGCGCGATCGCCTTTACTGATTCGCGAGTCTCGATATCCCGCACGATGATGGCGCTGGAGGCCCCGGCGCCCGAGAGCTCCTCGGCGACGCTCGCGTCGCTAACGACGTTAGCGTCGTTAATGACGTTAGCGTCATTAGCGACGAGGAGGCAGGGACTCTTCCCGCGGAATTTCCAGGTTTCCTTCTTCTCGTCGGATTGAATTCCCGCGAGGCGCTTCTTGAGATCGAGCAGGGCGTTGCCCAGGGCGACGATGCCTCCGACGGAGCGGAAGTTGAGGCTCAGGCTGAAGAGCCCGGGGGGCCGCAGCCCGCGCTCCCAGAAGAGGGCGCGCAGATCGGCCCAGCGGAACCCGCTCGGATTGACGATCTGCTTGACGTCTCCCGCCATCACCACGTTGCCGGGGTCGGAGACGAGGCGGAAGAGGAGGGAGACGTGGATGTTCGTGAAGTCCTGGGCCTCGTCGCAGACGATGAGGTCCCAAGGCTCGAAAGCGACGCGGGCATGGGGCCGCCCCTCGAGGATATCGATCGCGCGCCTGGTGAGATCGACTTCGTCCCAGAGCCCATCCTTCGTCAGCCGTGATTGGTACCACTCCGCCGCCGCGTATATTCCCGCCCGATCGCTGTTGAATCGAGGGGCGCGCTTTTTCCCCAATGCCTGGTAGTCCGAGAACGACAGCAGGGGCTTCCCGGGATCGGCCGACTTTGCTCCTTTGATGATCCCCCGTATCTCTTCCCAGGCGAGCTCGGGATCGAGGGAAGAGAACTCCTTGCGGCCCTGGAGCATGCGCTCGAAGACGATGAAGTCCACCTCGCGCGCCGGATCGAATCCATCCGAGCCTTGGCCCGAGCCATTCGCGACGATTTCGCGGACGATGTCGCGGTAAGGCGCGAAGCGCGGGCGCAGCTGTCCGGGCAAGGACTCCGCCTCCGCCGCCAGGCCGTCGTAAAGGCGCTCGGAGTAGGCGCAGAGGTAGGGATGGTTCGTGACGAAGAGGCGCCGGCTCCCGCTCGGAAGAGGCCGAAACAGGTAGTACACCGCGATCGTCGTCTTGCCCGAGCCCGCGGTCCCGGAAAGGAAGAGGGGAGGGGGCTGCTCCAGGACGCCCCGCTGTTCCTCGGTCAGGTAGAGGCGCAGATCCGTCTTCCGGCGGTCCGACGATGCGAGGAGCCTCCTCCAATCGGAGTCGTCCAGGATTCTCCAGCGCTGCGGCCCGACCTCCGCGCTCTCGACGGCGTCGAAGGCCCCCTGCGAATAGTATTCGGGCGCGAGGTCGTCCATGATCAGATCCGGGCGCTCCTCGACGGATAGGGGCTCGAAGCCGAGGAAGGGGGCGTTTTCCGGCAGCACGGAGCGCTTGGCCCGGTCGACTTCGTCGTGGCTTTCGATGCCCCAGGCGTATACGATAGATTTTCCGCCCTCGCGCCCTAGGGTGAAAAGCAGGCGATCCCCCTTGGACATCCGAGCCTCGAAGACGACGCTCCCCGACTTGCTCTTCAGCTTCTTGACTCGCAATCCCCCGTCCCAGAGCCCCGAAGCGAGGAACTCGAGCTTCTCCCGGACCCTCGCCAGCTCCGACCGCTCCAGGAGATCGAGCTGCCGCTTGAGAGTGTCGTTTACGAGGACTGCGTATTCGCCGTTGGACATGACGGCATGCTAGCGCTTTTACGATATCGCGACAACGAGCGCCCGGAAGGACAATTCGATGTCGCCCGTCGCGGGCCTGTCCCGCTCGCGGGACGGCTTTTATCGAAGACGCTTTGGCTGGTATGGTATATTCGTCTGACTGGGGAACGATTCGGGGGCTAGAGGACGGTGCCATGCGCACGAAGGACTATCACGGATTGATCGCGAAAGCCTTGGCCGAGGACTTGGGCTCGAGAGGGGACATCACGGGCGCCGCCCTGTTCCCGAAGCGGGAGAAGGCTACCTTCGTCCTTCTGTCGAAGGACGAGGGAGTGCTTTGCGGCCTCGATCCGTTCATGCACGTCTTCGCCCTCCTCGACGGGAGGGCGTCGTTCGAGCGCTACTATAAGGACGGCGACGCGCTCAAGCGCGGCGATGTCGTGGCTAGAGTGCATGCCGAACTGCGGGCCGCCCTCGCCGGCGAAAGGACCGCCCTCAACATACTCTCGCATCTCTCCGGCGTCGCGACCAAGGCGAGCCTCTTCGCCGAGGCGGCGAAGGGAAAGCCCGCGATACTCGACACCAGGAAGACCATTCCCGGACTCCGCGTCCTGCAGAAATACGCCGTCGCATGCGGCGGAGGCCATAATCACCGCATGGGCCTCTACGACATGATCTTGATCAAGGACAACCACGTCGACGCGGCGGGGAGCGTCGGACGGGCGGTCGAGATGGCCCGGAACAAGTGGGGGAGCCGCTTCAAGATCGAGGTCGAGGCGCGGAACCTCCGCGAGGTGGGGGACGCCGTAGCCGCGGGCGCGGACCGCGTGATGCTCGACAACATGGATGCCGAGACGATGCGGCAAGCGGTAGAGCTGGTAGCGGGGAGGACGGAGACCGAGGCCTCGGGGAACATGAGCCTGGACCGGATTCCCGCCCTCCGGGACGCCGGCGTCGACTTCGTCTCCGTGGGGGAGCTTACCCACAGCGTCAGGGCCCACGATTTCTCCTTGAAGCGGGAGCGGGGCGGATGAGCGCGGGATCGGAGGAAGCGCGGTCCGACGACGACTTCGCCGAGCTGCGCCGGGAGCTCGGGACCTCCGTCGTCATAGCCGCGCATCATTACCAGAGGCCCGAGATCGTGGCGCGGGCCGATTTCGTCGGCGATTCCTACATGCTCGCCCTGGAGGCCAGCCGAACGGGGGCCGAGTTCATCGTCCTGGCGGGCGTGCGATTCATGGCCGAAAGCGCGGCGATACTGGCGGGCGGGGACAGGCACGTGCTCATCCCGGACGCGGCGGCCGGATGCCCCATGGCCGACATGATCGACGGCCCCGGGGCGAAGGCCGGCCTCGACGCGGCGGCGGCCGCGTGCGAATTGCCCGTCGTCCCCGTGACCTACATGAATTCCTACGCCGACGTGAAGAGCTTCACGGGCGCCGCAGGCGGCTCCGTCTGCACCTCCGGCAACGCCGGGAAGATACTCTCGCATTACCTCGAGCGGGGGAAAGCGATATTCTTCCTCCCCGATTACAATCTCGGGATGAACAGCGCGGCGGAGCTCGCGATACCCGAGGAGAAGATCTTCGTCGTGAGGAAGGGCGGGAGGATCGAGGGGAAGGGAGATCCGGCCCGGGGACTCCTCTTCCTCTGGGACGGATGGTGCCACGTCCACAAGCGTTTCACCGTCGACGATATAGCGAGAGTCCGGGGGCTCGACCCCGGCATCCGCGTCATCGTCCATCCCGAATGCGACAGGGAAGTAGTCGCGGCGGCCGATGCCTCGGGGTCGACCGAGGCGATACGCAAGGCGATCGAGGACTCGCCCGGGGGGACGCGATGGGCCGTCGGCACGGAGGCCAGCTTCGTCGGCCGCATGGCCTCCGAGTTCCCGGACAAGGACGTGATGCCCCTCCGCGTCTCGACCTGCTTCAACATGAGCCGCATAACCCTCGAGCGCCTTCGGCTCTCGCTCGCCTCGGTGAAGGCTTTCCGGGAGAAGTCGGGACCGCTTCTCTTTCCGGTCGTCGTGGCCGAGGAGTACAGGCGTCGATCCGTCGCGGCCTTGCGCTCGATGCTGGACATCGTCGAGGCCGGCGCGTGAGGAGGGAATTCGACGTCATCGTGGTCGGGACCGGAATAGCCGGCCTCTCGGCCGCGATACACTGCAAGGAGAAGGGGCTCGACGTCGCCCTCCTCGCCAAGTCGGACAGGATCGAGGAGACGAACAGCAACTATGCCCAGGGCGGCATCATCGCGCGTTGCAAGGGGGATTCGGCGGAGAAGCTCGAGGAGGACATCCTGGCCGCGGGTTGCCGCATCAACAACAGAAGCGCGGTAAGGCTCCTCGCCGAGGAAGGACCCGCTCTCGTGTTCGATTTCCTGATCGACGAGGTCGGCGTCGGATTCAGCCATGACGAGGCGGGCGGACTCGACTATGCCGAGGAGGCCGCGCACTCGGCCAGGCGGATCCTCCACTACCAGGATCATACCGGCGACGCGATCATCGAGGCGCTCGGCGCGCGCTGCCGCAAGCTCGGCGTACCCGTCTTCGCCTCGCGCACCGCCGTCGACCTCATCACCAACGATCACCATTCCAGGGATTCGCAGGAGCTGTACCGCGAACGGGAGGTGATGGGCGCCTATGTCCTCGACAATGCGACGGGCGAAGTGGAGGCCTTCTTCGCCGAAGCCGCGATATTGGCCACGGGCGGCATCGGGAACATCTTCCAATTTACGACCAATCCTTCCTGCGCGACCGGCGACGGCGTCTCCATGGCCTTCAGGGCGGGAGCCGACATCATCAACGCGGAATTCGTCCAATTCCATCCGACCGCGCTTTACCACAAGGATATCAGGCGTTTCCTGATATCGGAGTCGCTGCGCGGCGAGGGAGCCAAGCTCGTCGACAGGCAGGGGCATCGGTTCATGCGGCGCTATTCCGAGCAGGAAGAGCTCGCGCCGCGCGACGTCGTCGCGCGCGCCATCTTCGAGGAGATGGCGCGGCAAGGCTCGGACTACATGTTCCTCGATCTGGCCGGTCACTACGCGGGCCGAAAGCCGATAGCCGAGCGGTTCTCGAGGATCTACGAGACTTGCCTGGCCGGGGGCATCGACGTCACGCGCGAACCGATACCCGTCGTTCCCGCCGCGCACTATTTCTGCGGCGGAATCAAGGTCGACGGCGACGGCCGAAGCTCCGTGAGGCGCCTCTACGCCGTGGGCGAGGTATCCTGCACGGGGCTGCACGGAGCCAACCGGCTCGCGTCGACCTCCCTGTTGGAGGGCATGCTCTGGGGCAAGCGGGCGGCCCTCCATATATCCGCGAACCGCGATCCCATCAAGCGCTCGCGCTTCGAGGATATTCCGGACTGGAAAAACCCGAGCCAGGCCGAGCATTTCGAGCCCACGCTCATTTACCAGGATTGGAACACGATCAAGATGACCATGTGGAATCACGCGGGCATCGTCCGGACGCGCAAGGGGCTCGAGCGGGCGCACGCCGATCTCAATTACCACGCGCACCGGATCACCAAGTTCTACAAGGAAGCGAGCCTCGACCGCGACATCATCGAGCTGCGCAACGGCATCGTGACCGCGCAGATCGTCGTCGCCGCCGCCATGCACGACGAACGCTCCGTCGGCTGCCATTTCAGGAAGGACTGATGGATAAACCCGGACGCTGGCGGGAAACTTCCGCCCGAGCCTTGGCGGATTACCGGATCTTCGACGTCTCCTCCAGCGATCGCGAGTCCGAGAACGGCAAGCGCGGGACCTTCTACCTCGTCAATTCCCCGGATTGGGCGGGCGTGATTCCCGTCGTCGACGCTCCGGACGGTCGGGGCCGGATGATCGTGATGATACGGCAATACCGACACGGCACGGGACGGCTCTGCCTCGAGTTTCCGGGCGGAATCGTGGAGAAAGGGGAGGATCCGGCCTCGGCCGTGGGCCGCGAGCTGACGGAGGAGACGGGATACGCGGCCGAAATGATCCTGCCTTTGGGTCTCCTGTCCCCCAATCCCGCCTTCATGACGAATACCTTCCATGCCTTCGTCGCGGAAGGCTGCGTTCTCGCGCGGGAGCAGGCTCTCGACGGCGAGGAGGAGATCGAGGTCATCCTGGTTCCCGAGCGGGAGGCGATAGACCTCGTCGGCGCCGAGGATTACGGCCACGCCCTCATGACGGCCGCGCTTTTCCTCTACATGCGCTATCGGGGCTTCAGCCTTTAGCCGATCCGCGGGCCTTTGACGAAACGCGCCGGGGCGCGGATAATGCCGATACCATGAGTGCGCGATCGCCGTCCCCCCGAAGGGGGACCATGCTCCGTTCCGGGAAGAAGTCCGCCAAGGCCGTCCAGGAACGCGAAGAGGTTCCCTACCATCGCAAGCCCGAAGAGCTCGGCTTCGAAGCCTGGCAAAAGGCGCTGAGGAAGCAGTACGTCCCCGAAAAGCCCTTCGAGATACGGAGCCTGGGCGGGGCCCATCCTATCTTCGGCGACTATTCCGTACGCAACCCCGTTTCGGGGAGAAGCTACAAAGTCGCGCTTCGCGACGGCGGGGATGGGCTCAGTTACTGCGATTGCCTCGACTTCAGGACGAACCTTCTCGGGACCTGCAAGCATATCGAGGCGGTCATCGCGACCGTGTCGCGAAAACGGGGGGCGAAGAAGGCCATCAGGGAAGGCTACGTGCCGCCGTATTCCTCGGTGTATCTCCATTACGGGGAGAGACGCCGCGTTCGCCTGAGAATCGGAACCGAAAAGGCCGATGCCTTCGCCGCGCTCGCGCGGGAGTACTTCGACCAGGACCTCGTCCTCAAGGACTCGTCGAAAAAGCGCTTCGAAGCTTTCCTAGGCGCCGCCGCGGCGATAGACGATGGCTTCCGCTGCTACGACGACGCTCTCTCCTTCGTTTTGGGGGAGAGGGAGGCGGAAAGCCGGAGGCGGCGCATCGAAGCGGAATTCGCCGATCCCGCGTCGACCGAAGGGCTGCTCAAGGCGAGGCTCTATCCCTATCAGCGCCGCGGCATTCTCTTCGCCGCCGCCGCCGGCCGATCGCTCATCGCGGACGAGATGGGACTGGGCAAGACGATACAGGCCATAGGCGCCGCCGAGCTCCTCAGGCTCGCGGCGGGGATCGAGCGCGTCCTCGTAATCTGCCCGACGTCTCTGAAATACCAATGGCGCTCCGAGATCGCGAAATTCACGGACTCGAGCGTCAGCGTCATCGAGGGCCAATACCAAGTCCGCGGCAAGCAATATCGGGGAGAGGCTTTCTTCAAGATCGTCTCGTATCACGCCGTGGCGCACGATCTCGAGTCCATCGCGCGAATGTCCCCCGACCTCGTCATCCTCGACGAAGCCCAGCGGATCAAGAACTGGAAGACGCGAATCGCCCGGACCGTCAAGCTGATACAATCCCCCTTCGCTATCGTCCTTACCGGCACGCCTCTCGAGAACAACCTCGAGGAGCTGTATTCGATCGTTTCGTTCATCGACCCGTACAAACTCGGGCCCTTCTGGCGCTTCCTCGCCGACCATCAGGTCAAGGACGACGCCGGGAAGCTCACGGGATATCGGGCTCTGGGCGAAATAGGGAAGGCCCTCTCGGACGTCACGCTCCGTCGGAGGAAGAGCGAGGTCCTCGACGACCTTCCGGAGCGGATCGACAAGCGCATCTTCGTTCCCATGACGGAGCGTCAGCGCGGGATCCACGAGGAGTTCAACGAGAGCGCGGCGCAGCTCGTGAGGAAATGGCGGCATAAGGGCTTCCTGACCGAACAGGAACGCCAGAAGCTCCTCATCCTGCTCAACGAGATGCGGATGGTCTGCGACAGCACCTACATCCTGGATCAGGACGGCGATCGCCGGCACGATACCAAGATCGACGAGCTCATGGGCATCCTCGAGGAAAGCCTCTGCGATCCCGACCAAAAGGTGGTCGTGTTCAGCCAGTGGGAGCGCATGACCCGACTGGTCGCGGCGGAGCTCGAGGAGCGCGGCATCGGATACCGCTCCCTGCACGGAGGGGTGCCGAGCGCGAAGCGCAAGGAGCTCTTCGATTCCTTCAACGGCCTGCCCGAATGCCGCGTGTTCCTGTCCACCGACGCCGGCAGCGTCGGGCTCAACCTGCAATCGGCGTCGATCCTCGTCAACCTGGACCTCCCCTGGAATCCCGCCGTCCTCGAGCAGCGGATCGGGCGCATCCATCGGATCGGCCAGAAAAAGAACGTCACGGTAATCGACCTCATCTCGATCGACACGATCGAGAGCCGCATGCTCGATCTCATCGGCTTCAAGTCCGACCTGGCGCGCGGAATCCTCGATTTCGGCGACGATTCCATTTTCATGAACGACGACAAGCACCGCCGATTCATGAACGCGGTCGAGGAGATAGTCGAGACCGGCGATACCGGAGTTAAGCCCGCTCCCCTATCCGAGAGCGCGGAGGAGGAGATGGAAGGCGAGGAGCTTGCCGGCATCGTCGCGGATGCCCGCGAGGCGGGTGGCGGTGAGGACGCGTCGAGCGAAGCGGCCGCGGCGGCCTGCGGCCGCGCCCCCGAGGCCGCCGTCGGCGAAGGTTCCGTGCCCGAGCCGGTCGAGCTCGTCTCGCGCGGCCTTTCCTTCCTCGCCGACCTTTCGCGGAGTCTCTCCGCCCCGGGCGGGGCGAAGGCCATCGTGGCGGCCCTTTCGGAAACGGATCCCGTGACGGGAGCTACCTGGCTGAAAATCCCCGTGGGAAGCCAGGCTGCCGCCGTCGAGGCCTTGTCGACGCTCGCCACGCTCTTTTCCGCGATGGCCTCAGGCTCCCGAGTACATCCTACGTAGCTCCTCGGCCATGATCCGGAGGCCCCGCGCGAAGAGGTCCTCGGGACCGGAGTAGTTGAGTCGGACGCACTCCCGCGAGTGGGGCCAGTCGGCATCGAGGCCGTAGAAGAAATTCTCGCCCGGCAGCACGATCACGTTGCGCGCCTTCAATCTGCGGTAGAGCTCTCGCGAGGAGAGGGGGAGCCCCTTGAACCAAAACCAGAGGAAGATGGCGCCCTCGCTGACATGGGCCGCCCAGGGAAGATCGCCCAGCTCCTCGGCTGCGATCTCGAGGGCGCGCTTCGACTTGGCGGCGTAATAGGGGCCGACGACTTCGCGCGAGAGCTCGAGGAGCCTCCCCGAGCGAAGCAGGCTCTCGGCGACGGCGGGCCCGAGGGAGCCGGTCGCGAGGGAGACGATGGCGTTCGTCGCAGACAGGGCTTCGATGAGCTCCTCGCGGGCGACGACGATGCCGGTCCTGAGGGCGGGCAGACCGATCTTCGAAAGACTCATGCAGAGGACGATGTCCTCGTTCCAGACGGGCCGGGCCTCGCGGAAGATGATGCCCGGGAAGGGCAGGCCGTAGGCATTGTCGAGGATGAGGGGAATGCCCCTGGAGCCGGCGAGGGCCGAGAGAGAGCGGACCTCGCCGTCGGTGAGCACATTGCCCGTGGGGTTGGTCGGCCGCGACACGCAGAGCGCGCCGATGGAGTCGTCGATCGCGATCGAGTCGAAGTCGACTCGGTACTTGAAACTCCGCTCGCCCAGCATCTCGATGCCCGGCCTCCTGCCCGAAAAGCAGTTGCGCTCGAGGCCCTGGTCGGCGTAGCCTATATATTCGGGGACGAC
>CAYNFM010000102.1:0-12049 GCA_964396415.1 uncultured Treponemataceae bacterium | reverse complement strand
CGGCCTTCGCCTCGTCCTGCAGCTTCGTCGTGATCGGCGTCACGGTCTGCTCGTTATAGATCAGGATCTTGATTTTCTTCTCCTTTACCTGGCTCTCCGCCGCGGCCGCGGCCTCGGCCGGAGGGTCGTTGCCCTCGGCGATGGATTTCTGGAACTCGAAGGGCGTGAGCATCTTGAGACCCAGCGGGCCGGACTGATAGAGGAAGATGGTCTCCGTCAGGCCTACGGGCGTTCCGGCGTATTTCGCCTTGAGCCTGGCGATTTCCAGTCGGATCGCGTCCAAGGACTTTGCGAAGGCTTGGAAATTCTTCGTAAAGACCTGGGCTCCCGCGGGGTCGATCTCGGCGAGATTGTCGGCCATCGCATGGGCGATGGCCTCGGCGTTATCCGCTTCGTACCATACATGTTCATTTTCCGGCAGCTTCGTAACCGCGAGGTCGAAGCCCCTGAGGAGGGCCCTTTTCGCGTTCGGCGAGGCGGACAGGAGCTTATCCATCCAGTCGTCGTAGCCGCCTCCGTTTTCTATTACGAGATCCGACTCGGCGATGGCCTTGGCGTCGTCGACGCTCGATTCGTATTCGTGCGGATCGACATTGGGATCCGACAGGATGCTCGTAACCTCGACCCGATC
Organism: uncultured Treponemataceae bacterium; assembly: GCA_964396415.1. Taxonomy (GTDB): domain Bacteria; phylum Spirochaetota; class Spirochaetia; order Treponematales; family Rectinemataceae; genus UBA1306. The sequence goes on along the minus strand of CAYNFM010000102.1, from coordinate 11,418 downwards.
TCCGCCGATCTGCTCGGCGATGTTTCCATAGAAATTCTCCGCCGCCACGATCTCTACTTTCCCCGTCCGCGTTCCCTCCGCGGAAAGCACGCCTGCCGAGATGCCGATAAGGATGGCGGCGACGCGGAGAAGAGAGCGGCCCCTATTGCTTCGATTCATCCTTGCCTCCTAATGCTCGACGATATCGGAAATAGGTTACTGGTACCAAGTATCAATAATATATTGATACTAAATCTCAGTATCGATCGTCAAGCCTCGCCGCGTCTTGTAACCTTTCTCCGATTCGGATACTTTACGAGCGAACGGATGCGGCTCATACTCCGTCTTTCGATATATCTCGCGCTTGTGGCCTTCTCCCTTCCCACATTCGCCGAAGAGGCCCCCGCCCGCCCCGTCAATCTCCCCAGGCTGGAAGAAGTCCCGGATCCGATCCGCGCCTCCATCCCCGCGATCGAAGGACAGTCCGGCGACTTGCCGGACGGCGCGGCCTTCGCCATTTATCGCTGGGACCGCTTTCCCTCGGTCATCGTCTTCGATATGGCGGACTTCGCCTCGCAGGACCGCATGTTCTCGCGCCTGGCCTTCTATCTCGAGAAGCGGGGCTATCGCGGCCGGCTGCTCTCCGACTCCCAACTCGCGGGGAAGCACGGCTGGAACGCCCACGATTACGGCCCCGAGGGATTGGCCTCCTTCTTTACGGCCGCGGAAGAGGAGAGATTTCCCCTCGACGCGGAGGAGACCCTTCTGCGCGGCATCGCCTTGCGCGAGGGCATCATATCGAGGGAAGTGGCGGCCTTCGTCCCGGGCGCGGGGGCCGTCCTGTCCATCAGCCGCGCCTCCGGCCATTACGAGCGGATACTCCTCCTCGCCCACGAGTCCTACCATGGAATTTTCTTCTGCTCGGGCGAGTACAGGTCCCTCTGCGAGAGGCTATGGCGGGAGGCCCCCGCCCCCGAGCGCCTCTTCATGAGGCGTCTTCTCGGCGCCCTCGGCTACGACGCGGGCTCCCGCATCCTCGTCGTGAACGAATTCCAGGCCTACCTCCTCCAGCAGCCGAGATCGATAGCTGCCTCCTATTTCGAGCGCGTCGGCAAGCTCGTCGCCGACCAGTCGGGAGTCCCGACCGCCGAGGAAGTCCTGCCGGATCTCCTCAAGGACGAGGCCGCCCTCGAGACTTTCCTGGAGAAGCGGTTCGCGGTGGAGGCCGGAGGCGCCTATCTCGCGTCCAAGGCGGGCAGGTAGTGCGTCGGAGGCTGCGCGTTACGATAGCCGCTATCCTCGCCCTGGTTCCCCTCGTCGGCCTCCATGCGCACCCCCACGTATTCATCTCCAGCCTCGTCGCGGTCGATTTCAATGAAGCCTCGCTCGAGCGGGTCTCGGTGGCCTGGACCTTCGACGAGCTCTTCTCGCAGATGATCCTGGCCGACTACCATCCGGATGCGAAGGGCGCTTTCGCCGAGGCCGAGGCCCTCGCCCTCAAGAAGGGGGCCTTCGACAATCTCCGCAACTACCATTACTTCCTCGCCTTCTACCTCGGCGGAAAGCGCATCGCACTGCCGCCCATCGAGGACTTCAGGCCCTCGGTTCGCGATGGAAGGCTGATCTACGCCTTTTCCCTGCCGCTCCGGCTCCCGATAGCCGCGGAGACGCTCGAGCTCAGGATCACGATCTACGACGATACCTATTACGTTGCCTTCGATAAGATGAGTCCATCGGACGTGGCCATACAGGGGGGGGACTCGATCGACGCAGCTGTCTCCATCGAGAAGACCAAGGTCAAGGCCGAATGGCCGGGACAGTTCATGCCCGACCAGATAGTCCTCAGGATGAAAAGGAAGTAGAGCCATGCGCGGTTCCCGAATGAGCTTCTTTCGCGGCGCATCGATCGCGCTGGCTATCTTCGCGCTCTGCGCCGGCGCTGCCGCCGCGGAGTCGCCGAATCCCTTCACCTCGAGCGGCGGCCCCTCGGCCGTGGCCATGCCGGCGACGAATGGGATAACCGTCCTCGCTCCCTTCCTGCACAGGCTGACCGATCGCCTCGCCGAGCTCGCTCAGGATATCCGCGAGGCCAAGACCCCCGGGCCGATGCTGGCCCTGGCGCTCGTCTCCCTCCTCTACGGCGTCTTTCACGCCCTCGGCCCGGGCCACGGCAAGACCATCGTCTCGACCTTCTTCCTCTCGAAGAACGCCAAGCTTCGGCATAGCCTGATGGCCGGCTACTTGATCGCCCTCGTGCACGCCGTCTCCGCGCTGACCATTGTGCTGGCCCTCTTCTTCATCGTGAGGGGCGTCTTCTCGACGGGATTCGAGAGCGCGAGCAGGATCGTCCAGACCCTGAGCTTCGGGGTAATCGCCCTCATCGGAGCCTTCATGCTGGTCCAGAGGATACGGGGCAAGGAGCACAGCCACGGTCACGGCCTTCCCTTCGGCCGCGGGAAAGTCCGCGAGCATGAACACGAACACGAACATGAGCACGAACATGAGACTATATCCGCCGACGTCACCGGGAAAGAGCTCCTCGGCGTCGCCTTCGCGTCGGGCATCGTACCTTGCCCCGGCGCCTCGGCCATCATTCTCGTCTGCCTCTCGCTCGACGTAATGCTCGCCGGAGTCGTCGCGGTCACGATGATCTCGCTGGGCATGGGCATCACCGTCACGGTCATCGGGGCTATCGCGATCTTGGCGAAAGAGGGCGTCGTCAAGGTCTCGGCCAAGGGACGCAAGGGCGGATCGCTCGCGCGCAGGGTCGTCGAGATCGCCGGAGCCAGCGTACTTTTCGTCTTCGGCCTCGTCTTCTTCATAGCGCAATTCTAACAAAGGGGGAGAAGAGATGGTTCCAGCGCCCGATCTCGCGGCTTGGCTGAGGGGGGCCTCGGCGACTTTCGTCACGACCCTCGCGGGCCTCGCCTTCGAGACCATACCCTTCCTCCTGATGGGCACCCTGCTCTCGGCCATCATACAGAGCTTCGTGCCCGATCGAGCGCTCAGGCGGATCTTCCCGAAGAACCGCTACCTTTCCATCCTCGCGGCCCTCGTCGTCGGGGTCTTCGTTCCGATCTGCGAATGCGGGACCGTTCCCCTCGCCAGGCGGCTCAGGCAGAAGGGGCTGCCTCTCTCCACGGCTGTCGCCTTCCTCCTCGCCGCGCCCCTCGCCAACCCGATGACCATCGTCTCGACTTTCGTCGCCTTCAAGGGTACGGGCTACCCCATCTTCGCCCTTCGCCTGGGCTTCGGCCTGGCGGCGGCCTTCGCCATCGCCATGATCGTGGATCTCGTCTCGCGGAACCGCCCTTCGATCGACCTGGCGAAGCCAGCGCGGCGCTTCGCGAGTCTCCGGCCGACGGTCCTCCCCGATCCTCCGCGGATGCCGCCAGCCCTCGCCTGGCGGCGCGCCGCCAGGCGAGGGAGCCTCGGCGAAGGCTTCGTCGCGCGCGTTTCCGGGACTCTCGAGCACGCTTCCTACGATTTCCTCGACACGGCCCGGTATCTGATAGCCGGCATCTCCATCGCCGCCTTCGCCCGCGCCCTCGTCCCCGCGGGGGCCATCCTGCGCTCCCTGGGCAAACCCCTGGCGGCGACGGGCACGGGCCTCGCCTCGGCCTATATCCTCTCCCTCTGCTCCACGGCCGACGCCTTCGTGGCCCGTTCCCTCTTCGCTCCCGATTCCTACCGCGCGGTCCTCGCCTTCCTCATGCTCGGACCGATGATCGACCTCAAGAATACCGTCCTTCTCTCGAGATTCATCCGGCCGAAGCTCCTGGTCGCCCTCGTCGTCCTCACCTTCCTCGTCGTGGGGATCGTGACATTCATCGCATATCCCTTGCTGGAGGCGTCATGACCAAAGTCCGCGATCTTTCCGCGAGCAGGGTCGCGCGCAGCGCGATCTTCCTCATCCTGGCCTTCTTCATCTCCTGGCTCGCCCAGAACGACGAGCTTTCCAAGATAGTCCATCCGCGGATGAACCCCTGGATAGAAGGGGCCGGGGTCCTATTCCTGATCCTGTCCTTCGCGCAGTTGCTGCGCGTCTCGGAGAGGCCCAGGCGCCCCGACCCCCTCTCCTTCTTCATCCCCATCGCCTACGTCCTCGCCATAGTCTTCATCTTCGTACGGTCCCCGGCCTTCTCGTCCGGGCAATTCGATAGCGGGACCGATTCCTTGGCGGTCCAGAGCGCTATCATCTCCAAGCGCGATCAGGCCGCGACGAGGGCCTCCATGGGGCCGCTCCCGGCGACGATCGCCTTCGACGACGACAGGTACTGGAGTCTTTACAACAGGCTCTACGACGATCCCGCCGCCGCCGTGGGCCATCGCGTCGTCATCCAGGGCTTCCTGCGCCGGGCGAGCCAGTTTCCGCCGGGCACCGCCCTGATCGCGCGCAATCTCATGTGGTGCTGCTCGGCGGACATGGCCCAGATCGGGCTCATCGTGAGCGATTCCGCCGTCGACGGGCTCAAGGAATCCCAATGGGTGGAGGCATCGGGGCGCCTCGAGAAGACGGAATTCGACATGAACGGCCAGGGCAAGAAGAACCTCATCCCCGTCGTCGTCGTGGATTCGCTGAAACCCGTGGACAAGGGCGCGACCTCGGGCATCATCTTCCCGTATTGAGGGCCTGCGTCAAATCCCGGCCGCGACGAGAGCGGAGAAGGCGACGACGAGATAGGCGAGCGAAGAAGCGAACATCCTCGCGGGCCACGAAGGGGATCGGAAGCCCGCGAAGCCGACCGCGATCCACGCGAGGCCGATGGCGATGGATCCCGCCGACGCGACGAGGGTCGTCGCGGAAGGAGGCGGGGCGGCGAGGGCCATGGCCAGCGGTGGAAAGGGCAGGGCCGCCGCCGCCCAAGCCAGGATCGCCTTTCGCGCGCGAAGATCGCCCTTGCCCGGCGACAAGCCCGCCATGGGTATGCCAGCGGCCCGATACTCGTCGGCCCGCCGGAGAGCGAGGGCCCGGACGTGAGCCTGTTGCCAGACCGCAAGGAAGGCGAAGAGGGCCCAGGCGGGCGCCCCGAGGCGGGGGTTTGCGGCTGACCATCCTATAAGGGGCGGAATCGCCCCCGCGATCCCGCCGATATATAGGCTGCTAGCGGCCCCGCGGCGCTTGGCCCAGAGGCTGTAAGGCACTAGGTAGACGAAGGCGCCCGCCAGGCCGAAGGCCGCCGACGTCGGGGCAGCGGCGAAGAGCAGGGCCAGACCCGCCGTCCCGAGTCCGAATCCGATGCCGAGGGTCCGAGCCGCGCCCATGGCCCCGCGCGCGGTCGGACGATCGCGCGTGCGCTCCATCAAGGCGTCGAGGTCGCGATCGATCCAATTGTTGATCGCGCAGGTTCCGCCTACGAGGAGGGAGGTCCCCGCGAGGACGAGGAACCCTCGGCCCCGGAGATCGCGGAGCCCCGCGCCGACGGCCCCCAGGGCGAAGCCCGCGAGGGCCGTCAAGGAATTGGAAGCCACTATCCCGATTTTCACCAGGGCGAGAAAATCTCGAATCCGCCTCATCGCCCCAGCATAGCACATGCGAATCTTTCCCATTTTGACATTTCGCCGGCGCCGAATGTAGGATACTATGTAGGCCGAATTCCCGGAGGCGGATCGGGAGGGAGGATCGGGGTGATCGACTCCTTGTATAGTCTATTGAGTAAGCTGGGTTTCACGGATCCTTTGCATACTCCCATCGTCCATATACCCATCGGCCTCGTCATCGGAGCCTTCGTCCTCTTCGTCGTGGCGCTGCTCTTCAAGCGCGAGCGACTCGTGGTCACCGCCCGCCATCTCTCGATCCTGGCCTTTATTTTCGTCTTTCCGACCATCCTTTTCGGGGTCTTCGATTGGATCCACTTCTTTCATGGCGCGATGATCCCCGCGATCAAGATCAAGATGCTGCTCGCGGGAATCCTCCTCGTCTTCCTCGGAATTGGCATCGTGCTTGGGGGAGAGGCAAAACCCCATCGCGTCGCCTTTTCGATCGTCTACCTCTGCTCCTTTCTCCTCGTCGTAGGCCTCGGCTACTTCGGCGCCGGCCTCGTCTTCAGGCACGCGGAGGCCGCGCAGCAAGTCTCGCGCATCGGCGTCTCGGAGGCGCCCTCGTCGCCTTCGCCTTCGGTATCGCCGCCGGCCAAGGGCGAGAGCGCGAGCGAGATCGGAAGCGAGGGAGCGGCCCTTTTCCAGTCCAATTGCGCCTCCTGCCATCCGGGAGGCTCCAACATCATAGAAGCCTCGCTGCCCATCAAAGGCTCGAAGAGACTGGCCTCGCTCGAGACCTTTCAGGGCTTCATCCGCGCTCCGACGATGCCCGACGGGAAGGCGGGGGCCATGCCTTCCTTCGGGGAGGGCGCCTTGAGCGTCGATCAAGTACAGGAGCTCTATTCCTATCTGAGGACGGCCTTCAAATGAAGCGCGCCTGCTTGAGCATTTCGCTGCTGTTATTGGCTGCGGCGGTCCAGGCCCACTCGGGGGCCCTCGGATCGGTCCCCATAGGCTTCGACGAGCGCCTGGGCCGAAACGCCGCCCTGGAGCCCGTCTTCACCGGAGAGGACGGGGCGAAGGTCCGTTTCGGAGATCTCGTCGACAGGCCCGTCCTGCTCAATTTCGTCTATTACCGCTGCAAGGACCAGTGTACGACTCTCCTCGTCGGCATCGCGCAGGCCCTGCACGGCGTGGACGCCGAGCCCGGCGTCGCCTATCGCGTGATCACGGTCAGCGTCAACGACGCCGAGGGCCCCGCCGACGCCCTCGGGAAGAAGACCCTGGCCCTCGCCTCGATCGAGAAGCCCTTCCCGTCCTCGGCCTGGCGCTTCCTCGTCGGCTCCGATCCGTCGATAGACGAGCTGGCCGACTCCGTGGGCTTGAGCTACGTAAAGCACGGGGAGGACTTCGACCATCCGCTCGGCCTCATCGTCCTCTCTCCCAAGGGCAAGATCGTCCGCTATATGAACGGGACGGATTTCCTCCCCCTCGACGTATCGATGTCCATACTCGAGGCCTCGTCGGGCGTGGTCAGGCCCACGATAGCCAAGCTCCTTCGCCTCTGTCTCAGCTACAACCCGCAGAGCCGCCAGTTCGGCTTCGAGGTCCTGCGCGTCAGCGGGATCGTGATCACCATCCTGATCGTCGGCTTCGTCCTCTACCTCGTCCTCTCGGGCAGGAGACGGCGCCGACGGACGCAAGGGAGCTAGTATGGGAGAGACAGTCCACGAGGCCTCCAGGCCTTTTTTCGAGCCGCAGGGCGGCAAAAGGGGCCTTCTCGCCTGGCTGACCTCGACGAACCACAAGCGCATAGGGATGCTCTACCTGGCGCTGATAGGGAGCTTCTTCTCCGTAGCCGTCATCCTCGGGGTCCTCATGCGAATCCAGATGCTGTCGCCCGCGATGAGGCTGTTGGACGCTCGAGGCTATAACGCCCTGTTCACGATGCACGGCATCATAATGATCTTCCTCGTCGTGATCCCCGGCGTCCCGACGATATTCGGCAACTTCGCCCTGCCCATGCTCATCGGCGCCAACGACATGGCCTTCCCGCGGCTCAATCTCTTCTCCTGGTACCTCTTCCTGACCGGGGCGGTACTGGCCGCGGTCTCGGTCTTCACCAACGGAGGCGCGCCCGATACCGGCTGGACTTTCTACGTCCCCTTCAGCCTCAAGACGACAGTCAACGTGCCCCTCGCGACCTTCGCCGTCTTCGTGCTCGGCATGTCCTCGATACTCACGGGGATCAACATCGTCACGACGGTCCACCAGCTCAGGGCGCCCGGCATGCGCTTCTTCAAGATGCCGCTCTCGGTCTGGGGCCTGTACTCCACCGCCTGGGTCCAGATCCTCGCGACGCCGATAATCGGCATCACGATGCTCCTCATCATCGTCGAGCGGCTCTTCGGCATCGGCGTCTTCGACCCGACCAAGGGCGGCGACCCTCTGCTCTACCAGCATCTCTTCTGGATCTACTCGCATCCCGCCGTCTATATCATGATCCTGCCGGCCATGGGCATCATCTCGGACCTCTTTCCCGTCTTCTCGCGGAAGAACATCTTCGGCTACAAGATGATAGCCTTCTCGAGCCTCGCGATCGCGTCGGTGGGCTCGCTCGTCTGGGGCCATCACATGTACGTCTCCGGCCAAAGCGATACGGCCGATATCGTCTTTTCCCTCCTCACCTTCCTCGTGGCGGTGCCGAGCGCGATCAAGGTCTTCAACTGGATCGCGACGATGTACAAGGGCTCGATCAGGCTGGAGGCTCCCTTCCTCTTCGCCCTCACCTTCGTCTTCCTCTTCACGATCGGGGGGCTCACGGGCCTCTTCCTCGGCGCCCTCTCCGCCAACGTCCAGCTCCACGACACCTACTTCGTCGTCGGCCACTTCCATTACATCATCTTCGGGGGCATGGGCTTCGGGATGTTCGCCGCCCTCCATTACTGGTATCCGAAGATGACCGGACGCATGTATTCCAAGGCTACGGCCGTCCTCGGCTGGCTCCTCGCCTTCGCCGGATTCAATCTCTTCTACTTTCCCTTCTTCATCATGGGCTGGGAGGGCATGCCCCGCAGGTACTACTCCTACCTTCCCAAGTTCGCGCATCTCCAGTTCCTGTCGAGCATCGGGGCCTACGTCATGGTCGCGGGCCTGGCGATTTTAATCGGCAACCTCCTTTACCACGTGCGGCGCGGAGAGGAGGCTCCCGCCAATCCTTGGGGCGGCGCCACCCTCGAATGGACCCTTCCGTCGCCGGCTCCCTACGAGAATTGGGAAGAGCCGCCGATCGTGACTAAGGGACCCTACGATTATTCCGGAATGGGGGACGGTCGATGAGCGGGCGGGAACGGCAAGGGGATGCCGACCTTGCTGCCGGCGATAGGGGCCGCATCGGCATGTGGCTCTTCATATGCACCGAGATCCTCCTCTTCGGCGGGCTCTTCCTCCTCTATTCCGTCTACCGCTACAAGCACCAGGCCGACTTCCATGCGGCTTCGCTCAACCTTTCTCGTTTCGACGGCACCCTCAACACCCTGGTCCTGATCACCTCGAGCCTCACAGCGGCCCTGGCCGTCCACGAGCTTCGAGGAGGTCGGACGGCGAAGGCCAGGCTCTTCATCGCCTTCACCATCCTCTTCGCCTTGACCTTCCTCACGGTCAAGGGCTTCGAGTGGGGAGAGAAGTTCACGCACGGCCTCTACCCGGACGCGGCCCACCTCCTCTCCCTGCCTCGGGGGCAAATCCTGTACTTCGGCCTGTATTTCACGATGACGGGGCTGCACGCCGTCCACGTCATCGTCGGGATGGGCCTCTTCGGCTACGCTCTGCGCTCCATGTCGCGGGGCCGCGTGGATGCCGACCATCCGATCTACGTGGAGAACGTGACCCTCTTCTGGCATCTCGTCGACATCATCTGGATATTCCTTTTCCCGCTCTTCTACCTTATCTCCTAGGGGGCCTCGAGTTGAGCGATACCGACATCGAAAGGAAGGGCGGCGGGACCGCCGCGCACGGGCCGGGATACCGGAGCTATCTCCTGGTCTACGCCCTCCTGGTCTGCCTCACCGTGCTTACCGTCACCTCCGCCAGCCTGAATCTCGGGGCCGTCGCCATAGCGATCGTCCTCGTCATCGCGGGGACCAAGTCCATCTTCGTCCTCCTCTATTTCATGCACCTGCGCTACGAGAAGCGGCTCCTGATCAAGATCCTCATCCCGATCGTCGTCGCCACCCTGGCCATCTTCATCGGGCTGACCTATACGGACATCCTCTACAGATAGGGGGCATTGCATGGAAGCGACCACGATAGGGGCCGTCGACGAAACCCTGTACTACATAGCCGCCTTCGTCTTCCTGATGCTGTTCGGGATCGTCTTCTTCCTCGTGTACTTCGCCGTCAGGTACCGCGCCTCGCGCAACCCCGTCGCGACCGATATCCACGGCAACAATCTCCTCGAGGTCGTTTGGGTAGTCGTGCCGACCCTGATCGCGCTCAGCATGTTCTTCTACGGACTCACCGGCTACAATTTCCTCAGGCGCGCCCCCGCGGGCTCCTTCGAAACGACTGTGCGCGCGCGGCAATGGTCCTGGCTCTTCGAGTATCCCGACGGCAGGAAGAGCCCCGACCTCGTGGTTCCCGCCGGTCGCGACGTGAAGCTGACCTTCGCCTCCGAGGACGTCATACACGGCTTCTACCTCCCCGGCTATCGCATCCAGGTCGACGCCGTGCCGGGCATGAAGACCTATGCCTGGTTCAAGGCGAGCAGGGTGGGCGTCTTCGACATCCTCTGCACGGTCTACTGCGGGATAAATCATTCGGGAATGCTGGCCAAGCTCTATGTCCTGCCCCAGGACCAATACGATGCCTGGCGGGCGGGCGGCTCGACGCAGCTATCGGGTTTCAGACTCCCGGCCGCCCTGGCCACAGGATCCTCCCTGCTGGCCTTGCACGGCTGCCTGGGATGCCACTCCACCGAAGGCCGGACTATCGTGGGCCCTACCTTCAAGGGGCTCTTCGGCTCGACAGTCCAGGTCATAGCGGGAAAGGCCGGCACGCCGGTCTCGGTGCGCGCGGACGAAGCCTATCTTCGCGAGTCCATCGTCGATCCCGGCGCCAAGGTCGTCGAAGGCTTTCCCGATTCGATGCCCGCGAGGAGCGACCTCTCTGCGCAGGACGTCGACGGCCTCGTCGAGGCTATCGAATCCCTGCGATAGGCCCGATCCTAGGCCTTCCTGAGTCTTCGATATTCGAGGATCGTCAGCCAGATCATGATCAGGTCCCATAAGCTGAGCCCGATGAGGACGATCGAACGGGTCCTCGTCCAGCGAATGGTCTGATACGCTATGAAGAAGACGAGGACGAGCAAGGCGAGAGGATAGGCCCAAAGCTTTTTCTTCCATAACAAGAATACGAGGACCAGCTTGACGGCTCCGTGGGAAAGAAGATAGAGGAGCCAGAAATGCTGAGCGTCCATGGAATAGCGCTGACTCGCCAGCAGCAGAAGATTCGCGATCGAGTCCTTCGGATCCTCGGCTAACTCGTTACGCGTGATGAGACCGACGATATTCCTGATAAGAGCGGGATTTATGAGCCAGATGAGGATCCCGCTTACGATCTCGAATGCCGCATGGAGGCCTTTTAACAGGATCCCGAGCTCGAAACCGGCGTGAAGCAGGCCGCCCGCTTCTTTCTCCTCGACTCCGTCCTGCGCATTGGTCATCGCGACACCCCCAAGAAATTGTACTCGGCTTGGAGCAGTCTCGTCTGTCTCCTTTTTCTTCGAATGATTTCTACCGATAACATGCATATTCACTAGAATAATTACGAATTGCGTATTATAATGTCCGTTGGTTGCAGTATTCGTAGAATTTTCTGATCGAGTCGTATGGAGGATGCAAGCATGAAGATCGGATGCGTCAAGGAAATCAAAAGACACGAATATCGCGTAGGCATGAC
>CAYNFM010000101.1:0-12258 GCA_964396415.1 uncultured Treponemataceae bacterium | reverse complement strand
ACTATACGCTGACTATCGCCGGCTACGCGGCCTACACCTTCGTGGTCGGAGCCTTCGCGGTCTGGGGGCCATCCTACCTCCACAAGGTCGACGGCCTCGGCGAGGAGGCCGCCGCGACCTTCTTCGGCGTCGTCTTGGTGGTCTGCGGCCTCGTGAGCACCCTCGTCGGCGGCCTGGTCGCGTCGGCATGGCAACGAAAGACGCCCGGCGGGTATGCCCTAATGCTGACCCTCTCCGTGGCCTTGGCGGTACCTGCCTCCCTCGTGGCCTTCTTCTCGAGAAACCTCGTCCTCTCGATGGCGGCCTTCGGACTGTCCATGTTCTTTCTCTTCCTCTCGACGGGCCCGGTCAATACGCTCATCGTCGAGACTGTGCCGGGAGAGTTCCGCGCCAGCGCCATGGCGCTCTCGATCTTCGCCATCCATCTGTTCGGCGACATGTGGTCGCCCGAGATCGTCGGTCGAATCAGCGACCGTTACGGCGGCCTGCAGGAGGGCGTTCTCGTCCTTCCCGTCGTCCTCGCCCTCGCGACCATCGCATGGGGGGCGCTCGCGGCGAGAATGCGCCGCGGAATCCCGGTCAATGACGCTCGCGGTCCTCGAGAGCGAAGGGCCCGATGAGATTCATGCGACCCCCATGCCGCTTCTCATGACCTCGGCCAAGAACCCGGAAGCTCCTCTATCTTCTCGATCGTCGCTTCCGCATACTCCTTCGTGCAACAGCCCTAAGCCTGGCCCTTCCCCATCAGCTGCTGCTGGTATTTCTTGTTCTTGGACATCTTCTTCATCATCAGCCTCGTCTTCTCGAACTTCTTGAGGAGGCGGTTGATCTCGGCCACCGAGGTGCCCGAGCCCTTGGCGATGCGCGTCCGCCGGCTCGGACCGATGATGAGGTGGTTCTGCCTCTCCTTCCTGGTCATCGAGCGCAGGATCGCCTCCTCGCGCTTCATGCCCGCCTCGTCGATCCGATCGTCGTCGATCTGGCCGGCGAGGCCCGGAAGCATCTCGATGATGCCCTTCATCGAGCCCATCTTCTTCACGCTCTGGATCTGCTCGAGGTAGTCCTCGAGGCTGAGGCTCTCGTCGGCCATCTTGCGCTCGAGCTCGGCCGCCTGTTTCTGGTCGAAGACGGCCTGGGCCTTCTCGACGAGGCCGACGACGTCGCCCATGCCGAGGATGCGGCCCGCGATGCGGTCGGGGTAGAAGGGCTCGAGGCCCTCGGGCTTCTCGCTCGTGCCTATGAACTTGACCGGCTTGCCGGTGACGGACTTCAGGGACAGGGCGGCTCCGCCCCGCGCGTCGGAGTCGAACTTGGACAGGATCACGCCCGTGATGCCGATTTTCTCGTCGAAGGTTTTGGCTATATCGGCGGCGGCCTGCCCCGTCATGGAATCGGCCACGAGGAGGGACTCGACAGGCTTGACCGCGTCGCGCACCCGCGCCAGCTCGTCCATCAGGCTCTCGTCGATCTGGAGCCGGCCCGCGGTGTCCACGATGAGGACGTCGTAGAGCTCGCGCCTCGCCTTGTCGAGGGCGTTCTTCGCGACCTTCACCGCGTCCTTGCTCTCTTCCTTATAAACGTCCACGCCGACTTGGGCGCCGAGAACGGAGAGCTGCTCGATCGCCGCCGGGCGCTGGAGGTCGCAGGCCGCGAGAAGGACGCGCCTGCCCTTGTTCTTCAGGCTGAAGGCCAGCTTGGCCGCGCTCGTGGTCTTCCCCGAGCCCTGGAGGCCGAGGAGGAGGATGACGCTCTGCGTGTCCGGGCCCCGTAGCTGGAGGTCCTGCCTCGCGTCGCCGAGCAGCGCCACCATGCGGTCGTAGACTATCTTGGTGAACTGCTGGCCGGGGCTCACGGCCTTGAGGACCTTCTCGCCCTTGGCCTCCTCGAGGGTCGCGTTGACGAAGCGCCGCACGACGCGGAGGTTGACGTCCGCGTCGAGGAGGGCGAGCTTGATCTGCTCGACCGCGTCCTCGACGTTCTTCTCGCTGATGGACGCCTTGCCGCCCAGGATCCTGGCTATATCGCTGAACTTCTCGCTTATCTTCTCGAGCATGGTGAGGGATTATCCCCTCCGGAGCGCCGGCTAGTCAATCGAGCGGGACGGTCGAGGGGCGTTTAAGCTATACTCGGAGGCATGGAACGAATGGGCGATCCCGCATCGGCTCCCTATGAGCGTTTTACCTATCGCCACTACAGCAGCTGGCCCGACGACGAGCGTTGGGAGCTCATAGAAGGACGCGCCTGGGCGATGAGCCCGGCGCCGCTCCGTTCGCATCAGAAATTATCGGGACGTCTCTTACATCGGATCAGCGCTTATCTCGAGGGAAAGTCCTGCGAGGTCTACGCCGCTCCCTTCGATGTCTTGCTCCCTGAGGGGGATGAGCCCGACGACGAGGTCGACTCGGTGGTCCAGCCCGATCTGGTCGTCATCTGCGATAAGTCCAAGCTCACGCGCGCCGGCGCGCGCGGCGCCCCCGATCTCGTCGTCGAGATCCTTTCGCCCTCGACCTCGAAGAAGGATCAGCGCGAGAAGTTCGAGCTGTATCAGAGTCGCGGCGTGCGCGAGTATTGGGTCCTCGATCCCGCGGGCGAGTGGCTCTGCGTCTATCGCCTCATCGGGGGCCGCGGGGAAGGAGTCGGCGCGGGCGCCTTCGACGACGGCGAGCTGCGCGAGCGGGGACGGGACTATGGTCCCATTTCGTCGCGCGTTCTCGAGGGCTTTTCCGTGGAACCGGCCGAGCTATTCGCCGATCTGGGCTGAGAGGGCCTTCCCGGCCGCTTCCTTCCAGGATATGGATCGATGATTCATTTCGAACCGAACTGGATGATCAAGCCACCCATTATGATGATTGCCATGCCTACCCAAGTCGATGTCGGGATATGTTCCCTGAACGCGAATCGGCCGAACATGATGCTGCCGAAGGCGAAAAAGGCTACGTAAACGCCCAGCATTTTTGAGAAATCCCATTTAACCAGATTGACGATGATTCCATAGCATCCGAGCATGGCGAATCCGGCGATGATCAGGGCGATGCCGGAACCCCGTAAGCCTTTACGGATCAAGGCATCGCCGCTGATCTCAAGCGACGCAGCCGCTACGAAAATCAACCAACCAAGGGCATTCTTCATAAGCCGGGATCCTCAGCGCGATTCGCGGTGTCGATGCGGATGCCCGCGATCAGGCAGGTCGCAGTAGAGATCCTGATGTTCGCAGCCGGCAAGCTCGATTTGCAGGGTCGTGTGCTCGATGCCGTAGCGTTCGCACAGCACGAGGTGAATCGCGTCCACGAGCCGATCGCAGGCATCGAGGGTACGATTGTCGCTCACCTGCACATGGGCGGAAAGGAACCGCATGCCGCCGGAGATCGTCCAGACGTGGAGGTCGTGGAGGTCCGCCACTCCCGGTATCCGCGCGACGTCTTCGACCAATCGCCCCAGATCGAGATCGCGAGGCGTCGCTTCCATCAGGATATCCAGGGACTCGCGCAACAGGCTCCAAGCGCCTTTTACGATCAAGACCGCGATGCCGAGGGATAGCAAGGGATCCGCGTATTGCCAGCCGGTGAGCAAGATGACCAAAGCGCCGACGATGACCCCGCCCGATGCGCCGACATCGCCCAGCGCGTGCAACCTGGCCGCGCGCGCGTTGAGGTTTCCCGCCGTGTCGGAGCGCAGCCCCAGGCCGATGTACAGATTCACGGCTATCCCCACCGACGCCGATACGAACATCAGCCACGGCATTACGGGTTCAGGCCGGCGGATCCTTCCGACGGCTTCGTACCCGATCCATCCGACGATGAGGATGAGCGTTGCCGAATTGAGCAAGGCCGCGAGTATGCCCGTGCGATGGTACCCGTAGGTATTACGAGCATCCGCCGGACGCCGCGCGCGCCAGGCCGCGAACCACGCGAAGGCAATCGCGATCGCATCCGTAAGCACGTGCCCCGCGTCGGACAGCAAAGCAAGGGAATGAGAGAAGAAGCCGCCCATGACCTCGACGCCCAGGATAAGCAGGGTCAGGTAAAACGCTCTTCGCAGTTTGCCGTTCAGTTCCGCGCCGGCTCGGGAATGGGAATGCTCATGCACTACGAGCCTCGGATCGACGTACGATAGTGGGCCAATGCCTACTCATACCACAAAATAATGCCGCGAGGCGTTTTTATTCAAGGCAGAGACTCCCTCGATGAACGGGACGGCCGACTCTAGGCCGCCTTCAAGCCTCGGGACGCCCGACGTGCGCAAGCGATATACTGGGGGCATGGAACGGATGGGTGATCCGAAGGTCGCGCCGGCCGGACATTACACTTATGGGCGTATCGCCTGACCCCCGCGGGGATATTCGACGAGGGCGAACTCAAGGAGAGACTCGGGGATACGACTTCACTCGCCTCGACCGTCCTCGAGGGCTTTTCGGTCGACCCTGTCGAGCTGTTCTCGGCCCTGGACTGAAGCCAATAAATCAAAACGACTACAGTTTGATTTCCTCATGTACCGTGCGCATCGCGATGATCGTATCCTGTATCAGCTCGTCGAGAGGAATGCCGAGCATGTCGGCGCCCTTCTGGATTATGTCCCGGCGGATCTTGGCGGCGAAGGCGGCCGTGCCCCACTTCTTCCTCACAGACTTGACCTCGAGGTCCATGACGCTCTTCGAGGGCCGCATGAGGGCGCAGGCCGAGATGAAGCCGGTGAGCTCGTCGACCGCGAAGAGGGCCTTCTCCATGACGTGGACGGGCTCCACGTCCGTACAGATCCCGAAGCCGTGGCTCTCGACGGCGCGGATGAAAGCCTCGGGATAGCCGGCGGCCTCGAGCATGGCCCGAGCGTGCTCGAGGTGCTCTTCGGGATACTTCTGGTAGTCGATGTCGTGGAGGAGGCCGACGATGCCCCAGTAGTCCGGGTCCTCGCCGTACTTCGCGGCGAAGCCGCGCATGGCCGCCTCCACCGACAGGGCGTGTCTGTAGAGATAGTCGTCGTCGTTGTACTTACGCCAAAGCAGTATCGCATCGTCGCGTCCGGGCAGGCTCATCTCTTCCTCCGTGTCCGCGATTCTACCAAGGGCGGGGGCGCAGGAGCAAGCGCGGTATCAGCCGGATAGCCGAGCAGGCCTTCGATCAGCGCCCGGAGCCCCAGCTCGAATTGCCTGTCGGGATCGTAGTCCCCCATCGCTCCGAGCGCCCGTGCGAGAAGCGGCAAGTCGGCCGAAGCCTCGATGGGACTCCGGCCACTGCCGGATTCCTGTCCGCCGAGAGGCTCGCCGGCCTGAGCGAGCGCGTGACCGATCGTGTAGACCGTAAAGCAGGTGATCGCGTCCATGGCTCGCTCGGGGCTCATGCCGGATGCTTCCAGGATGCGCAGGAAGGATTCGATCAAGGCGGCCATGGCCGGCGTATCGGCGGGGCGCGTGCTCACGATGGGAAGGGTTCGCGGATGCCGAAGGAAGGCCCGCCTCATCGCGCGCAGGCCCTCGGCCACTCGCTCTCGAGGATCCTCGCTTCGGCCGAATGCCGCCGGGTCGATCTCGCAGTATACCCTCTCGACGATACCGTCGAAGAGGGCGGCCTTGTTCGGGAAATAATAGTAGATAGCCATCGGATCGGCGCCGGCCTCCGACCCGAGCTTGCGCATCGAGAAGGAGGAGAGTCCCTCCTCGTCGATGAGGGCAAGGGCCCGGTCGAGTATGTACTCGCGGCTGAGGGCCGGCCTGGTCGGGTGCCTGGTCTTGCTCATGCTTCTGCCAATCGATCGATGAAAGGTCGATATGACGAGAAAACCGGCATCGCGTAGCCCAAGGCAGTCGCGCTATCCAGGAGATCGTAGTAAAAGGCCCGTATCTCTCGCGGATCGCTCAGGGCATGGGCGGAAGTCCTCTTCATCCATTCGCTGAAGGCGAACATCCGGCGCAGCGTCGCCATGGCGATGAACGTGCCGATCCGCGAGGACCCTCGATACATGGCGAGCTCGGGGAAATCGTCGAGTCTGACTCCGCGCCTCTCGAGGAGGCCCAGGCATTCGCGCACGGCTGCGAGGGCCTCCGCGCCGAGGGCCCGGTCCTTCAGGAGGGTCTTGAAGCTGCCCGCCTTCACCAAGGAAGGCCACAGCCCTCCGGTGAGGGCGAACTGAGCCCAAAGGTAATGAAGCATGTTTTCATGGACCTTCGTGCCGACCTCCGCGGACTCGAAGCAGGCCTTGGCGCGCGCGGTCAGTTCCACCCCGGAAGGATCAAGAGGACCGATATCGATCGACCCTATGGCCCCGACGAGAAGATAGCCCTTCCACGATCCGCCCGCCTTGGCGTCGCCGTAGATGTAGCGCTCCCTGGGCAGGACGGCGTCGATCTCGGCGGTCCCCTTCCAGTTCTGCGTCAGGAAGAGGACGTCGGTCCGCGGCAATCGGGGAACTATGCCTGCGATGACTTCATTCAAGGCGAAATGGTGGGACGGAACGATAAGGAGCTCGTAACCGTCCGAGTCTTCGCAGGCCTCGACGGTCCTGATTGCATAGGTCCCGAGAAAACGGGCGCGACGCCCCTTTCTCCTGTCCAGAATATCGACAGGAATTCCGTCGGGGTAACGGGCGGAGCGACCTTCGCGAACGAGATGCACGACTTCGTGGCCGGCGGCGGACAGGGCCCATCCGTAGATGCTGCCGATGATGCCCGCCCCGACGATGAGAATCCTCATTACGAGCCTCCTGATGAGTGCGCGTATGTTACAAAGCACTCTACGATGTAGAGTAATTCTACATCGTAGAACAGTCAAGACAAAAAGCCCAGGACCTGACAGGTCGAAGGCAATCGCAGCTCACCGCCTCGAGGCGCCCATCGAGCGAATGTCATTCCCTTATGCATTCACCTCGTAGTAGTCTTTTTTAATATTTCCTCCTCGAAGGCTTTTTTTACCACCGAGTTGACATTTCTCTCGTAGTGCTCGTAGATGAATTTATTTACTTTAGCGAGCAGGTCCGAATCGAGTCCGTCCTTTCCCTGCGACGTCTTGAATACGAAAACGTATATTGCGTCTTTGTCGCTGGCGCGCCTCGTCAGGAGCATCGCGTATACCGATACGATCATTCCGCCGAGATTCAAATGGATCTTCATCGATTTTCCGTACATGAGCAGGCTCGGCTCGAGGCTTGCGAAGCTGCACGAAAAATGGCTTATGCTGACGTCGAGGATAGTGCCGCTGAATTTGGCCTGATCGTGTAAGAAAGAGAAATTGCAATTCTTTCCGCAAATGGCTCGCAGGTTCTTTCGCCTTCCGTTCGCCTGATTCGCCTTCAATACGCCCGTCAGCAGCGCGAGGTTCGCGGTCGGCCTGGATTCGATGGGTATGCATCCGCAGTTGATTCCGATATCGTAAAGATAGAGACTTTCCATCTGTCGGCGAGCCTCGGGCCCTATGTGCTTCGAGTAGAGGACGCCGAATCTCGCCTTCTCTTTATATTCGCCCTGGAGCACCCTGATGATGAGCGGCCAATTGTTCTTCTTGAGCTCCTGCTCCGTATTGAAGAAGACGATCAAGTCCGGGAATATGGAAAAGAGCGCGTGGACCTTCTCGAGGATATCGAGGTATCTGTTATCGAGGAGATAATAGGCTTCATAGCCCTCGAGGAAGAAATCGGAGAGAAAGTCCAGAGGCATCATCGAGCGATCGGGCTCGACGAAGAATGTCTTTATTCCTTCGGTAATCTCGGGGTGCTCTTCCGCCATCGACGTCTCCGCTCTTAGGGGAAATAGTAGGTGAAGCCTGCTTCGGCCCCTTCATGCCTTCGGTATTACGCGCCGCCGGATGGCGGCGGACAGGTTCATATTACCGCGCGATCGGCTCGCGGCGCGCCATTTCGGCATTATAGCATCGTTCCGCGGCATTTCAACCGAGGTCGGCAAGGCGCGCCCTTTACCGACGGCCCGGCATTCGCTACCTTCGAACCAGGGGCGCGCATGCCGGCATGGCCATGGAACGAGTACTACAAAGGCTCGAGGAGGAAGCGCCGCTACTTCGAAGGCTGGTACTTCAAGCAAGTCTCCGCCGATAGGTCCGAAATCTGGTCCTTCATACCGGGCATCTCGAGGGGCGGAAACGAGGGCGAAGGCTACAGCTTCGTCCAGGTGATAGAAGGCAAGACGGGCAGGACCTGGTGGTTCGAGTATCCGCTCGAGGCTTTTAGGGCTTCGACCCGAGAGCTCGACATACGAGTGGGGAGGAACGTCTTCGCCGAGAAGGGCCTCGTCCTCGACCTCTCGGGCGAGGAGGGGCGCTTCCGCGGCGAGCTGGGCTTCGGCCCCTTCGCGCGACTGCCGTCACGCCTCTACTGGCCCGGAGTGATGGGTCCCTACAGCTTCATACCCTTCATGGAATGCCGCCACGGCCTGGTGTCCCTCGACCATGGAGTCGAGGGAAGCTTCGAGCGCGACTCCCGTCGCGTCGAGATGGGGCGGTCGGGAAGCGGCGGCTCGGGCCTCGGGCGAGGCTATATCGAGAAGGACTGGGGCTCCTCCATGCCCTCGAGCTGGATCTGGATGCAGTCCAACGATTTCGAGTCGCCGGGCGATTCCTTCATGCTGTCGATAGCGGACATTCCCTGGCTGGGCTCGGCCTTCACCGGCTTCCTCTGCGTAGGTCGCCTCGGCGGCGGAGACCCGCGCGGGAGCCGCCCGCTTCGCGAGGCGACCTATACCGGAGCCCGGCTGAAGGAATTCCGTCTCGAGGACGACCGCTTGAGCCTGGCGCTGGAAAGAGGCGGCTCGCGACTCGAGATCGAGGCTTCGCGGACGCGAGGGGGGCTCCTGCGAGCCCCCGTCAAGGGTCTCCTCACGAGGCGCATCGCCGAGAGCGTGGACGCGGCCATCCGCCTGCGATGGATCCGGGGGGACGAGACGGCCTTCCAGGGCGAGGCACGAGGCGCCGGGCTCGAGCTCGTCGGAGACGTCGCCGCGCTGCTCGCTCGGGCGATTCCCGGGCTGCCCGCCGGAAAGCCTCAGTCGGATGGGATTCCGGCGGCCCCTATCAGGTTCGAGTAGTCGTGCAGAATGCCCATTTCGTCGAGGATCTGGGAAACCTGGCCTCTATGGTGCGTCTGGTGATTGAAGACGTGATCGAGGGCCTCGCGCAGGAAATAGCGCTGGGGGCGGCCGCGCGAGTCGGAGTAGGCCAGGACCTCCCCGAAGCGCGAGGTATCGGCCGCGGCGATCCAGTCGACGAAGATCGCGTCGACGACCGCTCGCTCGCGGCCGTACTCGTCGAAGAGGGGGAACTCGAACTTCGTCCAATCGCTGCCCGGAGGCGCGAGGCGCGGGCGGTTCAGCGCCTCGTCGGAAGGGAAGAGGATCCGGAAGCGCCTGAGCCAGTTGATGTCGCACATGACGATATGGTCGAGGACGCCCTGGATCGAGCCGAAATAGGAGCCTCGCGGCTTCGAGATCTCGCTTGCCGGGAGAGCCGCGAGGTGCCTTACGAGAGTCTCGTTGGCGCCCCGATTGTAGCGCGCGAGATAGCTGAAATGGCTTCGTTCGTAGTCCATGCCGGATTATAGCCGCTAGCCTTGGCTCGAGTACATACGCTCGTAGAGCCCGCCCTCGGCCATGAGCCCTTCGTGGCTCCCCGATTCCACTATGCGCCCGCCGTCCAGCACCAGGATGTTGTCCGCGTTCCTGATCGTCGAGAGGCGGTGGGCGATGATGAAGCTCGTGCGGCCCGCCATCATCCTGATCATCGCCGACTGTATGTGGAGCTCGGTCCGCGTATCGACGCTGCTCGTCGCCTCGTCCAGGATGAGGATGGCGGGATCGGCGAGGATGGCGCGCGCGAGGGCGAGGAGCTGGCGCTGCCCCTCGCTCAAGGGCGATCCGCCTTCGCTCAGGAGGCTGTCGAAGCCGCGCGGTAGGCGATCGATGAAGTGGGCCGCGTTGGCGGCCTCGACGGCCGCCTCGACCTCGGCCTCGCTCGCCCCGGGCCTTCCGTAGAGGACGTTCTCGCGGATGCTGCCCGAGAAGAGATAGCTGTCCTGGAGGACGATGCCGAAGACTCGCCGCAGGTCGTCGCGGGCGTAGTCGCGGATGTCGCGGCCGTCGATGCGGATGGAGCCCTCGTTAGGGTCGTAGAAGCGCGCGAGGAGGTTGACGATCGTGGTCTTGCCCGCGCCCGTCGGCCCGACCAGGGCGGTGACGCTGCCCTCCCGCGCGTCGAAGCTGACGTCGTGGAGGACGTATTCGCCGCTCTTGTAGCCGAAAGAGACTCGCTCGAACTCGACCTCTCCGCGGAGAGCGACGCCGGAGCTTGCGACGGCGACGCCGGAGCTTGCGACGGCGACGGAGCTTGCGACGGGCCTGTCCGGCGCCTCCTCGGCCTGGTCCATTATCTCGAAGACGCGCTCGGCGCCCGCGAGGGCCGTCTGGAGCGTATTGTAGGTGTTGGCGAGATCGTTGAGGGGCCTCGAGAACTGGCGCGAGTAGGAGATGAAGCTCGCGATGACGCCGACGGTGACGATGCCCTTGACGGCGAGGGCGCCTCCCACGGCGGCCACCGCCGCGAAGCCCAGGTTGTTGATGACGTTCATGAGGGGCATGATGAAGCCCGACCAGACCTGCGCCTGAGTCCCGATGGCCTTGAGCTCGTCGTTGAGGCCGTCGAACTCGCCTATCGCGGCCTCCTCCCGACCGAAGGCCTTCACCACGTCCAGCCCCGAGATGGTCTCCTCGATCTGGCCGTTGAGGGAACCGAGCGCGACCTGCTGCCGCTTGAAGAGGATGCGGGTGCGCCGCGAGACGGTCCGAGTCAGGAGGAATACTAAAGGCACGGTGACCAGGGCCGCCAGGGTCAGGAGGGGCGAGAGGACGAGCATGAGGACGAGGGAGCCTGCGATAGTGAGCAGGGTGGATACGAGCTGGGTCGTCGATTGGGCTATCGTGCCCGAGATGTTGTCCACGTCGTTCGACAGGCGGCTCATGAGGTCGCCGTGGCTCCAGGTATCGAAGAGGGATACGGGAAGGCGCTGGAGCTTTCCGAAGAGATCCTTCCTCAATGACTTCACGATCTCCTGCGAGGCTCCGGCCATGAGCCAGCCCTGGGAAACCACGAGCGCGGCGTCCAGGGCGTAGGCGACGAGGAGGGCGACGAGCAGGACCGCGAAGGCGATCGCGGAAGAAAGGGGGCCGGGAACCATCGTGTCGACGCAGCGCCCGATGAGCCAGGGTCCCGAGAGGAGGATCGCGCAGTCGAGGACGACGAGGCCGAAGACGAGGAAGATCCTCCCGCGCTCGACGCCGAAGCAGGACCAGAGGCGGGCCATCGTCCCCCTCCTGTCCTTGGCGCGGGCGCCTGCCTGGAGCCAACGCGCCCCGCCGCCCATGCCACCTCTGGACCCGCCGCCGATTCCCGGGAGCCTGGGCGGCTCGACGACGGGCTCAGCCATGCCGGACTCCCGCGATCCCCGCTTGAGAGCGGTGGATGTCCCGATAGACTTCGCAGTCCGCGAGCAGCTCCTCGTGCCGCCCGAGCCCCGCGACCCTCCCCTCGTCGAGGACGAGGACGAGGTCGCAGTCGCGCACCGCCGAGATTCGCTGCGCGATGAGGATTACCGTAGCGCCGCGCATCGCGCCATTTCCCGACGTCGCGTCGCGGAGGGCGGATCGTATCCGAGCCTCGGTGACGGCGTCGACGGCGCTCATGCTGTCGTCGAGGATCAGCAAGGAAGGCTCGCGCACGAGGGCGCGCGCGATGGATATGCGCTGGCGCTGGCCGCCGGACAGCGAGAGGCCGCCGCGGCCCACGTGAGTCTCGTAGCCTTCAGGGAAGGAGACTATGAAATCGTGGGCCGCGGCGGCGCGGGCGGCGGCCTCCACCTCCTCGAGGCTGGCCTCCGGCTTGCCCCAGCGGATATTCTCGGCGATGCTGCCCGAGAAGAGAACCGAGCGCTGGGGCACGATGGCAATGCCGGCGCGGAGCTCCTTCGAGTCACGCCCGCGGACGTCGAGGCCGTCCACCAGCACCCTCCCCTCGCTCGCGTCGTAGAAGCGCGGGACGAGGGAGACGAGACTCGTCTTCCCCGAGCCCGTCGAGCCGATGATGCCGAGGCTCGTTCCCGGCCGGCAGGCGAAGCTCACCCCGCGGAGCGCGGCTTCCTTGGCGCCGTCGTAGCGGAACCAGACCTCCTCGAAGGCGACGCGGCCCCGCTCCTCTCTCCCCTGCCTCGCGGCGCCTTCCGCGATTCCGGTCGCCGACCCGAGGCCGATCCCCGGCGCCCCATCGGATACCGGCG
>CAYNFM010000100.1:0-12454 GCA_964396415.1 uncultured Treponemataceae bacterium | reverse complement strand
CCCTTATCTGCGCCTTGATCTGCTTGGCGGCTATCGCGTAGCCCCCGTCGGCCGCGTCCACGAAATGGACCTCGGCCCCGGAAGCGGTGTGCATGAGGCAGGTTATCGTCGCCCGGTCGCTTACGTGGAGTCCGTAGAAAATCTCGCCCCTCGCTCGGGCCTCCTCGAGCCTCTGCTGCAGCTTCTCGCGTGACTCCCGGCTGACGGCGAGGATCATCTTGATCGTGTTGTCGTATTTTCGGAAGTCGCTGGAGGCGATGTTTTCCTCCTTCGTCGTCGAGAGGTCCTTTCGTCCCTGGAATACCCTTATTCGCAGGGCCGAAAACAGCAACACCCAGACCATCTGCAGGCGGACCTTCTGCCGATAGGCGAGGGCGCGCAGGCCCCGTGTGGTGCCGGCCCTGACCGCCGCCTCCGCGTTCAGGCGCCTCGCGCCGAAGGCCGGCCTATGCGTCTCGAGGCGCAGGGGGTGGTGCTCCCGCTCGGTGCCGACGAGGGCCCGGAGCTCCTCGAGGAAACCCTTGACGAGCCCGTGGTCGCTCCTGCGAAACTTCACGAGCAGGGCTATCGTCTCGTCCTTGCTGGAGGGGAAATCCTGCCACCGGCAGGTATAGCCGGTAAAATCGGGCTCGAGGGAGCCGCCGTCCTTCGTCGAGACGAGGTAGCGGGGATCCGAGTCCTTCAGTATCGCTTCCGCCTCGTCGAAGCCGTCGCCCTCGAAGATAGCCTGCGAATAGTGAGGGCTTACCTCCCAACGGGCGACGCGAAGGATCCTTCCCTTATCCCGCAGGTCCCGTACCGGAATCAAGGCGAGGCGGAGGACGAGGTCGAAGGCCCGCTTCACCGAGCGGACGGTCCCGACGAGGATATCCCGCACCGCGTCGACGGCTCCCGAGGGAACCAGGCAGGTCACGCCGTCACCGCCGAAGACGAAGGGGAAATCCATGTTGCCGAGGTAGTTGCTGATGGCCATGACCGGCAGGCTACCCGCTGAATTGACTTCCTTGTAGCGCCCCTCCTCTATGGCCTTCGTCGAGGCGACGACGTCGGTCAGGGCGATCCACCAGTCGGAGGGCACGTCGCGGAACATGCCTTCGCCGAAGACCTCGACCAGGGACCGGGCCTTCGCGATGCTCTCGTAGAAACCATCGGCCATGTCGACCTCCCGACCATAAATCTACTGCGTCCCGATCCCGGCGTCGAAGCTAGCCGACCGTTTTTCCGAGGAGGAGGGCAGCTTCCAGCTCGTCGATCAGGCGCTCGGGGGTCGACGCGCCGGCGGAGAGCCCGACCCTCGAGAAGCCGTAGACCTCCTTCGGGAGCTCGGCGGCCGTCTCGACGAGCCATGCGGGCTTGCCGAGTTCCCTGGCCGTCGTCAAGAGCCGGGCGGTATTCGCAGAGTTGCGCCCGCCCACGATCACGATGGCCTCGACTTCGGCCGCGAGCCGCGCGAGGGCTTGGAGCCTGTCATCCGTGCAGGGGCATATCGAGTCGACCACCTCGAGGACGGGGAAGCGCAGGGCGAGGACGGCGCGGATGGCGGCGTACTCTTCCTTTTTAATAGTGGTTTGGGCGATCAGGGCCACGGGCAGGATCTTCCCGTCGGGACCCCGAGCTTCCAGCGCCCGGGCTTCGTCGGGATTGCCGATCACGACCGAGCCGGGGGCGCAGCCCGCTATGCCGACCACTTCGCCGTGGCCCTCGTCCCCCGCGATGACCACCTTCCAGCCCTTCGCCGCGTAGGCCGCCGCCTTCCTCTGGCTGGCGAGGACGCGGGGGCAGGTGGCGTCGACGATGCGCGCGCCGAGGGCGAGAAGTTTTTCCCTTTGCTCTGGCGCGATTCCGTGGGCGCGCAGGACGACGGAGGCTCCCGAGAAGAGCTCGCCGCGGGCATCGCGCGTCTCGAGCTCCAGGTCGGTGAGGGCGTGCACTCCCGCCGCCTCGAGCTCGGCCACGGCCTGGGGATTGTGAATGAGGGGCCCCAGGGTGTAAACGCCCTCGGCGCCTGAGCCTTGCGCCGCCGCCAGGGCCATGTCGACGGCGCGCTTGACCCCCATGCAGCGGCCCATCACCTCCGCGCGCCTGACGATCATTCGAGTTCCTCGGCAGCTTGTCGTCGCGGCAACGGCGGCGCGCTCAGCGGCGCGCGTAGAGGCGTGCCCGAGTCAGCGTCGAGCTGGTAGCCGAGGCGAAACCCGAATGATGCCGCCGACACCGATTGGTCGAGGCGGGCGAAGGCCTCGCCGAAGATGCGCGCGCCTGCGTAGGCCAAACCCTGCGCCCCGGCTATGTCGAGGGAGAGGCGGGCGAAGGCGGAATCGAGCGCCTCGGTTTGGAAATAGGCGGCGCGGAAACCGATATCGACGAGGAGCCGATTGAAGTACAGGTCGAGGATGTTCGTATGGATCGCCTGGTCGGCGAGACGATAGGCGAGAGTGCCCTCGATGAGGAGGTTGGAACTCCCCGTTTCCAGGGTCTCGTACTCCACGTAGGGGGGGCGGTGGTCGGCGGAGAAGACCGTGCTCGTGGAATCGAGTTTGAGTACGGGCGAGCTGGCCCAGGCGCCCCAGAGATCCAGCCTGATCGGCACCCGGTCGTACGCCGCGACGAGCCGGGCCTCGGTCTTGTAGGTAAGCGAGGCGGCGTCGAGGTCGTGATAGCTCAGGATATCGATGCCGCGCGAAGTGCTGACGGCCACGCCGGGAATCCGACCCTCCCATCCCGCGAGGCCGGAAGCCGTCGCGTTCCAGCCCGTATAACCCCAGGAATAGGGACTGCCGCCCGCCCCCTCTCCGCGGGTGAGAACGCCGCCGCCGAGGCCGAGGACTGCGGCGCGGGGAAGGGGCGTCGACGGAAGATCCAGCGACGCGAAGAGAGAGGCCGAGCTTTGCCGCTCGGGCGGGCCCGAGGCGCCGTAGACGAGGTTGTCGCCCAGGGTCGTCGTGAATGCGACGGGGAGCTCGTCGTTCACCCATTCGAGGCTCGAGTCGGCGAATGGGTAGGACGAGTCGTAGCCGGCGTCGATGAGGAGGCCATTCGCGGCGATCGGGTCCTGGAGATAGAAGAGACCGAAGACCCGTACGGAGCGATCGATGTTCTGGAGGTCGGGGTAGGGGGCCCACATTTGGAAGGGGTTGGCGTAGGCCAGGGGCCGGTAGGGCCCGATCGCCGTCGTCGCGGCCGCCGCCGCGATGCCGGCGTCGCGCTCCGCGAGGGCCGGCTTCGGATCGAAGTCCTCGAGGCTGAAGTCCGCGCGACGCTCGCCCACGGTTCCCGCCGAGCCTATCGACGCGGCGTCGCCGGGATAGCGGCAGAGCTTGTCGCCTCCGGAGAAGCGGCCGACGTAGAAGACGCGTCCGGCCGCGGCGCGGGGCCAGAATATTCCCCCTGAATATTCGGTGGTTTCGACCCTGAGCTCGTCCCCATCGAGGATGCCGAGCCTATAGAGGCCGTCGTTCGAGTCGTAGTTGAAGTAGATCCTTCGCGACGAGACGTCGCGAGACGAGACGTCGCGAGACGAGACGTCGCGAGACGTCTCGTCGCCGGAGGCGGAGATTTGGCGGACATAGCTGAGGAGCTCGGCGTCGGCGCCCGTCGGTTTCACTAGGGCGAGTTTCCCCGAGTCGGCGTCGAAAACCCC
This sequence comes from uncultured Treponemataceae bacterium, assembly GCA_964396415.1. Taxonomy (GTDB): domain Bacteria; phylum Spirochaetota; class Spirochaetia; order Treponematales; family Rectinemataceae; genus UBA1306. The sequence goes on along the minus strand of CAYNFM010000100.1, from coordinate 8,814 downwards.
GATGCTCCTCTTGCCTCCGACCGCGACGATGAGGGCTAGCCTCCGGTCGTCCAGGACTGCCGGTGAGGAATACATGACTTCCTCCGATCCGGGGAGGAGGAGCTTCTCGCCCGCCGCGGACGCGAAGACGAGATCGGTGTTATGGAGGTCGGACACGACGCCCACCCAGCCGTCGCGAAAGAACCGCGCCTCGCGCATGTCGGCTACGCCGGTCTCGGGCAGGAAGCGCCTCGAGGCGAGATCGTAGGCGATAGTCTCGGCGCGGGAACGGCCGTCCGGGAGCATGACGGACCTCGAGACTAGGAGGCGTCCCTTTCCCGCGCCCCCATCACGCGATACGTCGCTGATGGCCCAGGACGAATCCGCATCGAAGAGGACCGAGCTTTCTAGCGTCGAGGCATCGGTCATCATGGCGCGATTGGATCGGGCGTCGACCCAGTAGAGGTTTCGGTCATCCCCGCAGAGTCCTCCCGGCATCGCCGCGAGATCGCGCGGGCCGATCCTTTCCGGCGCCGCGACCCGACTCGCGAGGGCGACGGCGTTTCGGAAGTCGGCCCAGGCTTCCATGAAGGGGATGCCGTAGGTCTTATGGAAGGCCTTATAGAAGCTGACATCGTAGGGGTCGAGGGAGGTCGGGAAGATCAGGTCGCCCATCGCCTTCCAGAGCTCGGCGTACTTGCCCATCCCGTAGGCCTTCTGGATGTAAGCGTTGAAGAGGCCTCCGTATTCGTAATAGATATCGCCATAGGGGTATTCGTCGTAGAGGCCCGAAGCCTCGATGGGAGACTTGAAGCGATTCTCGAGGATGTCCTGCCGCAATTGCTCCTTTATAAGGGGATCGTTGGCGCGGCCGCCGAAGGCATCGTCGCTTTCGAAAGATACTGCCACGCCCTCTACCATGAACTCGGGCTCGTTGAGCAGGCCCGGGAGGACCCATGAGCCGAATATGCCGGAGAGGAAGGAGGCCCAGGGCGCTTTTATCTGCAACGACACGGCATGGGTGAGCTCGTGGAGGAAGAGATTGCGGAAATTGTCCTTGAAGGCTGTCCAACCGAGGTCGAGCGCGCTATCGATGAGGACTATGTGCATGTAAGGGAAGGGGGCCGTCTCTCCGTTGAAGCTGCCGATGTCGGGCGTAATGACCACGGGCACGCGGGAGGGAAGCTTCGACTGGATCTTGCCCGAGACTTCATCGTAGACCGATTCGGCCATCGTCGAGAGGCGCAGGGCGGTGGGACGGGAGCGATCCGAGAAGATTATGTCGAAATGCTCGGTCTTTATCACGAAGAGCTTCGTCCCCGGGGCGAATACCGGACCTGCCGCCGCCGGCAGGGCCGAGAAGAAGAGGAGGCCAAGAGTCGCGAGGATGAGGCTTCTTTTCATGCCCCGAATAATACGGCTTTGTCCGCGCGGCGGGATAGCTTGGATTCCGACCCCTCCGCCCGATTCGATATATTTCGTATTCATTTTTATGCAAAAGAATTGCATAGGCAATCGAGCTTGCCACTTCTGCCGATCCCGCTTATAGTTCAAATTCGATAAGGGGCAGGAATGATCAGGAAGACCATCGTCGTCGCCTTGGGCGGCAACGCGATAATCGAAGAAGGCAGCGAAGGCACGATGGCGGAGCAGTTCGCCAACACGCGGAAGAGCATGGACGCGATCGTCGGCCTCATATCCCAGGGGCATCGGGTCGTGCTCTCTCACGGCAACGGCCCTCAGGCCGGCGTCCATCTCATCCGCCACGAGGCAGCCTCGGGTCAGGTCCCTCCCTCGCCCCTCAACGTCATCGTCGCCGACACCCAGGGCTCGATGGGCTATATGATAGCCCAGTGCCTCGCCAACGCCCTCATCGTCGCCAGGATCGAGAAGGACGTAGTCACCGTCATCACGCAGGTGGTCGTCGATCCCGCCGATCCCTCGATGGCCAACCCCAGCAAATTCGTCGGGCCTTTTTATAAGGCCGAGCAGGTCGAAAGGCTCCGCGAGCGCGGTTGGATCATCAAAGAAGACTTCGGACGAGGCTTTCGCCGCGTCGTCGCCTCGCCCATTCCTCTCGACGTCGTCGAGAAGGGCACCATCAAGGACCTCATAGACGACGGCAAGGTAGTCATAGCCGCGGGCGGCGGCGGCGTCCCGGTCATGCGGCTGCCCGACGGGACCCTCTCGGGCGTGGACGCCGTGATCGACAAGGATCGCGCCTCGGCGCTGTTGGCCAATCTCATCGGCGCGGACGAGCTCTGCATCCTCACCGGCGTGGAAAAGGTCGCCATCAATTACCGGAAGCCCGATCAACGCCTCTTCGATGCCCTGACCGTCGCGGAGTGCGAGCGCTATCTGGCCGAGGGACAGTTTCCCAAGGGCTCGATGGGGCCCAAGATAGAGGCGGCCTGCGATTTTATCCGGCGCGGCGGGCAAAAGGTGATCGTCACGAGCCTCGAGAGGGCCGAGGCCGCAATCGACGGCCGCGCGGGCACGGTGATTACGTCCTAGCCAAACTTGACGGTCTCTCCGCAATCGTGCTACCTTTCCGCGAATCCTCCCTTAAGGAAACCACATGAATAAGCTTTTGTCGGGGTTCGCCCTGCTCCAGGCCGCGCCGGCTACCGGCAACGCGTCCGGTTCCATGGTCATGACGCTCGGCACCTTCGGCGCCGTCTTCGTGATTTTCTACTTCCTGATCATCAGGCCGCAGAACAAGAAGCAAAAGGAAACTAAGCGGATGATCGAGGCCGTCAAGAAGGGCGACAGAGTCGTCACCGCCGGCGGGGTCCATGCTACCGTTTACACGGTAAAAGAGAAGACCGTGATCCTTAAGGTCGACGAGAACACCAAAATGGAGTTTTCCAAGTCAGCCATCGCGGGGGTCGAACCCAAGGGCGGCGACGAGAAGATCGAGGCCCTGAAGACGCCCGACAGCGACGTCGAGAAGCCCACCGACGGAAAGAAGTAAAATTCCTGCCTGACACAGGGGCGGTCCGAAGCCCAGGCTTCCGAGCGGCTAGCGCGGGTTCGACCCCATTCTCTCATCTGGAGCGAGCGGAATGAGCAAGTTACAAAGGCTATTAATCGTACTGGCGGTCGTCGCCGTCTCCTTCGCCTTCCTCTGGCCGACGGTCAGCTGGTATTGGCTTACGCCGAAGGCCGACAAGGCTCTGGCAGTGGGGTCGCGCGAGCAGATCCGGGAGTACGCCCGCAGCATGGCGATCACCGATCTCAACGCCCTCAAGTCGAGCGCGGCCGCCAGCGACGAGACCAAGCTGGACGTGCAGAAGTTCGCCGTGGACATCAAGGCCGCTACCTCCGCCTATAAAACAGCCCGCAAGCCCGAGCCCGCCTCTTGGACGGCCAAGTCGGCTCTCGCCGCCTTCGTCAGCGAGAAGGCGGCCTACGACGCGGTCGAGAGCATCTACCGCACCCGCGTGCTCAACCTCAAGGCCCAGCAGAAGAAAGCGGTCAAGCTCGGTCTCGACCTGTCCGGCGGGATGAGCGCCGTCATCCAGGCCGACCTCGACGCCCTTGCCAAGAAAGTCGGGCATACGCTCTCCGCCGCCGAGCGGGCCGACGCGATGAATCGCGCCATCGAGAGCCTCAATTCCCGCATAGACAAGTTCGGCCTCACGGAGCCCACGATCCGCCAGCAGGGCGACGACCAGATCTATATCGAGGTTCCCGGCGCGGCCGACCCCGAGAACATCAACTCGATCCTCATGGGGCGCGGAAACCTGGGCTTTTACATGGTCGACGACGAGGCCAACGCCAAGCTCGCGACCTACCTCGAGCAGAACCCGCTCGGCGTTGACGAGAAGACCATGACGGTGGCCGACAAGACCATCGTCCCGGCCGGCTACGTGATCCGCAAGTTCTACAAGAAGGACTCCTACGGCCTCGACGAGTTCACCGGTCAGTACATGGTCATCAACGCGGTGCCCGGCCTCGACGGGACCCATATCACCAACGCGACCACCTCCGCCGATCCCATCACGGGCCAACCCGAGACGAACTTCCAGCTCGACAAGGAGGGCGGGGAGATCTTCTACAAGATGACTTCCGCCAACGTCGGCAAGACCATGGCCGTCGTCCTGGACGAGAAGGTCAAGGCCGGCGCGAGGATATCGGAGCCCATCCGCGACTCGGTAAGGATGACGGGCTTCAGCGCCGAGGAGGCCACCAACCTGGCTCTCGTGCTCCGCACGGCGGCCCTACCGGTCGAGCTTTCGCCGGTCAATACCCAAGCCATCGGCTCTTCCCTCGGCGAGGACGCCGTCCACGCGGGGATCTTCGCGGTTACAATAGCATTCGCCCTTGTCATCGGTTTCATGCTCCTTTACTACAAGGGCGCGGGAATCAATACCGCCTTGGCCGAGATCGTGAACCTGTTCATCATGGTAGGCGTCCTCTCGGCCTTCGGCCTGACCCTCACCCTGCCATCCATCGCGGGCTTCGTCCTCACGATCGGCGTATCGGTGGACGCGAACGTCCTGATTTTCGAGCGAATCAAAGAGGAATTACGGGTCGGCAAGGGCCGTGTCGCCTCGATTCGCGCCGGGTTCAACAAGGCCTTCTGGACGATCGTGGACTCGCACTTGACCAACCTGATCGCTGCCCTGTTCCTGGCCCAGCTCGGCTCCGGACCCATCCAGGGTTTCGCCATCTCTCTCGCCATCGGGACCATCTGCTCCCTCTTCACCTCCTTGTTCCTGTCGCACCTGATCTTCGATTTCGAGACGGACGTGCTCAAGGTCAAGCACGTGAGCATTTCCTGGAGGGTCAAATGACGCGGGTTATCAACTTCGACCGCAGCTTCAAGATTACGGTTCCGATATCCGTGGTCATTATCGTAGCCGGTCTCGTCGGCGCCGTGACCCTCGGCTTCAACAAAGGCGTCGACTTTCAGGCAGGCCTCAACACCAGCATCCGCTTCGCCCCTCCCTCGATGTACGTTTCGTATACGGGGGCCGGCACGATGCAGCTCAAAGTCACCAAGGCGGAAGTGGATCTCATCTCCCAGGCCCCCTCTGGAGAGACTAAATCCTATACCTACGCCTTCGATCAGTACCCGACTCTCCAGGCCATGGCGGATGCCGTCAAATCCGTTTCCGGCATGGTCGTCGACCTCAAGGCGGACGGGTCCACTCCCTCCGCCCTCATCCTCGGCGCCTCGCAGACCGACTCCACCGTATCGGCGACGGCTCCGACCGTGTTGCATTACGCACTCACGGGCTCTTCCGGCCTGGATGTGAGCGTCGAGGCCATAAGGGCATCGCTGAAGAGCTTCGGGAACGTTTCGATACAACGCGCCGGCGACGAGGTCGCTCGCCAGTATATGATCCGGATCGAAGACTCGGGAAAGGACCCCGAATTCTCGAAGACCGTCCAGCCGAGGCTCTCGACGGCCCTCGAAGGCGCATTCGGCACGGACAACGTCATCGTCAACAAGGCCGACTTCGTCGGCGCCCGCTTCTCGAAGAGCCTCGCCGATCAGGCCGTATGGTTGACCCTCCTCACTTTCGCCCTCATCCTCGCCTATTGCTCTTTCCGCTTCAAGCCGGTCTATGCCATCGGCGCCGTATTATCGGTCATCCACGACGCCCTCGTTCTCGTCGCCTTCATCGTATTTACTCGGACCGAGTTCAATACCTCGATCATCGCGGCCATCCTCACGATAGTCGGCTATTCGATCAACGACACGATCGTCATCTACGATCGTATCCGCGAGAAGGTGAAGTTCGCGCCCAACGCCGTATTCCGGGAAAACATGAATCGGGGCGTCACCGAGACCCTGGGAAGGACCTTCATAACCTCGGGCACGGTCCTTTTGTCGGCGATCGCCCTTTTCATCTTCACGACGGGCAGCATGAAGGATTTTTCGCTCTGCATAATCGTAGGTGTCATCACCGGTACCTATTCGTCGGTCTTCATCGCCTCGGCCTTCGTCGACGGGTGGAAGATCATCGAGGACAGGAACCTGGCGAAGAAGCAGGCCGAGCAGGCCCATATCGCAGCCAGCGCCAGGGCAGCCCTCGCCGCGGCGAATCCCCCCAAAGGAGCCTCGAAAAGGGCGAAGGCAGCGAAGAGCTGAGCTCCCGGTGGAGGGGGTCGCGGGCTTCCCCCGGGATCTCAAATGCGGCCTTTTCCCTTTCTGACGGTAGTAGGGCTTGCCATCGGCGCGCAGCATTGGTTATATTCGCTTTCGCGAATGGCGCCGGGCGACGGTAGTCGCTCGGCGCAGGGAATGGATTTAAGAATTCGCTATCGCGAATGGCGCCGTCAGGCTCAGTAGAGCCTGGCGGCGAGAGGAATGGATCTAAAAATGTGCTATCGCACATGGCGCCGTACCCAAGTGGGAAGGGAGAGGTCTGCAAAACCTTTATGAGTCGGTCCGACTCCGACCGGCGCCTTACAGTATTTGTTTTTAGGTAAAGGAACTGCAAGCTAGCAAAATGTGTAAATTCCGCATCCGGCCGGAGACTAAAGGCTAATACTACGTGGGCGAGGTGCCAAGACGATGCCCTCCTCGTGGTCTATGACTGGATAAAGAATGGCGTCCCATCTTGCCAGCCTGAGAAGACGAAGCCCGTAGACGAGCTAGTTGCCTTCTCGTCCGTCCTCGTTGCGAGCGGTCCTGGCTCTAAGCTATTTTCCGACTACCGCGGTCGATTCCGAGCCTAACGCCGGAAAATCCAGGCAAGCGGATTGGGAAGCGGGAATCCGCAATTGGCCGATCGGGCGATCAATGCGCGGCTACGCTTTCGTGTAGCATCTTTGCCTTGCCTTTCTCTAGGAGGGTATGGCCTAAGCAAGCTTTGCGAAGGCGGGTTATGGAGAACTTCTCCCATTCGGCCGTGCTCATCTTCCCGGTCGTAATTAAATATGGATAATAAGAGTATACGAAGGACTGCAGACCTGTGCCGAGTATTTGCATTACGTTTCCGCAGCCTTTGGAGCCGAGGAAGATCGTAAGCGATCTCATATTGTAGTTCTTGAGCAGCTTCAACCCTACGATGCGTTTAACGTTGCGCTCGATCATTGGGCAGACGTCCAGCGGATATCGCGCAAATTCAATGCTGGCCTCGCTGATAACCATCTCGGGTACCTGAACTTCGACTTTTGTAGTAATGTCGTGGGCGTCGTCGACGAGGCGAGAGACGACAAGCCATGTTGATTCGTCTTTTTCGAAAAAATCCACATCGAATCGGCGAGAACAAATTTTCCGCATTAAGCCTCTCCTTTATTTCCCTTTCGAGATTCGAAAACGGCAGTTGCCTCGTGAAGCCATTTCCTCTCCGCGGCGTAGTGGCATTCGTGATGGGCGAGGATGAGGGCCGCCACGTCACGGAACGACGGCGGCACTTCGTCCAGGACTTCCTTCCGGTGTCCGGCGAGGGCATCGAGGGCAAGCACCGCGCGTTCCTCAGCCGCCGACAGCTCGCGCGCAATGGTCCTGGTGCTCCTTCCTTTGGAAAAAAAGAGGGCGCCGTCGAGAGGGAAATCCCACCCTACGGGTTCGGCGAAGCATCGATCGAGGAATTCCTCGAACCGCCGTTTGCCTTCGACGGTCACCGAGAATATTTCTTTTTCCGGATGACTCCCCTCTTTTCCCCGCGTCGACTCGACCCAACCCTTTCCCTTCATCGAGCCTAGGTGGTAATAGAGATTCGGCAACTTGATTTTCGCGAAGTCGCGAGCTTCACGTTCGATATGCGTTTTTAACTGGTAACCGTGCAGAGGCCCCAGCCTTATGAGAAAGCCGAGGATGTAGAAGGAAACTTTGTACGAATCAGTCATAGTCAGGATTGACTATAGTGTCCCGATGAAGCATTGTCAAGAAGAAAAGACATCCAATGCAAGGGGGGTAGTTTTATAAAGAAGCCCGTTTCCCTTTTGGGGGCGCCCCTCGCCCTCTACATCATTAATCATTTCCGTTCAGAACAGGGAACTCCTCCATTTTTGAGACCAAGGATCGAGGGATTCCAGCAGGATAAACAGCTCCTTCCCTAATTGAGTCAGCTCATAGCCGTCCAAAGTCCTCATAACAAGGTTGGCTTCTTGGAGATCTTTGATGCGGCTATTGAGGATGGATGGCGAGATGGTCCCGCTTTTCCTTTCGCAGGCGCTTTGCAAGCTCCTGAACGTCAAGGGCCCTCGATAGAGGTTCCAAATGATACCCATAGCCCAGCGCCTGCCGAGGAGGTCGAACAAGGCCATAAGAGGTTGGCCTGATTTAGAGCCTCGAACCGGTTTGCCGGGCGTGGGTATCGCCATCGAGCGGCTACAGTTTCGAGGCTCTTAGGTCGGTAAGAGTCTGCCCTGAACGGCCAATATTATCAGTATCGAGTTCGGTGATGAGGACAGTAAATTCGCTCGCCGGTATCTTTGTGATCTCGATCGCGTCCGCGGATAGCCTTTCGATGAGCTCCTTCTTCTGCTCCCTACTGCTTTTCCCCATGGTGATTTGAATGACAGGCATATAATTACCTCCATAGAAAATACTTTTGCTATTTATATTGTAGCATGCTATTAATATAATAGCAACGACGGATAGTAACAAATAGACTGGTTAATACAAGATTATAGAATCCCAACGGGCCCCTTGGACCAGGGTGCGGAGCTGGTCGATCCGATAATGGCGCTTCAGGGAGGCTCTGTCGTCGCAAGGCTTGGGTAAAGCGGCGGCTGCCAGGCTTTCGCCCCTCCCTTTTATTCGCAGGTGGGCCGAATACCTTGCCCTTGACGGTCCTTGCCCGGCCTGAAGGATCCTTTCGGATCGTCGATGCTGCCTTTTGCGCAGAGGTAGAAATCGCCCAGCCCCGT